>DATAQT010000201.1:0-15632 GCA_036264535.1 Paraburkholderia sp. | reverse complement strand
GCGTCCGCCGCGCCGACATCGTTCACGCAGAAATTGATGCCGCACTTCGCGTTCGACTGAACCGATTTCACGCCATCGATCATCCCGCGCATCACGCCGCGCATCACCGGCCAGTTCGTGTTGTTGAAGTCCTTTGCGTTGGTGCCCGCGGCGTTGAAGTCGAGCACGGTGGCGTTCTGGCGCGTCAGTTCGTTGCCGCACTCGTAAATGGTCACGCCATACGGCTTCAGTGCATTCGCGACGCCCTGGGCTACCGCGTAACCCTGGCTGTAAGCCGCATCCTCGCCAGCGAACAGGTTGCCGTTGTTGTCGTAGACCCCCTGGTTGACCAGCACGACCAAGGTCATGCCCGCCGACTGGAAGGCCTGGGCGAGCCCGATCGCCGCGTTCAATTGCGTCGCCGTGTTGGTGACGCCGACGCGATAGCTCGTGCAGCCCAATCCCTTCAGGATCGAGACGATTTGCTGGGGGGAGTAGGTGTAGTCGAAGTGGCCGTTCACGCCATAGAACATGCCGGGGGTTTGGGGGATCGTGATGCGCGGATCGTTGCAATGCAGCCAGGAATTGGGGACGTCCGCGATCACGTACCACTCGCCACCCGTGCCGCAATGCCAGATCTTGCCGCCGTACCACAACACCATCGAGACGTTGTAGGTGATGCCGACCGTCGCGCCGTTGCGGTAGATGACGCCGTTGGAGAGCGTCCAGACCGAGCCGAACTTGTCGACGATGTGCGGCGAAGCAGGCAGTGAGGTGCCATCGGCCGAGGTGTTGCTCGCATCCTTCGCGACCGGCGTGGTATTGCCGGTGTTGCTGGACGAGGCCGCGGTAGCGGAAGCTCCCGAAGCAGCCGCGGCGCCCGAAGCACCGGTCGCGGCGGCAGCCTTGCCGCTCGCGTCGGAGGATCCACCGCCACCACCGCACGCGGTCAAAAGATAACTTGCGCTAAGGGCAGTCAGGCCGCCGAGAAATTGACGTCGTTTTAGCATGCGGAATAATTCCAAATGTCGGGAAAATTCCCGATAAAAAGACCAAAATGGATTTACTAAGATTCGGACGGATAATGCTCAACGGACTGCCTGCGATACATTCGCAGTCCTGAAAAGCAGCTATCCCGAAGTGCCTTGAACGCACGTTCTGATGTCCGATTGAACCGATGCTCGCGAAGGCGTTTCTCGCGGTGGTCCAGATTGACACGGGCGGGTGCGCGTCGGCTCGCGGTCATTTCGTCCGCGAACCTTTTTACCGATTGTTGCCGTAGCCGCTGCTTACAAGAAATTTATTCCCGTAAAAGCTGCTGACGGCGTAAATCGTATCCTGAACGAATGACCGAGCCCAGCAAAAAATCGTATTTATTTGTAAAAAAAGGCAGATTTTGCTGAGATCTGTCGGGTCGGCGAAGATTCGCACTTTCAGAAGTTGATCAGAGGGCGGGTCGCCCGCGAACTTTCTGACTTCGACCCTCAATAGAAAGCGACAGCCGGCCGCTGAACATGTCGGAGATATGAATGAGGGGCAGTGAGGCTGGAATTATTTAAGGTATTTGTATGGAAAAGAGAATAAGAAAGACGACGAGCGACGAATAGCTCATGCACGAGATATTTGAATCGAAGGATGCCGCCAACAGAAATGACGCTTGAAGCAATTCGAATTGACCTGCAATACAATTCGATAGCCTAAAGCAAAAACCCCTTGATCTCAGTGAGATCAAGGGGTTTTCAGAATTTGGCGGAAAGGGTGGGATTCGAACCCACGGTACGGGGAAACCGTACGCCTGATTTCGAGTCAGGTACATTCGACCACTCTGCCACCTTTCCGGGTATTCCAACTCACTGCTGCTTCGTCGGACCCAAGCGGGTCGTTCCTTGGGAGACCAAGATTATAGAACAGCTCGAATTAGTTTTCCAAGCCCCTCGGCGAAAAACTTCTAAAAATTTTCGAGGGACCTGGACACTGTCAGCAACGCTCAGGCCGCCGTCACCTCCAGCCGTTCGACGCCGCCAAGGTAAGGCCGCAGTACAGCGGGCACCGTCACCGAGCCATCGGCGTTCTGGAAGTTCTCGAGCACCGCGACGAGCGTGCGGCCCACCGCGAGCCCCGATCCGTTCAGCGTATGCACGAGTTCCGGCTTGCCCTGCGCGTTGCGGAAACGCGCCTGCATGCGTCGCGCCTGGAACGACTCAGTGTTCGAGCAGCTCGAAATCTCGCGATACGTGTTCTGCGCGGGCAGCCACACTTCGAGGTCGTAGGTTTTCGCGGCCGAGAAGCCCATGTCGCCGGTACAGAGCGTGATCACGCGATACGGCAACTCGAGCTTCTGCAGAATCGCCTCGGCGTGGCCGACCATCTGCTCGAGCGCGTCGTACGATGCATCCGGCGCGACGACCTGCACCATCTCGACCTTGTCGAACTGATGCTGACGGATCATGCCGCGCGTATCGCGGCCGTACGAGCCCGCTTCCGAGCGGAAGCACGGCGAGTGCGCGGTCAGCTTGATCGGCAGTGCGTCCGCTTCGACGATGCTCTCGCGCACCGTGTTCGTCAGCGAAATTTCCGAGGTCGAGATCAGGTACTGCGTGACCGTGTTTTCGCCGCCGCCCTTCTCGACGCGGAACATGTCGTCCGCGAACTTCGGCAGCTGGCCGGTGCCGTACAGGATGTCCGGATTCACGATGTACGGCGTGTAGATCTCGGTATAGCCGTGCTGCTGCGTGTGCGTGTCGATCATGAACTGCGCGAGCGCGCGATGCAGCCGCGCAATCTGCCCGCGCAGCATCGTGAAGCGCGCGCCCGACAGCTTCGCGCCGGTCTCGAAGTCGAGGCCGAGCGGCGTGCCGACGTCGACGTGATCCTTCACCTCGAAGTCGAACTGACGCGGCGTGCCCCAGCGGCGCACCTCGACGTTGCCGGCTTCGTCGTGACCGAGCGGCACGCTTTCGTGCGCGAGGTTCGGCACGACGAGCAGCAGATCCGACAGACGCTTCTGGATGTCCTCGAGCTTGACCGCCGACGCCTTCATGTCGTCGCCAATGCCGCCGACTTCGGCCATCACCGCGGACGTGTCTTCGCCGCGCCCTTTCATCGCGCCGATCTGCTTCGACAGGCTGTTGCGGCGCGCCTGCAGTTCTTCGGTACGGGTCTGGGTATCGCGGCGTTCCGCTTCGAGCGCGGTGAAGGTCGCGACGTCGAGGGTATAGCCGCGGTCGGCGAGGCGTTTCGCGACGCCGTCGAGGTCTTTGCGCAGCAACTGGATGTCGAGCATGGGATGGGACGGATGTTCGTTGTATGAAACAGTGATTTTAGCGCACCGGCACAGGCGAAACGCCTCAAGCCTTCTTCGGCTTGCTCTCCGAGCGCCACCGCGCATCGAGTTCGGCGAGGCGCGCGAGCTTTTCGCCGATCTTGCCTTCGAGGCCACGCGGCGTCGGCTCGTACCAATGCGGCTCGCGCATCCCGTCCGGCAGATAGGTCTCGCCGGCTGCGTACGCATCGGGCTCGTCATGCGCGTAACGGTAGTCGTGGCCGTAGCCGAGTTCCTTCATCAGCTTCGTCGGCGCGTTGCGCAGATGCACCGGCACCGCGCGCGACTGGTCCTTGCCAACGAAGCGCCGCGCCTCGTTGTACGCGTTGTATCCGGCGTTCGATTTCGGCGCGATCGCCAGATAAATGATCGCCTGCGCGAGCGCGAGTTCGCCTTCGGGCGTACCGAGACGCTCATAGGTTTCGGCGGCGTCGAGCGTGATGCGCGCAGCGCGCGGGTCCGCCAGGCCGATGTCTTCCCACGCCATGCGCACGATGCGCCGCGCCAGATAGCGCGGGTCCGCGCCGCCGTCGAGCATGCGGCAGAACCAGTACAGCGCGCCGTCCGGGTTGCTGCCGCGCACCGATTTATGCAGCGCGCTGATCTGGTCGTAGAATGCGTCGCCGCCCTTGTCGAAGCGACGCAGGTTTTCCGCGAGCGCGCTGCCTAATAACGCGCCGTCGATTTCGGTGGTCTTCTGCTGCGCGGCCGCGCGCGCGACGATCTCGAGGTTGTTCAGCAACTTGCGGCCGTCGCCGTCGGCGGAACCGATGAGCGCGGCGCGCGCTTCGTCGGTGAACGTGAGGGCGCCGAGTTCCTTCTGCGCGCGCTCGAGCAGCTCACGCTGTTCGTCGTCGGTCAGGCTCTTGAGCACGTAGACCGCGGCGCGCGACAGCAACGCGCTGTTGACCTCGAACGACGGATTCTCGGTCGTCGCGCCAACGAACACGAACAGACCCGACTCGACGTGCGGCAAGAACGCGTCTTGCTGGCTCTTGTTGAAGCGATGCACTTCGTCGACGAACACCAGCGTCTGGTGGCCGTTCGCGCGATGGATCTGCGCGGTCTCGACCGCCTCGCGGATATCCTTCACGCCCGAGAGCACCGCCGACAGCGCGATGAACTGCGCGTCGAACGCATCGGCCATCAGCCGCGCGAGCGTGGTCTTGCCGACGCCGGGCGGGCCCCACAGGATCATCGAATGGGCTTCGCCCGATGCGAACGCGACCCTGAGCGGCTTGTTCGGCCCGAGCAGATGCGACTGGCCGATCACTTCGTCGATATTGCTTGGCCGCAGGCGTTCGGCGAGCGGAACATTGGCACGGGTTTCTTCAAACATGACGTTTTGGGGATAATCTCGGCTTTCCGGGCACGCGCCCATTTGGACCGGCACCTCGCGGGACAAGCGCAAAGCCCGCGCCCGGCCGGAAGCAGAGGCACGAACGCGGGCAACGTCCTGCATTATGACAGTGACGGCGCGCGAACGATGGCCGACCGGCGCGCCATCGGTACACGACGCGCCAGCAACGCAAAGATCCACAGCAACAAGATTCACGGCACCACCAACAGGAACAACATCAGATGGCTCAAGACTCTGTCGCCGGCGACGCCGGCTCCACCTACGCGCCGCTCACGCCGGTGCCCGACGCGCGCCGCGCGTTCCGTACCGGCGACGCGTTCGCGTTGTGGTTCTCCCTCGGCATCGGCCTGCTCGTCGCGCAGGCGGGCGCGCTGCTGGTGCCGGGGCTATCGCTGCCGCACGCGCTCGTCGCGATCGTGCTCGGCAGCGTGATCGGCGTCGTGCTGCTCGCGCTCGCGGGCGTGATCGGCACCGACACCGGGCTCGCGGCGATGTCGTCGCTGCGTCCGACGCTCGGCGTGCGCGGCGCGTCGGTGCCGGCCGTGCTCAACATGGTGCAACTGGTCGGCTGGGGCTCGTTCGAGGTCATCGTGATGCGCGATTCCGCCGATGCGCTCGCGAAACAGGCATTCGGCCTGTCGATGCCGCTCGTCTGGACCGTGATCTTCGGCCTGCTCGCGACGCTGCTCGCCATCTGCGGCCCGTTGTCGTTCGTGCGGCGCTTTCTGCGCAAGTGGGGGATCTGGCTGCTGCTCGCGGGCGCCGCGTGGCTCACCTGGAACCTGCTCGCGCGCCACAACCTCGCGGAGCTGATGCAGCGTCCCGGCACCGGCGAGATGTCGTTCGGCGGCGCCGTCGACCTCGTGGTCGCCATGCCGCTGTCGTGGCTGCCGCTGATCGCCGACTACACGCGCTTCGGCCGCCGCGCGAGCGAGACGTTCCGTGGCACGTTGTACGGCTACGGCATCGCGAACATCTGGTTCTATGCGCTCGGCGCGATCTATGGCCTCGCGGCGGGCGGCGGCGATGCGCTGCTGACCGGCGCGCTCGCGCAAGCGGGCGGCGGATTGGCGCTGCTGCTGATCCTGATCGACGAAATCGACAACGCGTTCGCCGATATCCACTCGGCCGCGGTGTCGACCGGCACGTTCTGGACGCGGGCGAGCGTGCCGCTGCTGTCGGCGGCGTTCGGCGCGCTGTGCACGCTGATCGCGCTGCTCGTGCCGATGGCGAAGTACCAGAACTTCCTGCTGCTGATCGGCTCGGTGTTCGCGCCGCTGTTCGGCGTCGTGCTGATGGATCACTTCATCGTGCGCAAGCGCCGCATCGACGCCGCGGTGCTCGCCGATGTGCGCGGCCGCTACGGCTTCTCGGGCGGCTGGCATCTCAGCGCGTTCGTCGCGTGGGCGATCGGCATCGGCTCGTACCAGGTGATCAATCAATGGCTGCCGAATCTCGGCGCGACGCTGCCGTCGCTCGCGATCGGCGCGGTGTGCTACTACCTGTTCGTGTCGGCGCGCAAGACCGCCTACGCGTGAGCGCCTCAGAGTGAGCGCGTCGCGTTGAACGCGGCTGCCAGAAAACGAAAAAGACCTGCGTTGCACATGCAGGTCTTTTTTTATGACCGTCGATGCGCGGCTCGCCAATCGCACGGCCGCCTATTTCTTCGCCACCTTGCGCCGAAGCGATTCGACCTTGCGGCACAGATCCGTGAGCAGCCAGCGGGCGACGGTCTCCGGCCGATTCGGCGCGTAAGAAGCGAATTTGCTCTCGTTCGCGAAATGCACGATGACGGTACCCGTCATCACGCGATAAGTTCCGGCGTAGTTCACGCCGTCCAGTTCCACGCTCAGGGCGTGCGTGGTTTCATATTCCGCGAAAGTCAAAGTAAGCGATATCTCAAAAATGAGACATTATCACTACGATTTTTCGGAAGTCAAAGAAATATGCAATCCGTTGCATATTGAGTTATTACCGAACGGTAATCGCTGCGTTTTCCGCTCATAAACCCAAATAACGGGTTGTGCTGTGCGTCAAAACAATTTAGCGGCGTTATTGCCGTTCAAGCGAAGCCGCCGGCTCATCGGCAAAACGTGCGAGCGCGCGATTGCCTTCCCGATGGGCTTCCGCCTCATCGATAAAGGTGGTTTCGCTATATGCAACGACCTTGAATCCACTGCCCGCCGACCGTGGAACCGTAATCCCCCAATGCCACCCGCCCTCCTGCTGGAACACGTGGAGGGACGGGGACAGGGGCAAATCGTGTGTTGAAGACAATCTCATGACATGCCTCACCTTTCCATACATTCGAAGCAACAACCAGCTTCGACCAGTTTAGGCGTTATTTTGTTGCGCCGCAGCAAAAAATTGTTAGAGGGTGCGCACCAAAATCCTGGAAATGACCAGATGCGCTGGATCGAGCCCACGCGCGATGTCACATTTTCTAGTCTCGCACTAAATCATTGCGGCTGCCGGCGTGACGATTTCGCGTTCGTGTTCGCCGCAGTTCGCATTCGCTGGCAATTCACACACGACACGCTGCGCGAAATAAAAAAGCCGCGCTCGACAAGCGCGGCTTTTGCGGTCCTTTGCGATGGCGCCGCACGGTTTATCCGTTGATCACATCGGCGCCCTTCGGCACCGTGAACTTGAATGCATCGGGCGGCAGTTGCGGATTTTTCTGGATATTCGAAAACGTCAACAGCGTCACGTTGCCGAACACGTCGTGCAATTCCATCGCCTCGAGATTACCGTCCTTGAAGCCGATGCCCACGCGCTCGAACTGAGTGTCCTTCGCCTTCGGCGTCAGTTCGAGCCAGTCGATGCCGGCCTTCACACCCGCGTCACGCAGCGTGAAGTTCTTGTCCAGATCGTTGCTGCCGAACAGGATCGCCGCCGGGCTCGCGCCGAGCGCATTGCCGAGCGTACGCACCGTGACCTGGTTCAGATCCTTGTCGTACACGTAAAGCTTGTCGCCGTCCGCCTGCAGCAATTGCGAGTAGGGCTTCTCGTATTGCCAGATGAACTTGCCGGGCCGCGCGAACATGAACGTGCCGCTCGACGTGGTCGGCCTGCCGGCGTTCGCGGTGGAAAGCGCATCACTCGCGCCCTGCGCCTTGCTCGGCGCACGCACTTCCTGCTGCACGAAGGTGCCGCGCGCCGAATGGACCTGCGCGACGAACGCCTTCAGTTGCTCGGTGCCGCTCGCGTACGCGTGCGAGGCAACGAGCAGCGACGCACCGATCGCAACACTGCCAGCACTGCGCGCGATCTTGCGCGCGAGCTCGCCGAGGCGGCCCACATGACGCTCTCGGGCGTCCTGCTGCGCGATTGCTTGCATATGATTTCTCCCTTGATTGAATTCGGTGAGGGGCTGCGCCGGGTCGATGCACTCGCTGAACCCAAGTGAGTGGCCCGGCGTCGAGCCGCAATGGTGCACACGACGGTGCACGCGGTGGCGCACGCAAAGGCCGCAAATCGCTACGGCTATTCCGTTTCGCGCGCCGGCGCCAGAATCTCGCGATTGCCGTTCGACGACATCGCCGAGACCACGCCCGAATTCTCCATCTGTTCGAGCAGACGCGCCGCCCGGTTGTAGCCGATGCGCAGATGTCGCTGCACGAGCGAGATCGACGCGCGACGATTCTTCAGCACGACGTCGACCGCCTGATCGTATAACGGGTCCGACTCACCTTCGGTGGACGCGGTTCCCGCCGAACCTTCGTCGCCTTCGCCGCCCACGCCGCCTTCGAGAATCCCCTCGATATAGTTCGGCTCGCCCTGCTCCTTGAGCTTGTCGACGACGCGATGCACCTCGTCGTCCGACACGAACGCGCCGTGCACGCGCACCGGCAAACCGGAGCCCGGCGGCAGATACAGCATGTCGCCCATGCCGAGCAGCGACTCGGCGCCCTGCTGGTCGAGAATCGTGCGCGAGTCAATCTTCGACGACACCTGGAACGCCATGCGGGTCGGCACGTTGGCCTTGATCAGGCCGGTGATCACGTCGACCGATGGACGCTGCGTCGCGAGAATCAGATGGATGCCGGCCGCGCGCGCCTTCTGCGCGATCCGCGCGATCAGCTCTTCGACCTTCTTGCCGACGACCATCATCAGGTCGGCCAGTTCGTCGATGACGACCACGATGTTCGGCAGCCGCGTGAGCGGTTCCGGATCGTCCGGTGTCAGGCTGAACGGATTCGGCAGCTTCTCTTCGCGCTTGGCCGCTTCGTCGATCTTGTTGTTGTAGCCGGCGAGGTTACGCACACCGACCTTGCTCATCAGCTTGTAGCGGCGCTCCATTTCGGCGACCGCCCAGTTCAGCGCGTGGCCCGCCTGACGCATGTCGGTGACGACTGGACACAGCAGATGCGGAATGCCTTCGTAGACGCTCATTTCGAGCATCTTCGGATCGATCAGGATCATGCGGACCTGCTCGGCGCTCGCCTTGTACAGCAGCGACAGGATCATCGCGTTGATACCGACCGACTTGCCCGAACCGGTCGTGCCGGCGACGAGCAGGTGCGGCATCTTCGCGAGGTCCGCGCAGACCGGCTTACCGCCGATGTCCTTGCCAAGACCCATGGTGAGCGGCGAGGCGGCATCCGCATAGACGGCCGAGCCGAGAATTTCGGACAGGCTCACGGTCTGGCGGCGCAGATTCGGCAACTCCAACGCCATGAAATTCTTGCCCGGAATCGTTTCGACCACGCGGATCGACACGAGCGACAGCGAGCGCGCGAGATCCTTCGCGAGATTGACGATCTGGCTGCCCTTCACGCCGGTAGCCGGCTCGATTTCGTAGCGCGTGACGACGGGCCCCGGATACGCGGCGACCACGCTGACTTCGACACCGAAGTCCTTCAGCTTCTTCTCGATCAGACGCGACGTGAATTCGAGCGTGTCCGCGGAGATGGTTTCCTGCGCGGCGGGCGCGGGGTCGAGCAGAGAGATGGGCGGCAGCGTGGAGTCGCCCGGCAGATCGGTAAAGAGCGGCACCTGCCGTTCCTTCTCGACGCGCTCCGACTTCGCCGGTGTGACGACGGGCGGCACGATCATGACGGGCTCGTGCTCCTCGATGCGCACGCGGCCCTTCTCGACCTTGCCTTCACGCTTCACGGCAGCCACTTCACCGAGCTTGCGATCGCGCCCGGCCTCGCGGCGCAGCTTCGCGAACGTCACACCGGAAATGATCGATTCACCGACCTTCTCCGCGACCGACAACCACGAAAAGCGGAAGTACAGCGACAACCCGATCGCGAGACCGAGCAGTAGCGCGAGCGTGCCGCCGGTAAAGCCGAGCGCGTGCGAGATGCCGCGCGCGACGGCTTCGCCGATCACGCCGCCCGGCGCGCGCGGCAACTGCACTTTCAACGACCACATGCGCAGCGCCTCGAGGCCGTTGCACGACAGCAGCACGAGCATGAACGCGAACGCATCCGCGAGCCAGCTCACGCCGCGCGGCGCTTCGTCGTCCTGCGGCTCTTCATTGCGGGTGATGCGCTTGTAGTTCGCGGAGATGTGGCGGCCGAGCAGCACGATCCACCAGTAGGCGGACAGGCCGAACAACAGCAGCAGGATGTCGGAGGTCCACGCGCCGACGCGGCCGGCCCAGTTCGAGATATGGTCGACCTGCGCGGCGTGGGTCCAGCTCGGGTCGTGCCTGCTGTAGCTGACGAGCGACATCAGCAGGAATACGCCGAGCGCCACCTGCAGAATCCAGCGGATTTCGGTGAAGAGGCGCGACATGCGGTGCGGCAATGCCTGCGCGCTCGCGGAATAAGGAGCTTTTGCCATTGATCCTGTTGCCTGGGGTAGCCGGTTCAGGCTGAAACTGCCGCCGGGAACGCGGCCCGAGCCTCGCCGCGCGCGGCTTCGGGCCCGATCCCGGCTACCGGAAACTTCGATCCGGGCTATTGTAAACGCTGCGCCCCGCGCAAGGCTGTAAATGACAGTAACCTGGCTGTTTGACCACAGATCCATTCGCGCGGCGCGCGAAATTCGTCGTAGTGCGCCACCCGCTTGCGCCGTGCGCCGTCGCCGCGACGCTATCGCCGCGATCGGAAAGCTTGATGGCGCAGCCGCGCGCCCCGCCCTTTATAATGCCGGACTGATACCCATCTATAGTTTCAGCTCAAAACGCACGGCTACGCAGCGGCGAGCCGCGCGCCGTCCAAGGATTCGATCATGCCCGCAACTGCAACGAAACACGCCAAGGTTCTGATTCTCGGTTCCGGTCCCGCCGGCTACACGGCGGCGGTTTACGCGGCGCGCGCCAACCTGGCGCCGGTGCTCGTCACCGGCCTCGCGCAAGGCGGCCAGCTGATGACCACGACCGACGTCGAAAACTGGCCCGCCGACGCCAACGGCGTGCAAGGCCCGGAACTGATGGCGCGCTTTCTCGAGCACGCCGAGCGCTTCAACACCGAAATCATCTTCGACCACATCCACACGGCGAAGCTCGACGAGAAACCGATTCGCCTGATCGGCGATTCGGGTGAATACACGTGCGACTCGCTGATCATCTCGACCGGCGCATCGGCGCAATATCTCGGCCTGCCGTCGGAAGAGGCGTTCATGGGCAAGGGCGTGTCGGCCTGCGCGACCTGCGACGGCTTCTTCTATCGTCAGCAGCATGTCGCCGTGATCGGCGGCGGCAACACGGCCGTTGAAGAGGCGCTGTACCTCGCCGGCATCGCGAAGAAGGTGACCGTGATCCATCGTCGCGACAAGTTCCGCGCCGAGCCGATCCTGATCGACCGTCTGCTTGCGAAGGAGAAGGAAGGCGTCGTCGAGATCAAGTGGAACCACGTGCTCGACGAAGTGACCGGCGACAACACCGGCGTAACCGGCCTTCGCATCAAGCACGCGCAAACCGGCGAGACCACCGACATCGCGCTGCAAGGCGTGTTCGTCGCGATCGGCCACAAGCCGAACACGGACATCTTCGCAGGCCAGCTCGAGATGAAGAACGGCTACATCATCACGAAGGGCGGCCTGAACGGTTTCGCGACCGCCACGAGCGTGCCGGGCGTGTTCGCCGCCGGCGACGTGCAGGACCACATCTATCGGCAGGCGATCACGAGCGCGGGCACGGGCTGTATGGCCGCGCTCGACGCACAGCGCTATCTCGAGACCATCAACGAGATGGCCGGCGAGCACGCGATGAGCGCGGAAGCGGAGCGTTGATCCGCAACGCGCTGCCGTATCGCGACGCGGTGTCGCGACGACAGGCGCGACAGTAAAATGACGGTGGCGCACAGCGCAGCCGTCACTGACTCACGAAGGCCGCGGCTGAAATGCCGGCGGCCTTTGTCGTTTTTGCCGCTTTGGCAACGTGGGGTGCGCGTTGCGCACGTTGACCCCACACCGCGCCACGAGACACCCGCCACTCCAGCCCACACGACCAGTCGACCTTTCCGCCTGTATTGCCGATATGCCGAAGAATCAGCCCCATCCGAACGAACCGAAACGCCCGCAAGCCGCCACGCGTCCCGCGCCCGCGGCGGCTGTGCCCGCCGTCGCGCCGAAGCTCGATCGCGCGTCGGGGCTTGCCGGACTCGGCGCATTGCGTGAAGCATTGAAGGGCGATGCCGAGCGGCGCGAGCGCGAACAGGCCGTGGCAAGAGCCGCGCAGCGCGAAGCAGCGGCCGACGCCGATCTGTTCCGACGCGAGATCGGCGAAGTCGCGCCGCTCGCGATTCCGCCGCGCGCGACGCTCTCGCGCAATCCCCCGCCACCGCTGCCGGTGCAGACGCTGCTCGACGAGGAAGCGGTGCTGCACGAAGCGATCTCCGACGAGTTCGACCCGGAGGTGCTGCTCGAAACCGACGAAACGCTCTCGTATTGCCGCCCCGGCTTGAGCCGCGACGTCGTGCGCAAGCTGCGGCGCGGCGACTGGATCGTGCAGGCGCAGATCGATCTGCATGGCATGCGTCGCGAGGAAGCACGCGAGGCGCTCGCGGAGTTCATCCGCGAATCGGTGAAGCGCGGGCTGCGCTGCCTACGCGTGATTCACGGCAAGGGTCTCGGATCGATCGGCAAGGAGCCGGTGCTGAAGGGCAAGGTGCGCGCGTGGCTCGTGCAGAAATCCGAGGTCATCGCGTTCTGTCAGGCGCGCCCGCATGATGGGGGCGCCGGCGCGGTGGTCGTGTTGTTGCAGCCGGGAGCGTTGCCCCCGCATGGGGTCAACGCGAAGGCCTGAGGTCGATTTTCGCGGCTGTCGTTCGTCGTCGGGTAAACGGCCAGCCTGGCCGTCGCGCGGTGGCCATCGTTGCCCCGCACCCTGTGCAACCGTCAAAGGTGATCGCGATGTCCCTGCAGCTCTATGCCCACCCCTTCTCGTCCTACTGCCAGAAGGCCCTGACTGCGCTGTACGAAAACGGCACGCCGTTCGAGACGCGCGTGCTTGCGTACGACGACCCGCAGATCATGGCCGAATTCGCCGCGCTATGGCCGATCAAGCGATTCCCCGTGCTCGTCGACGGCGGGCGCACAGTGATCGAGGCGAGCATCATCATCGAATATCTGGGCCAGCACTATCCGGGACCTGTCGCGCTGTTGCCGGCCGATCCGCGCGCCGCGCTCGAGGTGCGCACCATGGACCGCTTCTTCGACAACTACATTTCGACGCCGCAGCAGAAGATCGTCTTCGATTGCCTGCGCGCCGAAGCCGAGCGCGACACGCGCGGCGTCGCCGATGCGCGCGCGATGCTCGACACCGCGTATGCATGGCTCGACCGACACATGGCCGAGCGCGAATGGGCCGCCGGCGAGAGCTTCAGCCTCGCCGACTGCGGCGCCGCTCCGTTTCTCTTCTACGCCGACTGGACTCATCCCATCAGCCCCGCGTTCGCGCACGTGCGCGCGTACCGGCAGCGGCTGCTCGCGCGGCCGTCGTTCGCGCGCGCGGTCGACGAGGCGCGGCCGTATCGGCCGCTGTTTCCGCTCGGTGCGCCCGATCGGGACTGAGCCACGAGCGGCGATGGCTGGCGCTCACGGGCAGACAACCGGTTTTCCTGGCGGTAGACTTCCTGTCGTGTCGCAAGCCCGACTCGCCCTGCTCCCGGCTCACCACCCATAAGGCACAACATGGACCGTTTCGAAGCGATGGAGATCTTCACGCGCGTGGTCGAAGCGAACAGCTTCACCAAGGTTTCGGAGTCGCTCGATCTGCCGCGCGCGAAGGTCAGCCGCACGATCCAGGCGCTCGAAGAACACGTCGGCGTGCGGCTCCTGAACCGCTCGACGCGCCAGGTCAGCGTGACCGAAGACGGCGCGGCGTTCTACGAGCGCTGCGTGCGCATTCTCGCCGACGTCGTCGATGCCGAGTCGTCGCTATCGAACAAGCGCGAGAACCCGGCAGGCACGATCCGCGTCGATACGTCCGGCACGCTCGCACGCTCGCTGCTGCTGCCCGCGCTCGACGATTTCTATCGACAGTACCCGCAAATCGACGTGCGACTCGGCCTCGCGGATCGCAACATCGATCTGATTCAGGACGCCGTCGATTGCGTGATCCGCATGGGTACGCCGGAGGAATCCAGCCTCGTTGCCCGGCGCATCGGTCTTGCGCGCATCGTGACGTGCGCGTCGCCCGCGTATCTGCAGAAATACGGCACGCCGACCACGCTCGGCGACCTCGCCAACCATCGCGCGGTCAACTACGTGTCCGCGCGCAGCGGCAGGACCTTCCCGTTCGAATACGAAGTGAACGGCGAAATCGAGCGCGTGCCGATGCAAAGCACGCTCGCGGTCAACGACGGCTCCGTGTATATCGGCGCGGCTGTGCTCGGACACGGCATCATCCAGCCGTCGCGTTTCATGGTCGCCGAGCTGATCGAGCAAGGCGCGCTCACCGAGATTCTCGGCAACTACCCGAGTCCCGGCACACCGCTGTCGGTCCTGTATGCGCATCGCCGCAATCTGAGCTCGCGGTTGCGCGCGTTCATCGACTGGGTCAGCGAGCTCGCGCGCAACAATCCGGATTTGCGTTTGCCCGAGGCGGCGTAACGGCTGCAAAAAAACAAAAACCCCATGCGCAATTCAACGCATGGGGCTTTTCCGAAGCGACGGCTTTAGCGCTTACGCGATCCGCTCTTCATTCGCCGGATCGAACAGCACCGCCTTCGACGTATCGAACAACAGCGTCGCATTCATCTGCGGTTGCGGATTCGACGCCGGGTGCACGCGGCTCACGATGCGCTTGCCGTTGACCTGCGCGAACACCAGCGTGTCCGGACCGGTCGGCTCGATCACGTCGACCTTCACTTCGACCGGCTGCAGCTTCGAGTCATCGCCGTGCGCGCCGCGCGCATCGGTGATGCGCTCCGGACGCAGGCCGAGAATCACGTTGTTGCCGACATGCGAGCGCACCTTGCCCGATTCGAACGGCAGCACCACCACCTTGCGCGCCACGCCGGTATCGAGTTCGATGCCGACGCCCGAGCCCTGCTCGACCAGCTTGCCTTCGATGAAGTTCATCGGCGGCGCGCCGATGAAACCCGCCACGAACAGGTTCGACGGCGAGTCGTAGATGTCCTGCGGCGCGCCGAACTGCTGCACGATGCCGTCCTTCATCACCGCGATGCGGTCGCCGAGCGTCATCGCTTCGATCTGGTCGTGCGTCACGTAGACGATCGTCGTGCCGAGACGCTGATGCAGCAGCTTGATTTCCGAACGCATCTCGATACGCAGCTTCGCGTCGAGGTTCGACAGCGGCTCGTCGAACAGGAACATCACCGGATCGCGCGCGAGAGCACGGCCCATCGCGACGCGCTGACGCTGGCCGCCGGACAGCTGGCCCGGCTTGCGGTCGAGCAGGTGAGTAATCTGCAGCGTGTTCGATACACGGTCGACGATCTGCGTCTGCTCCTGCTTCGGCACCTTGCGGATGTTCAGGCCGAACGAGATGTTCTCGCGCACCGTCATCGACGGATACAGCGCGTACGACTGGAACACCATCGCGATGTC
>DATAQT010000181.1:0-20751 GCA_036264535.1 Paraburkholderia sp. | reverse complement strand
TAGCGCCGAATCAGCTTCGCGTGATGAACGAACTGCTCCTTGCCTTCCTTCAGCGAAATCGAGTTGACGATCGCCTTGCCTTGCACGCACTTCAGGCCCGCCTCGATCACCTCCCACTTCGACGAGTCGATCATGATCGGCACGCGTGCGATATCCGGCTCCGACGCGATCAGATTCATGAAGCGCACCATCGCGGCCTTCGAATCCAGCATCGCCTCGTCCATGTTGATGTCGATCACCTGCGCGCCGTTCTCGACCTGCTGGCGCGCGACGGCCAATGCTTCGTCAAACTGATTGTTCAGGATCATTCGCGCGAACGCCTTCGAGCCGGTCACGTTGGTGCGTTCGCCGACGTTGATGAAGAGCGTCCCGGACGTGACGTTGAACGGCTCGAGGCCGGCAAGGCGCATGGTGTGATCGGTCATGGCGTGAGTGCGTGTCGGGTGCGTGTGTTAAGGGGCGGGCGGGGCGCGCCAGGGCGCGCGGGCGTCGCGGTGAAGTGCGCCACAGGCTGGCTCAGGCCGCGTCGCGATACTGCGTCGGCCACTTGCGCGGCTTGAGCTCGGCGAGTGCTTTCGCGATCGCCGCGATGTGCTCGGGCGTCGTGCCACAGCAGCCGCCCGCGATGTTGACGAGACCCGCTTCGGCGAATTCCTTCAGCAGTCCCGAGGTATCCGCGGGCAGTTCGTCGAAGCCGGTGTCGCTCATCGGATTCGGCAGGCCGGCGTTCGGATAACACGACACATAGGTGTCGCAGAGCTTCGCCAGTTCCGCGACGTACGGGCGCATCAGCGCCGCGCCGAGCGCGCAGTTCAGGCCGAAGGTGAGCGGCTTCGCGTGACGCAGCGAGTTCCAGAACGCCTCGACGGTCTGGCCCGACAGAATGCGGCCCGACGCATCGGTGACGGTGCCCGAGATCATGATCGGCAGACGCTCGCCGGTGTCCTCGAACAGTTCGTCGAGCGCGAACAGCGCAGCCTTCGCGTTCAGTGTGTCGAAGATCGTTTCGACGAGGAACAGATCCGCGCCGCCGTCGAGTAGCGCCTTCGCCTGCTCGTAGTAAGCCGTGCGCAGTTCGTCGAAGGTCACGTTGCGCGCGCCCGGATCGTTGACGTCGGGCGAAATGCTCGCCGTCTTCGGCGTCGGTCCGATCGCGCCGGCGACGAAGCGCGGTTTGTCCGGTGTCGAGTATTTCTCGCACGCGGCGCGTGCGAGCTTCGCCGATTCGACATTCATCTCGACGGCGAGCGACTCCATACCGTAGTCGGACTGCGCGACCGTGGTCGCGCCGAACGTGTTGGTCTCGATGATGTCCGCGCCCGCCGCCAGATATTGCTCGTGAATCTCGGAGATGATCTGCGGCTGCGTGATCGACAGCAACTCGTTGTTGCCCTTGATGTCGCGCGCGTAGTCCTTGAAGCGTTCGCCGCGATAGCGGGCTTCGTCGAGCTTGTAGCGCTGGATCATCGTGCCCATCGCGCCGTCCAGGATCAGGATGCGCGAGTTCAGCAGCGCGGGCAACGCTGCGCCGCGCGTGTAGGCGGGCTCGGAACGGACTGGCGTGGCGGATTGAGCAGGCTGGGTCATGGCGGACGGGGGCTTGCGCCGGGGTTGGCGGAAAACCTGTCATTGTAGCCGCTGCCGGGCGGATGCGCCGGGCGTGCGGGGCGGTGGAAAGCGCGGCCGGCAAAACCGACCGATTGAAACGCGCCGCGCCGGGAATTCAGAAATGCGCTAACGAACGCGCTAACAAACGAAGCAATCAGAACCCATAAAAAACGGCCCAGCAAGCCAAAGCCTGCCGGGCCGCTTCACTGCCGCCGACCGCCTGGTGGAATCCGCCGGCAAAGCCGCGCGGCGCGGTCGATCGATGTCGCCAGAGCGTCAGTTCAAACCCCTCGGGTCAATGCAGGATCACTGGTTGTTGCATCAGACTGTCGAACTGGCCGAGGAATTCGTCGACTTCGTCCAGCGTCGGCTCGCCTTCGATCAGCTTCTGCACATGCTCGCGAAACCGCGCCGCCATTGCTCCGTCAATGTAGATTTCGCGCTGCATGTTTTTGTCCACGATCTCGTAGCCGCCCGACTTCATGGCCAGTTGACCTTCCTGCGGCGGAAACTCGACGACACAATAGTTAGGGCTGTTATAGATCATTTGCATGGCGACACTCCTTATTTCCGTAGGGCTCCTGGCCTGTTCTGCACCATAGGTGGAGCATGGGGGATGGAATTCAAGGGGTGGGTCTGGACGACGCAGGTAAAAAACTCCAGACCTGACGGTTAGACTCGCTGCTCCAGAAACGATTCAAGTAACGCTGCAAAACGGTGAGATTGCTCGATCGGCGCGAGATGTGCGGCGTCCAGCAACTCGAAGCGCGCACCTTCGATTGCCTCCGCGATTGCCTGTGTAGCAGCAGGTGGCGTGCCAGTGTCGTGACGTCCAGCAACTGTTAGTGTAGGACAGCGGATCGCGCCGTGCTGGCCGCGCAGGTCGAAATCACGCAGCGCCTCGCAGGCCATCGCAAAGCCTTCTGGCGGCGTGTGCGCAAATGTCTCACGGATCGGCTCGACGGCTTCGGGATGGCGGGCCTGAAAGTCGGGCGTGAGCCAGCGCGTGATCGTCGACGGCAGGAGCGCCGCCATGCCGTCGCTGCGCGCGGCGTGCGCGCGCTGATCCCATAACGCACGATTTTCGGGCGGGGTGCCGCCGGTGCTGTCGGCGATCGTCAGCGTGTCGATGCGCGATGGATGGTCGAGCGCGAATTGCTGTGCGATCATGCCGCCGAGCGACAGGCCGACCACGTGCGTCGTCGGCGCGCCGAGCGCATCGAGCAGTTTGACGAGGTCGTCGGCCAGATCGCGCATGGCGAACGGCTCGCGCGCGACCGCGCTGTGGCCGTGGCCGCGCACGTCGTAGCGCAACACCGTGTAATCGTCGCGGAAATAGCCGGCCATCTGATCCCAGATAGACAGATCGCCGCCCAGCTGGTGGATGAAGGTGAGCCAGGGGCCGCCACCTTCGTTGCTTAGAACGTAGCGTGTTTCGATACCGTTGATGTTCACTTGCATGCGGACTCCTTCGAAGGAAACGCAGTGAAAAAGCGCGGTGGATTGCCTCGTTCGCGCGAACGGGGGCTCCAATGACCTGCGAGTCAGCGTTGCAAAGGAAGTTTCGCCGATATCGTGCGGAATTGCTCGTGACAGTGTGTCACGACGCGTGTCACGGTTTGATGATTGCGGGAGCGGTCGAATCGACCGACGCGGCAGGGGCGGCGTCGGGTGTTACTGCCGATGCGTCCGCCGACGCGGGTGTTGTAGGACCCGTAGTAGGGGGCGCTTCAGGCGTGGCCGCCGCGCCAGCATTGCCACCGTCATCCGGCGACGCCCCATCGACATTCAGCTTGCCGCGCCACACCAGCTCGAACTGTGTACCGTTCGGCTCCGTCTGCAGAATGCGCGCGGGCAGCCAGCCGAGCGACGGCGCGAGCCACACGTCGATGCGGCGCTGATCGCCGTCGCGTCGCGGCAGACGTTTGAAATGACGCGTCTCCAGGTAGCCCTGCGCCGCGCGAATCGTTTCGTCGCCGATCGTCTCGATCGGCCAGTTTTCGCCGCTATCGGTATCGACGACGAAAAACTCTCGCGTCACACCAGGCTTATAGGCATCGGGATTGCCGCGCACGAGGCTCGCGAGTTGCATGACGACGCTGAAGCGGTCCTGCGCGCCGGCGGGCAACGGGAACGTCGCTGGCGTGCGCGTGAAGCCGATCTGCTTGTCGTTGCGATTGAAGATCGCGATGTCTTCCGCGCGACGCCCGCGCTTTTCGCTGTACTGCGCCGGCGCGAGGCCGAACGCATCGATGCCGCCGTGGCTCGAAAACACGAACGGACCGACGAACGGCAGCGGCACCGACACGATCATTTCGTAGCCCTGCGCATTGCTCGCCCAATGGATCGTGCCAGGCGCGTTGCGCACGCCATTGTAGAACGTGTCGTAGTCGAGTTCAGCCGACGGCGGCACCGAAAATTTCACGCCCGTCGACGCCGTCGGCGCGCTGGCCGCCGCGGGCGCGCTCGCGGCGCTGCCGCTGGCATTCGCCTTGGCCGCTGCATTCGGGCTCGCGGCTGCGGGCGGCGCGCTCGCCGCCACCTCCGATGCCGGAGTGGCCGCAGGCTCGTTCGGCTTGGCCGGCTGCAATGCCGTCAACACATGCTGCTCGCGTGGCGGACTCGCCGCGGGCTTGTGTGCGGGCGCGCTCGCATGTGGCGCCGGCGTGGGCTGCTGCGCCGGTTGACGCTCGACCCTCTCGGGCGTCAGCAGCGCGACTTGCACCGGCACATGCTCGTGCTCCGCCGGATTCAGATTCACGCGAGTGCGCTCGAACCATTGCGCCGCGATCCAGTGCACCACCGCCACGGCCACGAGCACCGCGATCCAGCGCCACGCGCGCGCGCCGCGTCCCGGCCCGCTGCCAAAAGGTGGCAGGCGATCCTGACGGCGGGTGGCGGAGGCATAATCCATCGGCGCTTCAATGGGTGAGAGGTTGAACGGAGCGGCCGGGTATCAACCGATTTCGCTACGCGGCGTCGCGCTATAGCCGAGTTCGTACGACAGCTTGCGCGCGCATTCGCGCAACGCGGTGTCGATCTCGCCGCCCCAGCGAATGTCAAATGCGCCTTCATGGCCGAGCGCGACGAGACCAAGCGCGAGTTCGCCGGTGGAATCGAACACCGGCAAGCAGAACGCGTGGATCGTCGGCAGCAGCATGCCTTCGACGCGCGCGGCCTCGTACCGGCGCACTTCTGCTAGCAGCTTGTCGACGTCTTCGCGGGTGTGCGGCGCGCCGCTATACGACGAGCGCCGCGAGTCGGCCAGCTCGCGCTCGAGCATCGCGGCGGTCTTGCCAGACGGCAGGTAGGCCGCGAACAGCAGACCGGTCGCGGAGCTGAGCAAGGGCATCACGTCGCCGAGTTTCAACGATGCCTTGGCCGGATAGCTCGATTCCATCCAGTGCACCATCGTGGGTCCCTGATTGCCCCACACCGCGATGCCGACCGTCAGATCGAGCCGGTCACGCAGTTCGGCGAGCGCGATGCGCGCGAGCTTCACACCGTCGACGCGCGCGAGTCGCGCGAGCCCCAACTGCAACGCGAAGCCGCCGAGTTCGTAGCGGCCCGACAGCGGGTCCTGCGCAACGACGCCGAGGCGCAGAAAGCTGACCAGATAACGATGCGCCTTCGCCGGACTCATGCCCGCGCGCTGTGCGAGATCGCGTAGCATCATCGCGCGCGGTTCGTGGGTCAGCACGTCGAGCAGCCTGAAGCCGACCTCGATCGACTGGATGCCCGAGCGCAGTTTCTCTTCGCCGGGTTCGCCGGTTTCATCGTCGGCGCCGGTTGCTTCGGTTGTATCGGTTGTATCGGCAGGATCGGGCAGATCGTCGGCGGACGCAGGGTCGGTGCGGGTGCGGAGCGTGCCGGAGCGGGCGTTGGCGGACATAGGCAATAGGCGCGGGCAGCGCGTTCGGGAATCGTAATGGCGGCGGTTTCAATCACAACGACGACGAACACGCAGATATTGGGCCGCGCCGATTCACCATCGTAGAATAGATTCCTTCCATCGTCACTAACCCACGGTTCACAGCTCTATGAAACTTGCCTCGCTGAAGGACGGCACGCGCGACGGTCAACTGATCGTCGTGTCTCGCGACCTGCACACCGCTGCCATCGCCGACGCGATTGCGCCCACGCTGCAGCGCGTGCTCGACGATTGGGCCTTCTACGCGCCGCAACTGCATGACCTCTACGACTCGCTCAATCAGGGCCGCGCCCGCAACAGCTTTTCGTTCGACGCAAAGGCGTGCATGGCACCGCTGCCGCGTGCGTTCCAGTGGGCCGACGGCTCGGCGTACGTGAACCACGTCGAACTCGTGCGGCGCGCGCGCGGCGCGGAAATGCCGCCGGAATTCTGGACCGACCCGCTGATGTACCAGGGCGGCAGCGACGATTTCATCGGTCCGCGCGACGACGTCGTGTGCGCATCGGAAGAGTACGGCATCGACTTCGAGGCCGAGGTGGCGATCATCACCGGCGATGTGCCGATGGGCGCGACGCCCGACCAGGCCATGCGCGGCGTGCGGCTGGTGACGCTCGTCAACGACGTGTCGTTGCGCAACCTGATCCCCGCCGAACTCGCGAAGGGCTTCGGCTTTTTCCAGAGCAAGCCGGCCACGTCGTTCGCGCCGGTCGCGGTGACGCCCGACGAGCTCGGTGAACACTGGCGCGAAGGCCGCGTGCATCGGCCGATGATCGTTCACTGGAACGGCAGGAAGGTCGGCCAGCCCGACGCGGGCACCGACATGGTGTTTCACTTCGGCCAGTTGATCGCGCATGCGGCGAAAACGCGCAATCTGCGTGCGGGTTCGATCGTCGGTTCGGGCACGGTGTCGAACAAGGACGCGAAGCGCGGCTATTGCTGTATCGCCGAGAAGCGCTGCCTCGAAACGATCGAGCACGGCGCGCCGCAAACGGAGTTCATGAAGTACGGCGACACCGTGAAGATCGAAATGTTCGACGAAGCGGGCAAGTCGATCTTTGGTGCGATCGAGCAGAGCGTCGCGCCACTCGAATGAAGCGCGGCAGGCACGCGCTCGTGCTGTGACACGGCGGCCCGCACAAAAGGGTTTCGCCCGATGTCGCGGCCCGCGCGCGCGGCTACACTGACTGGCGCGCCGGCTGGGACGGCGCGAATTGCGCATAGCGTGCAGCGACGCATCGGTAGCACATCGGCAATACATCACAACGAAAACCCGACGTGAGGAGACAGCATGCCGCGATTGGACTTCCCCGCAGCTGAACATCTTTGGCACGCGTGCGTGTCGTCCATTCACGCGCGCACGAGCGCGCGTGGCATGCGCGATCCCGGCCAGCGCTTCGCGCGGCGCGCCGCGACGCTGTGTGCCGCGCTCGCCTGCGCGTTGCCGCTGAGCTCGTTCGCGCAGGTGAAGATCGGCCTCGTGCTGTCGCTGACCGGGCCTGCCGCGTCGCTCGGCATTCCCGCGCGCGACACGGTCGCGCTGCTGCCCAAACAGATCGGTGGTCAGAACGTTGAATACATCGTGCTCGACGATGCATCGGACACGACCCAGGCCGTGCGGGACACCAAGAAGCTCATCAGCGAGAATCACGTCGACGCGATCATCGGCTCGTCGATCACGCCGAATTCGCTCGCGATGATCGACGTGGTCGCCGAGGGCGAAACGCCGATGATCTCGCTCGCGTCGTCCGCGAAAATCATCGACCCGGTCGACGCGAAGCGTCACTGGGTCTTCAAGACGCCGCAGACCGACGCGATGATGGCTTCGGCGATCGCCGAGCATGCGAGCGGACACGGCGTGAAGACGATCGCGTTCATCGGCCAGGCCGACGCGCTCGGCGAGGCGTTCTACGCCGAGGTCGCGAAGTTCGCGCAGCTGCATCACATCGAGGTCGTCGCGAGCGAGCGCTTCAATCGCACCGATCCGAGCGTAACGGGCCAGGTGCTGAAGATTCTCGCGACCCATCCCGACGCGGTGGTGGTCGGCGCGGCCGGCACACCCGCCGCGCTGCCGCCGAAGACGCTGCGCGAGCGCGGCTACAAGGGCGTCATCTATCACAACCATGGCGTCGGCAATAACGACTTCCTGCGCGTGTGCGGCGCCGATTGCAACGGCACGTTCCTGCCCGCGAGCCCGGTGCTGGTCGCCGCGCAATTGCCGGCCGATCATCCGGCGAAGCGTCTCGCGCTCGACTACATTGCGCGCTTCGAGGCGCAGCATGGAGCGCGCAGCGTGTCGGCGTTCGGTTCTTACACGTGGGATGCGGGCGCGCTGCTCGAGCACTCGATTCCGCTCGCGCTGAAGGCAGGCGCGCCAGGCACGCCACAGTTTCGCCACGCGCTGCGCGACGCGCTCGAAGGAACCCGCGGTCTCGCGGATACCAACGGCGTCGTCAACATGAGCGCGGCCGATCATCTCGGCCTCGATCAGCGCGCGCGCGTGATGGTCGAAATCAGTAACGGCAAATGGCTTTATCAGCCCCATTGAACCGGTCGCGACGCTCCGCGCGCGAATGGGTGAATTTCTAACGGACTGCTCGTCATGTCTCAGCCATCGCAACCCAATGACGCGTTCTATGCGCACTACCAGTCGCTGCGTTTGCAGCGTCATCCGCACGGCGTGCTCGAAGTCGTGATGAGCGGCGAGGGCGCGAACAGGAGCGGGCTCGCGACCGCGGACGCGCGCATGCATTACGAGCTCGCGGAGATCTGGCGCGACATCGATCGCGATCCCGACACGCGCGTCGCGATCATTCGCGGCGAGGGCAAGGGCTTTTCGGCGGGTGGCGATCTGCAACTCGTCGAGGACATGGCGAACGATTTCGAGGTGCGCACACGCGTGTGGCGCGAAGCGCGCGACCTCGTCTACAACGTGATCAACTGCGGCAAGCCGATCGTGTCGGCGATGCATGGGCCGGCGGTCGGCGCGGGGCTCGTCGCGGGGCTGCTCGCGGATATCTCGATCGCGGCGAAGACGGCGCGCATCATCGACGGACATACGCGGCTTGGCGTCGCCGCGGGCGATCACGCGGCGATCGTCTGGCCGCTCTTGTGCGGCATGGCGAAGGCGAAGTACTACCTGCTGCTGTGCGAGCCGGTGAGCGGCGAGGAGGCGGAGCGCATCGGGCTCGTGTCGCTCGCCGTCGACGAAAGCGCTCTTATGCCGAAGGCGTTCGAAGTCGCGCGCAAGCTCGCCAACGGTTCGCAAACCGCAATCCGCTGGACCAAGTACGCGCTGAACAACTGGCTGCGCACGGCGGGGCCGGCATTCGATACCTCGCTCGCGCTCGAATTCATGGGCTTTGCGGGACCGGACGTGCGCGAGGGCCTCAGTTCGTTGCGCGAGCGGCGCGCGCCGGATTTTGGCGCGGGCGATCCACACGACGCCAAACGATCGTGATGTCACGCCCCGCACGGTATGATCGAATCACCGCGCGCGGCCGCGCGCACCCACTTATCTTCAGGCACCGAGGCGACAAGCATGACTGACACCACTAGCTCCACGCCGCCCTTTCCCGGCTTTCCCGGTTTTCCGCCCGCTGAAATGCTCGATAACATGTGGAGCATGCTGCGGCTGTCGCCGTTCGGTGCGGCCATGACTGGCGCGCAGCCGGGCGGCGGCACGAGTCCGTCGCTGTCGATAATGTCCGACATGATGGCTCCGCTCACCAGCGTCGAGGAGCTCGACAAGCGCATCACCGACATGCGTGCGGTCGAGCAATGGCTGAAGCTGAATCTGAGCATGCTGCAGTCGGCGATCCAGGCACTCGAAGTGCAACGCGCGACGCTCGCGACACTGCGCGCGTTCGGCGCGTTCGCGCAGACGTCGATGTCGCAGGCGGCGGCAGCCGCGTCGAGCGCCGCCGCGAGTGAAGCGCCGAAGCCTGCTGCAAGTCCCGCGTCGGCGCCGAGCTGGATGAAGCCTGCCGAACCCGCCCCCGCGGCCGAAAGCGCCAAGCCGGCCGAGAGCGACGAAGAAGAAACACCTGCCGCGCCCACGTTCGATGCATCCGCCTGGTGGAATCTGCTGCAATCGCAGTTCAACCAGATCGCACAGTTCGCGATGACGCAGCCTTCCGTCGCGGTCGCCGCGGCGGGCGGGGGCACGCAGGGCAAGCCGGAGGCTTCGAGCGCACCTGATGCACCGGGCGCCGAAGCGCCGGGCGCCGAAGCGCAAAACGCGAAGCCCGCCGCCAAACGACCGGCCGCGAAGCGTGCCACGCCGGGGGCCAAACGCGCGGCCGGCGGCGGTACGGGCGCGGCAACGCCGAAAAAGTCGTCGTGAGCGGGCGGTGCGGGCAGCGTGCTCGCACCCGGCGCGACAGTGACAGCAAGAAGACAGTGACAGCAAGAACAAAGGGAGCGCGGTCGAATCCGCGCTTCCCTCCAACTCGCCCCACCGATCAGCGCGCGATGACGAAAGCGACTCGTCGCCCCTCGCCTTTGCACCCATTCCAGCACCTGCGATTTCCGCCCGCGCGAATTGCCGACTTTGTTGAGAGAAGTCAATGCCGAAGCCCGTTCGGACCGCTTCTGTCACGGGTTTCGTCAGGCGCGCGTGCTATCATCTGTAAGCCTGATCTGGCTTTGGGGCGTGCGCTGAAAAGAACCAATCCCGCTGCCCTCGCGTCATTTGCCCCCGGCACTACCGGTGCGGCGCTGGACGGTGTGGCTTCCGACCCAGACTGGCTCGACCTCAGGCAAAGGGTGGTCCCTCACCCACGGTTGGCCGTGGCGCCTGCTTAACGCTTCAGGCGCCAATACAACAGCCCGGACTTCTTTGCTGCCCAGATGCTTCTGGGCTGCCGGTTAACGCGTAAAATTGAATGCTTGGCCGATAAACGGCACGTCCGTTCGTCGTAGGTAAAAACGGCTACACGTAGCAGCAACAGACACACACAGTATGTGCAGAACAGGGGTGGGACTATGAACACCATGCTTTATCCGGAACTTTATAAATCGCTCGAATCCGTTCGATGGGACATGGAGAAGGACATCCCCTGGGACAAATTCGATGCATCGCTGTTGACCGACGAGCAGGCTGCGACGATCAAGATGAACGCGATCACCGAATGGTCGGCGTTGCCCGCCACGGAAATGTTTCTGCGTGACAATCATCACGACAGCGATTTCTCCGCGTTCATGAGCGTGTGGTTCTTCGAGGAGCAGAAGCACTCGCTGGTACTGATGGAGTACCTGCGCCGCTTCAAGCCGGAACTGGTCCCGACCGAAGAAGAACTGCACGCGGTGCGCTTCGAGTTCGATCCCGCGCCGCCGCTCGAAACGCTGATGCTGCACTTCTGCGGCGAAATCCGCCTGAATCACTGGTATCGCCGCGCCGCCGAATGGCACACCGAACCGGTCATCAAGCACATCTACGAAACCATCTCGCGCGACGAAGCCCGCCACGGCGGCGCGTATCTGCGCTACATGAAGAAGGCGATGGTGCAAACCGGCGACATCGCGCGTGCTGCGTTCGCGAAGATCGGCGTGCTGATGGCGTCGGCGCGTCGCACCGAAAAGCCGCTGCACCCAACCAACCTGCACGTGAACCAGGCACTGTTCCCGCGCGACACGATCCAGTCGCGTCTGCCGGATCCGGAATGGCTCGAGCGCTGGCTCGACGAGCAGATCCGTTTCGACGACGGCTGGGAAAAGAAGGTCGTCGAGCGCATTCTGCACAACCTGTCGCTGCTGTTCGAGCGCACGTTCAACACCGCGCAGGAACTGAACCGTTATCGCAAGGAAGTGGTCGCGCGCCTGCAGGCCGCTGATCAGAACCCGGCGCATCAGCAGCCGGCGTAACGGGATTTAACGGTTTCAGTACAGCTTCAAAAGACGGTCCGGCAGGCGAAAGCTTGCCGGACCGTTTTGCTTCGCGCCGTCCACCGTGTATCGTGGCGGCACTTTGCATTCCTCTTCCCGTAACTTCGCAACCCGGTGACTGTGCGATGACCGCCATCTTTGAACGCAAGATTCTGACGCGCGATGCCCTGGCGAAACTGCGTCCTTCGCTGCGCGCGCCGGTCGTATTTACGAACGGCGTGTTCGATATCCTGCATCGGGGTCACGTGACCTATCTGGCCGACGCGAAGGCGCTGGGCGCGTGCCTGATCGTCGGGGTCAACAGCGACGCGTCGGTGCGGATGCTCGGCAAGGGCGACGATCGGCCGATCAACAATGAGGCCGACCGCATGGCCTTGCTTGCGGCGCTGGAAAGCGTCGACTACGTGGTGGGTTTCGGTGAGCAGACGCCGGTCGAGCTGATTGCCGCGCTGCGCCCGGACGTGCTCGTGAAGGGTGGCGACTACGACATGGACGTGCTCCCCGAATCGGCACTGGTGCGTGGCTGGGGCGGCAAGGCGCTCGCGATTGCGTTCGAGCACGATCGCTCGACGACCGCGCTGTTGAAGAAGGTGCGTGAGCAGGGCTGATTCTGCCGAGCGCCGCGGGAGAAAGCAGCGCACTGCTGAACACCTAACCGCAACTGTCGCTCACGTCGTTACTGCGGCAACTCCGATGTCGAAATCGGCGCTTCCGGCGCCGGGCCGCCGACCACCGCCTGATCGGCCGCATCGGCGGCGCTGACCGGCCGCACCTTTAGCCAGTCCGGGTGAATCTGGCGGTTCAGATGATTCGTCTCGCGTGCGCTGGCGATGGGCGTCGGGCCGAAGGCACCACGCAGCGCGACCAAAGCCAGCACGTTGACAACAATCAGAATGGCGATCGGCCAGCGAAGCATTGTGGGTGTTTCCAATCCAGAAAGAAGTTAAGCGAGGGGTGTGAGAGCGAAACGCGGCAGTCAATCAGCCGCTTTGCCGCGCCATATCTTCGGCGGCGATCAGCGCAAGCCCCGACAGCACCAGCGAATCGTGGCGAGTATGCGGCACGTTCAACGCGCTCGCCACTTCGTCCGCGGCGCCGCCGCTGACCACCAGACGCACCGGCACCCGCCACTCGTCCTGCAGATCGCGCCACATCCGCTCGATCAGTCCCGCCTGCGCGAGCGTGCAGCCCGCCGACAGCGAACGGGGCGTATCCGTCGCGAAGAACGGACCGCGACGGGCCGCGTCGAGCAGACCGCGTGCGCGCGCGGCGTCGAGCGTCGGCAGTTGCGCGGTGTGCTCGCCGAGCGAGCGCATCATCAGCGTCCAGCCCGGTGCAATCAATCCGCCGATAAACGCGCCGTCCGCGCGCAACGCCTCGAGCGTCGTCGCGGTGCCGAAGGTCGCGAGCAGCAGATGTTCGCCAGGAAAGGCCGCGTGCGCGCCGATCATGCCGGCCCAGCGGTCGCTGCCCAGAGAATGCGGTGTCGTGTAGCAATTGGTCACGCCGCATTGGAGGGCGCTCGCGCAGATCGTCGTGAGCGGCAGTTGCGGCCAGTGTGAGTCGACGAGAGCGGCGATGTGCGTCGCGACCTCCGTGCCCGCGACGTTGCTTAGCCACGCGCCGCACGGCGCCGGCCAGTCAGTCCAACCGGGTTGTGAACCAGACCGCGCAAGTGGTCCGGCAACGTCGTCATGCGCGAGCGCGCCGCTCGCCAACTGCGTTCCATCCGGCTGCACCAGCGCCCATTTGATTCGGCTATTGCCCGCGTCGATTAGCAGATAAGGCGCGCGTTGCGTCATGCGGCACCGTCGGCGAGGCGCAGTGACACGTCGCCGGTCGCGATGCTCTGGCGGCCGTCGGCCGTGTCGAGCAGCAACTGGCCACGTTCGTCGACGCCCGCCGCCACGCCGCGCGCGATCTCCTCGCCTTGCTCGAGCAGGACGACGTCGCGGCCCGCATAGGCGTGCACAGCGTTCCAGCGCGACTGGAACGGCGCGAACCCTTCGGCGCCGAAGCGCTGCAGCATCGGCTCGAGCGCGTTCAGTTCGGCGGCAAGCGTGTCGGTCAGATTTGCGTTCGGCAACGCGCGCTGCAACGCGGTGGGCACGGTGCCGCGCGCCTGCGGCGGCACGTCGGCATTCAGCGCGCCGACCTTTGCCGCGAGTTCATCAGCGCCCTTCACGTTGGTGCCGATGCCGATCACGACCGCGCTCGCGTCGTCGGTGCTCCACGCGGTTTCGATCAGGATGCCGGCGAGCTTGTCGCCTTCGAGCAGCACGTCGTTCGGCCACTTCAGCGCGATCTGTCCTGGACCCGTGACCGGCAGCGAGCGCAGCCCGTCGACGAGCGCGACGCCCACCGCAAGGCTCAAGCCCGCGAGCCCCTCGAGCGGGCGCGGCAAGACGCACGCGACCGAAAACAGCAGCGCGTTGCCCGGCTCCGCGTACCACGGCCGGCCGCGGCGGCCGCGCCCGGCCGTCTGCAGATACGCGACGCGTACGATCGGTCGCGGCAGCGCGTTAGCGCGGCGTGGCAGTGCTTTCACGTGGGCCATCAGGTCGGCGTTGGTCGAGCCGGTTTCCTCGACGATTTCGATCGGCCAGTCGTGCGCATGCGCGCCGAACAGCTTGACTGCGCGTTCGCGATCGATGCGCCAGTCGGCCGGGGCTGACGACGAGGCTGAGGCCGCGCTTGCCACAGCGGGCGGGGAGGCGGGAGTTTTGGAGGCATTCATGCCTCATATTGTAGCGACAGCGAACCCGCTCGGGACCCGAATGCTGACCGGCGACGATCAACGCGGATCAGTGCGGACCGCCGGCCTAGCCTTCGTTACAATGGCCCCTAATCCGATAACCAGATTCACGCGATCCTTGAACTACGACACTCCGCCCGGCCTTGAAGTCGCGGCTGGCAGCCAAGGCAAGATCGTCCGTCTCTCGGGCCAGTGGACGGCGCTCGCGCTCGCGCGCGATCGCGACTCCGGGCGCGTGATTCCGCAGTTGCGTTCGCTAACTGGCGCGCAGGGCATCGGCGAGTGGGACCTGTCGCGCGTCGACAGGATGGACCACGTCGGCGGCCAGGCGCTGTGGCGCGTGTGGGGCCGCAAGATGCCGCCCGGCACCGCGCTCACCGACACCCAGCGCGACATCTTCGAGCGCATCGCGATGCTCGACACGGTGCGCGAGAGCGCCGAGCCGGTCACGCGCCTCGATCCGTTCACGCGTTTCGGCCTCAGCCTCTTCTCGTTCTTCGAGCATATGCAGGGCGGCATCACGATGCTCGGGCGCGTCGTGCTCGATCTGCTCGCGATCGCGCGCAAGCCGAAACTCACGCCGTGGACCGAAATCTCCGCGAATATCTACAACGCCGGCGCTCGCGCGCTGCCGATCACGGCGCTCGTCGCGTTTCTGATCGGCATCGTGTTGAGCTATCTGTCGGCACAGCAATTGCGTATCTTTGGCGCGAACCAGTTCATCGTCAACATTCTCGGCCTCGCGGTGATTCGCGAGCTCGGCCCGGTGTTGTCGGCGATTCTGGTGGCAGGCCGCTCGGGCTCGGCGATCACCGCACAGATCGGCGTGATGCGCGTGACCGAGGAGCTCGATGCGATGCGCGTGATGGGCATCCCGCACGGGCTGCGGCTGATCCTGCCGCGCGTGGTCGCGCTGGCCGTCGCGATGCCACTCCTCGTGATGTGGACCAACGTGATCGCGTTGACGGGCGGCGCGGTTGCCGCGAAGCTGGTGCTCGGCATCGACATGAGCTTCTTCGCGCGACAGCTGCCGTCCGTCGTGCCGATCGCGAACCTGTGGATCGGCCTGGGCAAGGGCGCGGTGTTCGGCATGCTGATCGCGATCGCCGGCTGTCATTTCGGCTTCCGTATCAAGGCCAATTCGCAGAGTCTCGGCGAAGGCACGACGACCTCGGTGGTGACCTCGATCACCATCGTTATTCTCGCGGACGCGGTGTTCGCGATCCTCTTCCAGAACGTGGGGCTCGGATGATCGCGCCACTGACCGAAGCCGTACGCGGCCAACCCGTACCGTCGATCGCCGAGCCGGTGATCGAGGTGATCGACATCACCAAGCGCTACGGCCGCAACATCGTGCATCAGCATCTGAGCTTCGACGTGCGGCGTGGCGAGATCGTGTCGATCGTCGGCGGTTCGGGCTCGGGCAAGACCACGCTGGTGCGGCAGATTCTTGGCCTCGAGCGGCCGTCGCGGGGCACCATCAAGCTGTTCGGCGAAGACCTCTCGACCATCTCGCCGGAAACCGCGCTGCTGATGCGCAGCCGCTCCGGCATGCTGTTCCAGCGCGGCGCGCTGTTCTCGTCGCTGTCCGTGTTCGACAACATCGCGCAGCCGGTGCGCGAGCTCGGCAAGGTGCCCGAAGACCTGCTGCGCGACATCGTCATGCTGAAGCTCGAAATGGTCGGGCTGCCGTGCAAGCATGCGTCGAAGATGCCGTCGGCACTGTCGGGCGGCATGATCAAGCGGGTCGGCATCGCACGCGCGATCGCGCTCGAACCCGAGCTGCTGTTCCTCGATGAACCGACCGCCGGCCTCGACCCGGAGGCGTCAGACGAATTCGTCGAGCTGATCTCCGGACTGCATCGCGCGCTCGGTTTGACCGTCGTGATGGTTACGCACGATCTCGACACCATGGTCGCGCTGTCTACGCGCGTGGCCGTGCTCGCCGATCGCAAGGTGCTCGTCAACGCGCCGGTCGAGGAGGCCGCGGGCGTCGACCATCCGTTCATCCGCGAATATTTCCTCGGCCTGCGCGGGCGCCGCGCGTTGCAGGCGCTGCCACCGGAGCGCCGGGCGAAGCTGCCGCAGGCGGCGCTCGAACCGGCGTCGTCCGAGTTGCCGCTGTGAAGCCGGCTGCCATGACGCGGGCCGCTATGAACCAGGAAACCTGATGATGGAAAACAAAGCGTATGCGTTCTGGGCCGGGCTCTTCACGGTCGTGCTGACAGCGGCGATCGCGCTGGCCGCGTATCTGTTCAACGTCGACCGCACCGTGCGGGTGCCGTACGACCTGATCGCGCGCACCAACGTGACCGGCCTCTATGCCGACGCGGCGGTGCGCTTTCGCGGGCTCGACGTCGGCCGCGTCCAGTCGATCAAATTCGACCCGACGCATCCGGGGCAGATCCTGATCCGCATCATGGTCGACGTGCACGCGCCGATCACGCATTCGACCTTCGGTAGCCTCGGCTTGCAGGGCGTGACCGGCATCGCGTTCATCCAGCTCGACGATACCGGGCGCGACCTGACGCCGCTGCCGTCGTCGGCACAACAGGTCGCGCAGTTGCCGATGCGCCCGGGCCTGTTCGACCAGTTGCAGCAACGCGGCGACGTGCTGCTGCGCAAGCTCGAAAGAGTCACCGACAACGTGAACGCCATGTTGTCGCCGGAAATGGTCGCGCAACTGCACGACACGGCGGCGAGCATCGAGCAGGCCGCCTCGGGCGTCGCGACGCTGACCCGGCAGATGGGGCCCGTCGCCGCCAGGCTGCCCGGCACGATCGACCAGCTCAATCGCACGCTCGCGTCGACCAATCAGATGATCACGGGGCTGAGCCGACCGGATGGGCCGTTCGAGAGCAATCTGAACAAGGTCGGCACGGCCGCGCAACAGGCCGGCGACGCGCTCGCGCAGATGAACGTGTCGCTTCAGGACCTGTCCGCGCGGGTCGGCTACGAGACGCTGCCGCGCGTGGATTCACTGACCGAGGACGTGCGCTCGGCCGCGCAATCGATCGACCGTGCCGCCGACACCTTCAGCACCAATCCGCGCAGCGTGCTGTTCGGCGCGCCGCGCCCGGCACCGGGTCCGGGCGAAGCCGGTTTCACGTGGCCCGCCGCTGCCGCCGCCCCCGCAGCCCACTAAATCCGCAGGCTAGAACAGAGGAAGACGCCCATGTCACGCTCGATTCACCGACTGTTGTCCTCGCGCGCCGCGCTCGCGGCGCTGCTCGCGTTCGGCGTGCTGGCGGCGGGCTGCGCGGGCACGTCCGCGGTGGTGTCGGACATCCGCTACGACTTCGGGCCGCCGCCGCAGAGCGCCGCCGCGGGCCGGCTGCCGGCCGTCAAGGTGCTGCAGGTCACCGCGCCGTCCGTGCTCGAATCCGACCGGCTGATCTATCGGCTGAGCTACGCCGACGCGCAGCAGACGGCCGCCTACGCAACCAGCCACTGGACGATGATGCCGTCGCAACTGCTGACGCAGCGCCTGCGCAATGCGCTGAGCGAGCGCGGCACGGTGCTGACGGGCGCCGACGGCGTGGCCGCGCCGGTGCTGCGGGTCGATTTGACCGAGTTCGAGCAGGTGTTCGACAGCCAGACGGACAGCCATGGCGCCGTCGCCGCGCGCGCGACGCTGACGCGGGACGGCAAGGTGGTCGGCCAGCAGACGTTCGTCGCGCGCGCGCCCGCGCATTCGGCGGATGCGGCCGGCGGCGCGCGGGCGCTCGCCGCGGCCAGCGACGACCTCGTCGCGCAGATCACCACGTGGCTCGGCTCGCAGGCGCTGGTCGCCGTCCAATGACGGGCGGGCAGCGCACGCAACGGAGCGCTGCATGAGCGAACGGCCCTGGCTGCGCCGCCCGTCGGCGCTGGCCCGTCAGGCGCTGCTGCTGTACACGGCGCTGATCGTCTACGGTTCGTGGTATCCGTTTTCCGGCTGGCGCTCGCTCGGCCTTGCGCCATTCGCCTATCTGTTCGATCCGATGCCGCAGTACCTGACGGCGTTCGATGTCGTCACCAACGTGCTCGGCTATATGCCGTTCGGCGCGCTGGTGGTGCTCGCGGTGTATCCGCGCTGGCGCGGCACGCTGGCCGTCGCGCTCGCGTTCGTGTTGGGCGGCCTTCTGTCGGGCACGATGGAAGCCGTGCAGACGTATCTGCCGACGCGCGTCGCCTCCAATCTCGACCTCGCCGCCAATACGCTCGGTGCGCTCGTCGGCGCGGCGATGATGTCACCGTTGACCGGCGCGCTGCTCGATCGCGGCCTGCTCAGACGTCTGCGGCTGCTGTGGTTCGAGCGCGACCATGCGGCGCTCGCGTGCCTCGTCGCCGCGTGGCCGTTCGCGACCATGTATCCGGCGCCGCTTCTGTTCGGTCTCGGCAACTGGCCGCGCGCGCTGTGGCTGAGCTTCGATCCGCTCACGCAGGACGCGCTGCTCGCGTGGACGCCGTCCGCGTGGCACGTCGGCGCATGGCCGGCGGCGGCTGCCGCGTGGCTGTCCGACGACACGTGGGAAGCGCTGATCACGACGCTGAACCTGTTCGCGGCACTCGCGCTGGCGTCGGTGCCGGCACGCCGTCACGCGCCGCGCGTGCGGCTGCTGTTGGTGTACATCGTCGCGACCCTGTGCGTGAAGGTCGGCGCGACGTTCCTGCAATCGCAATCGGGCCTCGCGTTCGACTGGGCCACGCCCGGCGCGTTGCTCGGGATCGTCTGCGGCACCGTCGCGGCGCTTGTCGCGCTGCCGCTGCGACGGCGCGTGCGCGCGACGCTCGCGGGGATCGCGCTCGTCGTCGCACTCGTGTTCGTCAATCTGCTGCCGGTGAATCCCTATTTCGACGCCGTGCTCGCCGACTGGCGGCAGGGACGCTATCTGCATTTCAACGGACTCGCCCGCTGGCTTGCGTGGATGTGGCCCTATGCGGCGCTGGTGTGGCTCGCGTTCGCGGTCGAGCGGGCGTGGCTGAAGCGGCGCGCGAAGCCGGTGTGACGCGCCGGCGCGCCGCCCGCCAGGTCCCGGCGTGTGCGCAGCCCGGTCGCTATAATCGTCCGCACGACGGGCGCTTCACTTCACGCGTGACCGCGCGCTGGCGGCGCCCTTGCCCCTCCTTTCAGCCGCGCTCCCCCTGAGATCATGGATTCCTTCTACAAGCACCACGTCTTCTTCTGTCTGAATCAACGCGAGCCCGGCGCCGAGCGTCCGAGTTGCGCGAACTGCAACGCGCAGGCGATGCAGGAGTACGCGAAAAAACGCGTCAAGCAGCTCGGCCTCGCCGGTCCCGGCCAGGTGCGCATCAACAAGGCCGGCTGCCTCGATCGCTGCGAGCTGGGCCCGACGCTCGTCGTGTATCCCGAGGGTGTCTGGTACACCTATGTCGACGAAAGCGACATCGACGAGATCGTCGAATCGCATCTTGCGAACGGCAAGGTCGTCGAGCGTCTGAAGATCGATCAATAACGCGAACCACGAAACGGTCCACAGGCATCCTGATGAACGTCAACACCAAGAAATATCTGATCGACGGCCCGGTCGGCAAGATCGAGGTCGCGCTGGATCTGCCCGACGAGGTGCGCGAAAAAGGCGCCGCGCCGCGCGGCATCGCGCTCGTCGCGCATCCACATCCGCTCTTTGGCGGCACCATGGACAACAAGGTCGCGCAGACGCTCGCGCGCACGCTCGTGCAACTGAACTACGTCGCGTACCGGTCGAATTTCCGCGGTGTCGGCCAGACCCAGGGCGAGCACGACGGGGGCATCGGCGAGCGCGACGATCTGTGCGCGGTGCTCGAGCACATGCGCGCCGATGCGCAGCACGGCGATCTGCCGCTCGTGCTCGCCGGTTTTTCGTTCGGCACCGTGGTGCTGTCGCACGTCGCGGCAAAGCTGCGCGAGGAAGGGCAGGAGATCGAGCGCATCGTGTTCGTCGGTACCGCGGCGAGCCGCTGGGACGTCGCGCCGGTGCCCGAGGGCACGCTCGTGATTCACGGCGAAGTCGACGAGACCGTTCCCATTCAATCCGTTTACGACTGGGCGCGGCCGCAGGAATTGCCGGTCGTCGTGATTCCGGGCGCCGAGCATTTTCTGCATCGCAAGCTGCATATCCTGAAGCGGATCATCGTCGACGCCTGGCGCTGAAAACGCGCGTCGCGCGCGTATGCGGGGTACAGGTGCGCGCAAACGTGTGCAAATCGACGACACGCGCGCGAAGCTGACCAGGTAGCGCGCGTATAATGAGCGCTCTTTTTTTGGGCACAGCGCCGCCCATCCGGCAGATTCGCGCGCCGCGGAGTCGTTTCGCGTGCAGCGCGGCCGGGTTCACGGCGCTGTGCTCGCGAACCGATTGCGTGGCCATCAGTCCAACGGGCGCCCGCCGTTTTGCGGCCAGATGCCCTGCCGACCGGCTCCCCCAACTCCGCGCGCTGTCGCGCAACGTATTTATCTGCACCAATCGACCCTATGCGTTTCTCCTCCTCTGGCCGCACGTCTTTCCCCTCAGTCGCTTCTTTCGTTCCCACTTCGCTTAATCGTGCCATCGCCGTCAGCCTCGTGCTGCCGGCTACGCTCGTCGCGAGC
>DATAQT010000170.1:0-1606 GCA_036264535.1 Paraburkholderia sp. | reverse complement strand
CTGCGGGAGGGCGAGCGGCAGGCGCCACACTTTTTCCTTGTAGACCTGGCCGGCCGAAGAGAAGAACAACACCGGCTGATGCGTGGAGGCGACGAAGAGCCTGGCGACGAAATCCTCGTCGCGCGTCGCCATCGCCCCGCGGCCCTTGCCGCCGCGCCGCTGCGCGCGATAGGTCGAGAGCGGCGCGCGCTTGATGTAGCCGCCGTGGCTCACGAGCACGACCATGTCCTCGCGCTGGATGAGGTCTTCGTCCTCCATGTCGGCGTCGCTGTCGAGAATGACAGTGCGGCGCGGCATGGCGAAGTCGGTCTTCACCTTGACGAGCTCGTCACGGATGATGCCCATGAGCCGCACGCGCGAGCTTAAGATGTCGAGATAGTCGGCGATCTCGGCCGACAGCCGATTGAGGGCCTCGGCGATTTCGTCCCGTCCGAGCGCAGTCAACCGCGCGAGGCGCAGTTCGAGAATCGCCCGCGCCTGCGCTTCCGAGAGACGGATCGCGCCATCGGCGTCGAGAGCGTGGCGCGGATCGGCGATGAGTGTGATGAGCGGCGCCATGTCACGCGCCGGCCACACCCGCTCCATCAGCGCGGCGCGCGCAGCCACCGAGTCGGGCGAAGTGCGGATGAGGCGGATCACCTCGTCGATATTGGCGACGGCGATCGCGAGGCCCACCTGGACATGCGCGTTGTCGCGAGCCTTGTTGAGCAGATATTTCGTTCGCCGCGTGACCACGTCCTCGCGAAAGTCGAGGAACGCGCGCAACATGTCGGTCAGCGTCAGCATCTCCGGCCGGCCGCCGTTCAGCGCGATCATATTGGCGCCGAAGCTCGATTGCAGGGCGGTGAAGCGCCACAGCTGATTGAGCACCACGTCAGCGACCGCGTCGCGCTTGAGCTCGATGACGATGCGCATGCCGTCGCGATCGGACTCGTCGCGCAGATCCGAGATGCCCTCGACGCGCTTCTCGCGAACCAGCTCCGCGATGCGCTCGATCAGCGTCGCCTTGTTGACCTGGTAGGGGATCTCGCTGACGATCAGCGCCTCGCGGTCTTTGCGCAGCTCTTCAACCGCGACCTTGGCGCGCATGATGATCGAGCCGCGGCCGGATGCATAAGCGGAGCGGATGCCCGCTCGCCCGAGGATCGATCCGCCGGTCGGGAAATCGGGCCCGGGGATCAGCTCGAGCAATTCGTCGAGCGTGATGTCGGGCTTATCCATAAAAGCGAGAACGGCGTCGATCGTCTCGCCGAGATTGTGCGGCGGGATGTTGGTCGCCATGCCGACCGCGATGCCACCCGCGCCGTTGACCAGCAGATTGGGAAAGCGGGCCGGCAGGACGACCGGCTCTTCTTCCTTCTCGTCATAATTCGGCTTGAAGTCGACGGTGTCGTTCTCGAGATCGTCCAGCAAGGGAATCGCGACCGGCGCGAGTCTCGCCTCGGTGTAGCGCTGGGCCGCGGGCGGATCGCCATCGACGGAGCCGAAATTGCCTTGTCCGTCGATGAGCGGCGCGCTCATCGAGAAGTCTTGCGCCATGCGCACCAGCGCGTCGTAGACCGCGAGCTCGCCGTGCGGGTGATACTTGCCGATCACGTCGCCTACG
>DATAQT010000135.1:0-5562 GCA_036264535.1 Paraburkholderia sp. | reverse complement strand
CGATCGCGGCGGCAAAGGCGGCTTCCATCAGCTTTTCTCCACGGATTGCATGTCTTTGTCGCGCACGCCGAGGTGCGAGACGATCGTGAGCGTCGTGCCGACCACCGCGCCCATCACGCCGAGATCGAACAGCATCGCCGTCGACAGTTCGATTTCGCCGATGAGCGGCAGATGCAGGTGCCCAAACGCGCTGGTCAAAAACGGCCGGCCGAACGCGAGGCTGCCAAGCCCCGTGGCCGCGGCAATCAGAATGCCGAAGCCCGCGAGCGCGCGGTAGTTGATATGGATGCGCGATTCGGTCCACAGCACGCCGCTCGCGACGTACTGCAGCAACAGCGCGATCGAGATGATCAGCGACGCGATGAAGCCGCCGCCGGGCAGGTTGTGGCCGCGCAGGAACACGAACACGGCGACCAGCATGGTGAGCGGCAGCATCAGCCGCGCGAGGATCGCGAGCATCAGCGGATGCGATTGCGTCGACCACGGCCGACCGTCCGGTCCCGCATCGGGCGACTTCAGGCGCAGCCCGCGCAGCAACGCCTTGACGGCGAGCCCTGCCACCACGAGTACGCTGACTTCGACCATCGTGTCGAAGCCGCGGAAATCGACGAGGATCACGTTGACGACGTTGTGACCGCCGCTACCGGGCAGCGCATTGGCGAGGAAGTACGGTGCGATGCCCGGCACGGGCGCGCTCGTCATGATTTTGTACGTCACGCCGCCGAGCAGCACACCGCCCGCGAGCGCGAGCACGCCGTTGCGCAGCCGGACGGGAAGCGGCTCGACGGCGTTTTGTAGCGCGGGCAGGAAATAGACGGCCAGCACGAGCAGCAGGATCGTGACCACTTCGACGGAGATTTGCGTGAGCGCGAGATCGGGCGCGGAGAAGCGGACGAAGGCGAGCGACACGAGCAGACCGCAGGTGCTCAGCATGATCAGCGCGTAAAGCGCGCGCGCACGCACGAGCACGACGCCGACGGCGAGCACCGACATCAGCACGAGCCCGCCCAGCGTGAGTGGATCGAGCGGCAGGCGTGCGTAGCTGCCGCCCCAGGCGTCGAGCGCGACGAGCGACGCGCCCGGCACGATCAGCATCGCCGCGATCATCCATGCGAGGTAGGCGGGCAACGAGCGCGTCTCGAACAGACGCACGATCACGCCGGCGCTCCGTTCGAGACGCTGCACGACGCGGTCGAAGATTTCGCTCGCATTCAACTCGGTGAGCATCGTGCGGCCATGGCGGAACGCGTTGCGGCGCAGGAAGAACAGGGCCGCGCCCGCCGCGAACGACACCACGCTCATCACGAGCGGCGTGTTGATGCCGTGCCACAGGCTCAGGCTGTAGTCGGGCAGCTTGCCGCCGAGCGTGACCCACGCCGCCGACTCGAGCAGCCTGCCGATGCTTTGCTGCGGGAACAGGCCGATCAGCAGGCACACCGCCACGAGAATCTCGACCGGCAGCTTCATGAAACGAGGCGGCTCGTGGGGCGGATAGTGCGGCAGATCGCGCGGCGTCTCGCCGTCGAAGAACACGCCCCAGACGAAGCGCAGCGAGTACGCCACGGAGAGCGCCGCCGCCACGATCGCGATGACCGGCACGGCGAGGTTCAACGGCCCGAACATGTTTTGCGCGAGCGTTTCGCCGAAGAACATCTCCTTGGAGAGAAAGCCGTTGAGCAGCGGCACGCCGGCCATCGCCAGCGACGCCACGCCCGCGAGCGCGGCGGTATGCGGCATGTACTTGCGCAGGCCGCGCAGACGGCCCAGATCGCGCGTGCCGGTTTCGTGATCGATGATGCCCGCCGCCATGAAGAGCGAGGCCTTGAACACGGCGTGGTTCACCGTGTGAAAGAGCGCGGCGACGGTCGAGAGCTGCGTGTCGAGGCCGAACAGCAGCACGATCAGGCCGAGATGACTGATGGTCGAATACGCGAGCAGGCCCTTCAGATCGCGCTGGAACAGCGCCATCGCCGCGCCTCCGACGAGCGTGATGAGCCCCGCGAGCGTCGCCGTGTAGGTCCACAGGTGCGTATCTTCGAAGACGGGATAGAGGCGCGCGAGCAGGAACACGCCGGCCTTCACCATGGTTGCCGAATGCAGATACGACGACACGGGCGTGGGCGCCGACATCGCGTGCGGCAGCCAGAAATGGAAAGGAAACTGCGCCGACTTCGTGAACGCCGCGAACAGCGTGAGCAGCAGGATGGCGGGGTAGCGCGGATCGTGCTGCACCTTGTCCACCTGGGCGAGCACGTCGTTCAGTTCGTAGCTGCCGCATACGTGGCCGAGCAGCAGCACGGCCGCGAGCAGCGCGAGACCGCCGGCGCCGGTGATGGTGAGCGCCATGCGCGCGCCGCGCCTGGCGTCGGGCCGCGACGGCCAGAAGCCGATCAGCAGAAACGAGACTAGGCTCGTGAGCTCCCAGAAGATGACGAGCAGCAGCAGGTTGTTCGACAGGACGACGCCGAGCATCGCGCCCATGAAGAGCAGAAGCAGCAGGTACAGACGCGGCAATGCCTCGCTGCCGGCGAGGTAGTAGCGTGCGTAGATGAAGACGAGCAGCCCGATCGCGAGCACGAGCAGCGCGAACATGAACGAGAGGCCATCGAGACGCAGCGACAGCGCAAGGCCGATGTCGGGCACCCACTCATGACGCCATTGCATCACGTCGTGATCGGCCATGCCTACGCGCTCGCTGAGCAGCAGCCCGCAGCCGAACAGCGCCGCCCCGAACGCGATCCACGTGCAAAGCGCGGCGGCGCGCCGCCTCGTGAGCGCAATCAGCGCCGCGGCGATGAATGGAAGTACGACGAGCCACCCCAATACCATTCGATGCCCTCCGGGAGTTCGAGAGTGTGCTAAACGAGGTGGCTGACCGCTGGAGGTAGGCGGGAGTGCCGCCTGCCGGGCCGCTGCCCAAGGCGCACAATCATAGCCTCAAACCGATGGCAGATTACACCGGGGCATGAAGCACGAATAGGCGCAGTCCGAAGGGGGCGCGAGAAATGCGAGATGGTCGCTTGGAGTATCATGCGCAAGCCGGCTCTTAAAACAATACTAAATTAAATATGAAGACTGACAGTTCACATTTATTGAGCTGGTCGGTGCGTCGACATCCACTAATTCAATTCAATGCATTGGCGTGGCGCCGCCAGCCCCCTTCCTGCACGCCCACCGATCTTGCTCTAAACTAGCGCCCGCCCAACCCACGCCCCGATGCGCCCCGTCACGAGCAACAACCGATGCCCCCAGCGCCCACCGATCCCGCCGATTCCCCGAATTTCAGCCTGCCGAAACACCCGCCGTTCCAGCGCTTCTGGTGCACCCGCATCCTGTCGTCGCTCTCGTTCCAGATGCTCGCCGTCGCGATGGGCTGGCATGTCTACGCGCTCACGCATAGCGCGTTCGCGCTTGGCCTCGTCGGCCTCGCGCAATTCCTGCCGATGTTCCTGCTGACGCTCGTCGTCGGCCATTTCGCCGATCGTTACGATCGCCGCCGCATCGCCGCCGTCTGCCAGAGCCTCGAAAGCGTCGCAGCGTTGCTGTTTGCGATCGGCACCTTCGGCGGCTGGATCAGCGCACCGGTCATCTACGTGCTGGCCGCCTGCGTCGGCGCGGCGCGCGCGTTCGAATCGCCGGCGGTGTCGTCGCTGCTGCCGGCCGTCGTGCCGCGCGGCTATCTGCCGAAGGCGACCGCATGGGCCACGTCGGCGAATCAGACCGCGCAGATCGCCGGGCCCGCGCTCGGCGGCCTGCTGTACGGCATCGGACCGGGCGCCGCGTATCTCGCCTGCACGCTGTCGTTCGCGGCCGCGGCCACTTCAGTGTGGAGCATTCCGCTGCAGATGAAGCCCGCGAGCCGCGCGCCCGTCACGCTCGAGTCGATCTTCTCGGGCATCAAGTTCATTCGCAGCGAGCCGGTGATTCTCGGCGCGCTGTCGCTCGATCTGTTCGCGGTGCTGTTCGGCGGCGCGACCGCGCTGCTGCCGATCTTCGCGCGCGACGTGCTGCATGCGGGCCCGATCGGTCTCGGGCTATTGCGCTCGGGCACGGCGATCGGCGCGCTCGCCGGCACGATCTGGCTCGCGCATTTCCCGTTGCGCAACCGGCCCGGCGCGGCGATGTTCGGCGGCGTGATCGCGTTCGGCATCGCGACGATCGTGTTCGGGCTGTCGCATCAATTCCTCGTGTCGCTGCTCGCGCTGATGGTGCTCGGCGCGTCGGACACGATCAGCGTGGTGGTGCGGCTCTCGCTCGTCCAGCTGCGCACGCCCGATGAAATGCTCGGCCGCGTCAGCGCGGTCAATTCGCTGTTCATTGGGACATCGAATCAATTGGGCGAGTTCGAATCGGGCCTGACCGCCGGATGGTGGGGCGCGCAGCCGGCGGTGCTGGTCGGCGGCGTCGCGACGATCGCGGTCGCGCTGCTATGGATGCGGTTTTTTCCGGAACTACGGCACACACGCACGCTCGAGCGCGAAGAGGCGCTGGCGGCGAGCGCCTGATTGTCAGGCCCAAGGCGCCGCCGGCCTACAAATGACACGACGAGGAGACCAACCCCATGAACCAGTCCGAACTGCATCCCGCCGCGCCGGTCGCGGCGACGATCTATCGCGGTGAATCCGTCGAGAACACGCATCTTGCGCACGTCGCAGTCGTCGATGCGGACGGGCGTCTGCTGTATTCGTTCGGCGACGCCGCGCGCATGACGCTCGCGCGTTCGGCCGCGAAGCCGGCGCAGGCGCTCGCCGTGCTCGAAACCGGCGCGCTCGAGCAGTGCGGTTTCGACGAAGCCGATCTCGCGCTGATGTGCGCATCGCACAGCAGCGAGCCGCGTCATATCGAACGCACGCGCAGCATGATTGCGAAAGCGCAGGCGAGCGAGGCCGATCTGCGTTGCGGCGGTCATCCGCCGCTGTCGGATGCGGTGTACGTCGACTGGATCCGGCGCGGCTTTACGCCCACCGGCGTGTGCAGCAACTGTTCGGGCAAGCACGCGGGGATGCTGGCCGGCGCGCGTTCGATGGGCGCGGCGCTCGCCGGCTATGAGCTGCCCGAGCATCCGTTGCAGGTGCGCGTGAAGCAGACGGTCGCGAGCGTCTGCGATCTGCCGGACGAGGGCGTGCAATGGGCGATCGACGGCTGCAATCTGCCGACGCCGGCGTTTCCGCTCGACCGGCTCGCACGTCTGTTCGCGAAGCTCGCGGCGGCGCAGGATCAACACGAAGCGGGCGCTGCGATGACGCCGCGCCCGGCCGCGCTCGCGCGGATCTATCGCGCGATGACGTCCTATCCGGAACTGGTCGGCGGGGAAGGGCGCTTCTGCACGCTGCTGATGCAGGCGTTCGATGGCGCGCTGGTCGGCAAGGTCGGCGCGGACGGCAGCTATGCGATCGGCGTGCGCCCGTCGCGGCAGACCGCGCGGCTCGGCGCGCAAGGCGCGCTCGGCATCGCGCTGAAAATCGAGGACGGCAATCTCGGCGCGCTCTACGCGGTCACCGCCGAGTTGCTCGCTTTGCTCGATATCGGGACTCCTGAACAACGCGCGACGCTCGATGGCTT
>DATAQT010000119.1:0-6185 GCA_036264535.1 Paraburkholderia sp. | reverse complement strand
GCCGCCGCGAAATGGGCGGGCGGTGGACTGCCGCGTGGCGGGACGGTGCGGCATGGCGTTTCGTGTTGCCGCCACGGGTGTGCGGCAAGGGCTCGTGGTGCGGCTTGACCGGACCGGCCGTCGACCGGCTCGGCCGCGCGTTCCCGATGGTGCTCGCGACGCCCTGTGACGGCGATGCCGCGCGAATCCTCGGCCACGACGCGTGGTTCGACGCGCTCGAATGCGTCTATCGGAGCGCGCAGCACCAGGCGCTCGACGTCGAGACATTCGAGGCGGCAGCCGCGGCGCTGCCTCATCCGCTCGCCGACGCGAGCGAGCTGTCCGAGCTCTGGCGCGAGCTGCCGTGGGACAGCGGGCAGTGGCAACTGGAGGTGCCAGGCGGCGTGGCCGCCGGCGTGATACTGACCGAGGCGTGGCGGCAACTTTGCACGCGGCCGGAGCCCTGGTGCCTGTGGTGGACCGAAGGCGCGGCGCGCCTGCTCGCGACACGCGGATTGCCGCGCAGCTATGCGGCGTTGCTCGAAGCGCCTCGAGCGCAACGGTACGACGAGGTCGAGTTTGCCGATGCATTAGTCGACGGATTCGATGAGCGTAGGGCTTGTGGCCAGCCGTCCGTGGCGCCGCAGTCGCGTGACGCATTACAGACGAGACGAAGCGACTGGCACGCGGACGATGCGCCTCGCGTGCATGCGGCGCCGGATGAATGGCACGAGCATGCGAGCGGCGACGTGCCGACGGCCACGCTAATGGTGTCGCGCATCGATGCGGCGGACTCCGCGCGCGACGACGCGATGGCGGCGAGCCTCGCTAGTGCATCGCCACTTGGCGGTTCGCGCGCGGTGCACGACCGGGTGAAAGGCGACGACACGATGCTGTGGCTCGACGGCGGTCGCACGCTGGTACTGAGCGCCGACGACGGCCCGTACGACGCATGCCGCGTCGCCGCGCGCGGCATCCGCCAGACGGTGGCGGCGAGCGAGCCGGATCCCGTCAGCCTGCGCGGCGGCCTGATGTCGCTGCACGCGCGTCTGCGTGGCGAAAGCCACGATGCGCCCGGGACGGCGAACGAAAACGGCGTGGCGCTGGTCGTGCGCTTGCATGGCATGTACGCCCGTTTGCTGCGGGTCGGCGCAGCGGCGCTGTGGCACTGGCGGCGCGGGCAGTTGCAGGCGCCGTTCGTCGAACGCGCGGTCGGCGCCGGTGGCGAATTCGACGATCTGCTGTTCGGTGACGCATGGCTGAACATGCCCGGGATCGGCGCGGCCGGCGAACCCGATTGCGATGACGCGACGATCCGGCTCGAACCCGGTGACCGTCTGCTGCTGCTTGCCACGCGCGAGCTGATGCAGCTTCCGCGTGACTGTCTTGCTGAAGCACTCGCGTTGACCACCTGCGACGACGCGCGCGCGCATCTCGCGATGCGCGCCGGGCTCGACAGGCCGTCCGCACAATGGCCGCTCGCGGTCGTGGAGGTCCACGCATGACGACGTCCTATCGCTCCGCCGGCCGTACCGGGACGGGCAAGGTGCGCCGTCGCAACGAAGATGCAATCCTGGTTCGCGACGATCTCGGTCTGTGGGTCGTCGCCGACGGGCTCGGTGGCCATGCGATGGGCGATTATGCGAGCACGCTGATCGTCGAGCGGCTGGGCGCGCTGACTCGCGGCGACGACGTGCACGACTTCATCGACGCGATCGAGGACAGCCTTCAGCAACTGAACGCCGAGCTACGCGCTGCCGCCATTGCGCAGCAGGTCGATGTGATCGGCTCGACCGTCGCGCTGCTGGTGCATGCCCCGACGTTCATGCTGTGCGGCTGGGTCGGCGACAGTCGCGTCTACGTCCACGAGGACGGCGCGCTGATTCAGTTCACGCGCGATCACGTGCTCGGCCAGCCGGCCGATCTCACTCATTACGGAGCGTTGTCGGCACCGGCCGCGGGTGGGGGCGTGCTGACCCGGGCGGTCGGCGTGGAGGAGAGCCTGTTCGTCGACTGGCTGGTGGCCGGCAGCCGTCCCGGCATGCGGTTCCTGCTGTGCTCGGACGGGATCAACAAGGAACTCAGCGACGACGAACTGGCAAACGTGTGTCGCGATCCGCACAGCCCGCAGCAACTGGTCGACCGCCTGTTCGCGCTCTCGCTCGCACGCCGCGCCCGCGACAACCTTTCCGCTGTGATCGTGCAGATTGACGCAACGTGAAAAACTACCGATGAACCATTCGTATGGTTTCCTGAATGACGGCCGAGCGCATGCGGAACCTGGTCGGCTGGTTCGGACCGGAAGGAGATTGCAGCGTCCGATGACGGAATGGAGATGAACATGCGCGAGCAGCAGGTCAACGACGCATTGCGCGCGCTGGATGAAATGCGCCGGTCGTCCAGTATCGAACGCGACGAGTACCGGCGACGCCGGCGTCAATTGCTCGAATCGCTGTGCGACGCGACCGGATGCAGCGGACCCGATACCGTACGACGCGCGGTGCCGCGGCACGACGACGGCAATGCGGAAGTCGCCGCGCTGCGCGGTCGCCGGAGCGGCGCACGCCTCGCTGCCGTGTGTGCGGTGGTACTCGGTGTAGTTGCCTGCGCCGCCGTCTGCTGGTTTCTGATGACTGGCTGACGGAGTGTGGTGCCGCGCCGCGATCCGTGCGGCGTTTATTCGGTATCCGGGCCGGACAGTGTCTGAAAGTCCGGCAGTCCACCAGGCGCGACGTTCTTCAGTACCTCGGCAAAACTTTTGCCGACCAGACTCCGTGCTCGCCTGAGCAGCACCGGCAGGGGGCTCGAAGGTTCGATTCGTTCGTAGTACTCGCAGATTTCGTCGAGTCGCCGAATCACATCGTCGTGGTCCGCGATCTTGCCGTATGCCCACTGGGGCGCCGGGCTCCTGGAGTTGCCGTCGCTGTCCTGCGCGGCGGCTTCGGCGGCGGCGCTCTCTTTGAGCCGATCAGGGAATCGTCGAACCAGTTGCGCATCGACGAACTTCTTCAGCTCCTCGATATCGCCGGACAGGTGGCCCATGTCAGGGCTCAGCGGGCCCAGTTTTTCCCGCAGCAGCGCGATGATGGCTTGTGCATGTTCGTGCGCGTCGGCCAGCATCGCGGCTGACGCGGGCAACTGATCGTCGGGGCAATCCATGCAGCACGCTTCGATATCGACAAGCGTTTGAGCCGGCGTGCCGTCTGCCGATGGCGACGCATTGAGCGCGCCCGTCGCGATGCGCAGATCGCGCAGCGAAAAGCGTCCAAGCCGCGGCGATTGCACGAACGGCGCGATCCGGAAATGGCCTAGCGCGCTTTGCGAATCGGCGAGCGGCATCACCGCGTTCGCCCGGGCGGTCGAGTCATTGCCGTCGTCGGCATCCAGTTGTGGATGTACCTCGTCCCAGTACCGTTCGAGCAGGCCGCGAACGAGGCCAAGGCCCGTGGCCCAGCCGGAGAGCCCCTGTCTGCGCGTTCGGGCTGCGCCCAGATGAACGGCGACGCGCAAATCCCTGGTGCGGGCGAGCAGGGCTTCGGCGGCGCTCGCGACCTTGTCCCAGTCGGGCTCCTGCGCGGCCTTCAGGCTCTCGCCCATCGTGCGCTCGGGTGTCGGCATCGCGATCTGCTCGAGCTCGATGAACGCGGCATCGTATTCGAGGTTCGGGCCGGTCGGTGTGGCATCGTCGATCGGGGCGAGCAGGGGTTCGATCGTGTCGGATTGGCTCATGATGAACTTGAAGACGAAAGGCGAATGTTTGGATTGCAGATCGTCGGTTCGATGTGGTGGTCGATGTGCCGCCGATTTGTACGGGATCATGGACGATACGAGTACGAGCGCCCTCATACAACACAACAACTGACACCAGAATTTATTCCGTGCGTGATCGAGGCCAATATTGGAAGCAGCTACTAAAAACTTCGAGGTAATTGTTTAGTGTCGCGACTCATCTTGTTTAGTTAGCCCTACTTGAAATATGGATATCGCTAGCATTTGCTTACAATTTTTCTGGTTCCGTTCGTCCTCCATCACGAGGGCAGGCCGCGCCGATGCCACACCGTATCCGCGCTTGCCGCAGCGACTGAAACAGCCTGTTTTTAGCGGCGAAATCGTGCTTGCGTGCATCGGCAAACGTTTCACGACCGCTGTACAATTCGCGAATTTCTTCCCCCAGTAACGGCCGGTCTTCGGCCGGCACGCCGGCCGGCAACCCTGCATTCAGCCAGTCAACCATGTCAACAGCAGATGTCGAGAATTTGCCCAGTCTTCTGCCGGGCATGCTGCCGCGGCTTTGGGCGTTCTCTCTGCGCCTGTGCGGGAATCAGCACGACGCCGAGGATGTACTCCAGCGTGCCTGCGTACGGGGGCTCGAACGCGCCCACCAATTGCAGCCTGGCACGTCGCCTTTAAGCTGGATGTTCTCCATTGTTCATTCCACCTGGATTAACGAACTGCGTGCGCGCAACGTGCGCACTCGTTCGAGTATGGAATGGGACGACAACTTCCTCGAAACCGTGGCTGATCCCGGTGCGCGGAATCCGGAAACGACGTTGATGAGCAGTGAGATCATCGCCGCCGTCGAGCGTCTGCCCGAAGCGCAACGAATCGTCATGTTGCTGGTCGCGGTCGAGGGCCTGAGCTATTCCGAAGCGGCCGAAGTGCTCGGCGTGCCGATCGGCACGATCATGAGTCGACTGTCCCGCGCGAGGCAGACTATCGGCGCGCAATTCGGCGAGCGCGACGCGCCCGCCGCACGATCGGTCAAAACTCAAAGAGCAACGCGATGAAGATCGATGACGCCACCTTGTTGGCCTACGTCGACGGTGAATTGTCGACGGACGAATGCGCTCATGTCGAGCAGGCGATCCGCGAATCTGACGAGATTGCGGCGCGCGTGTCGATGCTGCGTGCGTCGCAACTCTCGTATGCGGAAGCGTTCGACGAGCAGGCGCTGCCGCCGGTACCTGAATCCCTGAGCCGAAGTGTCGATGAACTGATCCGCCGACACCGGTCGGGCGCGTCCTCACAGCGCGCCGCGAGCCTCGCCGATTCCGGCAACGACGGCGAGTCCCGGGAGTTTCCTGGCGATAACGTGCATCGGCTAAAGCCGCGTGCCCGATCGCTGCCGCGGCTGTCGTGGCCGACGCTCGCGGTGGCGTTCGTCGCGGGCGCGTTCTGCTGCGGCCTCGCGCTGCACCTGGTGCCGCAAATGACCGGTGGCCGGGGCGGCTTTGTCACGGCTTCGAACGATTCCGGCATGGCGTCGTGGATCAAGGCGGCAGCGGGCTATCAGCAGCTTTACTCGCGCGACACGATCGGGCAGCTGCAACCCGACTTGGTCGTGACGGCCAGCACGGTCGCCGACATCCGCAACGTCGACAATCTCGCCGTGCAGATTCCCGATCTGCGCAGCCAGGGACTCACGTTCAAGCGCATTCAGCGGCTGCGCTTTCATGACAAGCCGCTGGTGCAGATCGTCTATTTGCCGGAGAAGGGCAAGCCGGTCGCGCTGTGCGTGCTGAAGGAGGCGAAGGATGACGCGGCGCCGTCGAGCGCTAACGTCGACAGAATGGCCGTGGTTGCGTGGCGGCGCGGGCAGCTCGGCTACGCGCTGATCGGTGAGCCTGGCAACGTCGATCTCGATTCGCTCGGCAAGCAGCTCTACGACGGCCGGATATCGGCCACCGTCAGCGACAGCGACGCCGGTGACGACCCCAATCGGACTTGATCCGAGCGTCATCGATCGAAAATGTACCGGGCAATTCACGCTGCATCTCGTCCTGATCCGCATTGGTTTGCAAGGCCGAGGTCGCCGCGCTGCGGGCTCCGCTCGTCCGTCAGGCAGTCCCGATGAAGTTCGACCGCTCTCACGATTTGCCGCCGCGCCCGCAGGGATTTGATCTGGCGCTGCGCTGGTTCGCCGTACTGGCCATACCCGCGACGCTCGCCGCGCTGTTCGTCTGGTGCGCAGGCTGGTTTTCGCCGCGGCTCAGCGCGCCGCGCATCGTCGATGCGTTCGAGGCGACAACCACACCGCATCCGGGCTTTCGGCGCAATCACGCGAAAGGCATCTGCGTGACCGGGCACTTCGAAAGCAACGGACAAGGCGAGTTGGTGTCGCGCGCGAGCGTGTTCGCGCCCGGTCGCTATCCGGTCGTCGGACGGCTGTCGATACCCGGCGGCGATCCCGGACAGGGCGATGGCTC
>DATAQT010000096.1:0-15362 GCA_036264535.1 Paraburkholderia sp. | reverse complement strand
ACGATAAACGATTTACGCACCACGACTGCATCACCGCCTCGCGCGATCAAGCGGTCCGCCGCCCATCCGGCCAACGCGGCCACCACGGCGATGCCGGCGAAGCTGAAGAACGTATACAGTCCAGACTGCTGCAGTGAAAGTCCGCGCTGTTCGACCAGATAAGCCGGCATCCACGTCATGCAGTAAAACACGAAATAGCTATAGCAAAAGTTGGTGAGCAATCCGCCCCACACGACCGGACTCGACAGCAGATTACCGAGGGGCACCGAGGCTGCACGGCGCTTCGCCACCGCAAGCTCGGCTCGCGACGGAAAGTCGTTGTTGAGCATCACCTGCCACGGAACCAGCCAAACCAGCCCAGCGAGACCAGTGACGACGAACATGGTCTTCCACGAACTGATGGCGATCAGCCACGCCGCGATCGGCGCACCGAGCGCTGGGCCCATCTTGCCGCCAACCGAGTAAATGCCAAGCGCGGTGCCCTTGTGGGCTTCATCGAAGTTGTCGGCGAGGTACCGGTAGGTGGCGGGAACCACCACGGCCTCGGCGACGCCGATCAGCAGACGCACCAGGATCAGCGCGAACAGCGTGGTTACGACACCAGTTGCCGCTGCCGCGAGACACCACAGCAGAAAGCAGACGGAGTAAGGCCATTTCACCCCATAGCGGTCCACGACCCAGCCCATCGGCATCTGCAACAGGCCGTAAGACCAGAACATCGCGGAGCCGAGCCAGCCGCGCTCGACATGCGTCAGCGCAAATTCCTGCACGAATCGTCGATCAGCGAGCGCGGCCGACATGCTCGTTCGGTCTACGAAGGAGATCATCAGCCCAACCGCGAGCAGCAAGAGAATGCCCCAGCGATTCTCCGCGTGTACCGCTTGACGTACTGTGATCTCCACCACTTGTCTCCGTTCGCTTCTCGAGCGTTATTCGAGCTGAACGCTCAGCCGAGGCTGCCCGTCACATCGTCGAACAACTCGTCGACGGACAGGCGGCGCGGAATGATCTTCTGATCGAGCGCCCAGTCGACCGCAAGTTGGATGCCCTTGCGATTCGCCTCCAGTCCGATCGGCGGAAACACGGCAGGCACGCCTTCGGCCAGCGAACGACTTTCGACGATCATGCGATACAGCTCGCGCACGATGTCGGGACGCTGCTTCGACACGTTCTCATGAACCACGAACATATGGTTGATCGGCACCACCCCCTCGCGCGCGAACCAGTCCTTCGCCGCGTTGTGCGCATCGGGAACCAGCGTGCGCACGCGCTCGTCCTTCGGCATGTCTTCGCCGAGCAGCGCGGCCGCAAGTTCGCCTTTGAGCATCATCTCCGGAATCGACGAGCCTGCAGGCAGACGCTGGCAGTTTTGCGGATCACTGTACTCGGCGAGGTGTCCGTCGCCGAGCGTCATCCACGTCACCTTGTCGAGGTCCACGCCGTATTCATGGCGCAGGATGCCGCGAATCCACAACGCGGTCGTTTGCGTATATGTCCGCACGCCGACTTTTTTTCCTTCGATATCCTTCGGATCGAGATGACCGAAGTCGATGTTGTAGCCTGCGCAGTGGTGCTGGAAGCGCCCGGAAATCGGCGTCGGCAGCAATACGTACGGCTTGCCATACGCCTTGGCCTGCAGGAAAGTGACGATGGCGAGTTCGCCTGCGTCGAATTTGTCCTCGCGCACCATCGCCTTGAAGCCGTTATGCGCGGGCGTCGGACCGCAGAAGTCCAGCGTCACCAGATCCGCCGATACGCATCCATCGCGCATCGCCTTCGTCACTGCGTATTCGGCGAGATTGGTGCGCAGCGTCGGCACACCGGTCAGCGTCGTTGTCATGCATGTCTCTCCTATTGCCCGTTGCTTGAGAATCGCGCTTGAAATCGCGAATTAGAGGCGAATCACAGCCGGACCTCGATAAGGCACGGCCCCGGCTCGCGCGTCGAATCGACCATCGCCTTGTAAAAGGCTTCCGCCGTTTCGACGGCGACGCCCGGCACGCCCATGCTCTTCGCCATCGCCAGCCAGTCGATGCGCGGCTTGTCAATGTCGATCATCGACAACGCGCGTTCGCCCGGTGTGCCTGCGCCCATGTTGGCGTACTCGGCCTTCAGGATCGCGTAGCTGTTGTTGGCGAAGATGATCGTCGTGACATTCAGGCCCTCGCGCGCCTGGGTCCATAGCGACTGGATCGTGTACATCGCGCTGCCGTCGCCGACCATGCAGAACACGCGCCGGTCCGGGCAGGCGAGCGCCGCGCCCGTCGCCACGGGCGTCGAATAGCCGATCGAGCCGCCCATGTTGTTGATGAGGTCGTGTGGTTGCGCGCCCATGGTCAGACCCATGGACTCGCGGCCCGTCGTCAACGATTCGTCGACGACGATGCAGTGCTCGGGCAAAGCCGCGGCCAGCGCTTGAGCAATGCTCGTGGGGTTGAGCGCTCCGCTCGGCACCGGAGTCTCGATGCGCGATTGCAGAAGCGGCGTCGTGCCCGTGGCGCCGAGCGCCTGTAGCAGCATCTCGAATGCGAGTTCGCTGTCCTCGTCGGCCTCGACCAGCGTATGCACGGACGTGCCCTCGGCCTTGAGCAGACTGGGCTTGTCCGGATAGGCGAAGAAGGCCACCGGCTCGGTGGTCTCGACCGTGACGATGTGCCTGAAGTCCTTCAGAAACGCCATGGCCTGCGGCACAGCGTAAGGAATGCGCGCGATCGGCACGCGGCCCGCGCCGCGCTCGATGCGTGCGGTAAAGAACTGCGAGCCCAGCTTCGCACCGGTCGCCGCGGCCACCTGGCCGGCCTTTTCGAGCGCCGCGCCGCGCGTCGCCTTGTTGGCCAGAATGAGCAGGGTCGGCTCGCCGGAGCGCAGCACCTGGGCGACGTGTTCGATGCGCGCGGCGCCCGGCGTCTTGCGACGGGCAAGGACCGGCGGCGGCAGCACGCGCTCGGCGTCCGTGCGCTGCCACGAGGTGTCGCCAGGCAGGATCAGGGTCGCGATCTGCCCCGGATGCTCGCTGGTCTTCGCCACGGCCTGGGCGGTATCCCAGCCGATGGTGTCCGCCGATTCGGCACGGCGCACCCAGTGGCTCAGCGGCCGCGCGAGGCCCTCGATATCCGAGGTCAGCGGCGGGTCATACTTCAGATGCGAGACCGAATGCTCGCCGACGATGTTGACCATGCCCGACGACGCACGCTTCGCGTTGTGAATATTCGCGAGGCCGTTCGCGAGGCCAGGCCCCAGGTGCAGCAGCGTCGAGGCCGGCCGGTCTTTCATCCGGTACCAGCCATCGGCGGCACCCGTGGCCACGCCTTCGAACAGGCACAGCACGCTGCGCATGCCCGGGTTGTTGCCCAGCGCGGCAAGGAAATGCATCTCCGACGTGCCGGGGTTGGCAAAGCAGATGTCGACGTCCTGCCCGACCAGGGTCGCAACGAGGCTTTCGGCGCCGTTCATTCAGTACCCCGCCATCTCGCGCGCCGCGCCGACCACGCCATAGCTGCGCTGCGGCGCCGACATCAGGAAGCGATAGCCCTCCTCGAGAAGCCGCTTGTGATTCTTCGCGGTCACGTGCGGATTGCCGACCACCACGTTGTGCTTGCGGCAGGTGTCGACGATCTTGCGCATCGCGTCGGCCACGATCGGGTGTTCGTAGTCGCGCGGATGACCCAGCTCCTGGCTCAGGTCGCCCTCGCCGATCAGAATGAAGCCAATGCCGGGCACGTTCGACAGAATGTCGTCGAGGTTCTCGATCGCCTCGGTGCTTTCGCACATCAGGCCGACGAGGATTTCGCCTTCCGGCGCGAGCGGCCAGACGTCGGCCTTCCTGTAGTAGTCAGCCATGCTCAAGCCCCAGTAGCGCGCCGCGGTGGCGGGACCGTCCCCGCGTACGCCCTTCGGCTCATACAGCGGCGCGTTTTTCGGCCGCGCATAGCGGCACGACGCGACCGCGTTATAAGCCTGCTCAACGGTTGCAACGTGCGGCCACACCACGCCATACACACCGCGATCGAGCACCTGCTTCGCGAACGCCTGGTTCATCTCGGCGCCATTGGCCGGAATACGCGCGATCGGCGTCACGCGCGGCGCGACCGAAGCGGATTCGACGATCGCCTTGCGATTGAGCATGTACTGCAAGGCGTCGCCGAGCGCCGAGACGTCGTACGGGTTGTGCTCCATTTCGAACACGATGCCGTCATAAGGCGCATCGCTCATCTCGATGGCGGTCTGCTTGTCGAGCTTCGAAAATGCGGTGAATGCGGGCTTGCCGGATTCGAACGCGCGAATGATGCCGTTGAGACGGTTTTCGCTCATGATGTCTTTCTCTCGTGAATCAGGGAATGAAGCCCGCTCAGTCGGCGGCTTTCCAGTACATGAAGCCCATGCCTTCGCCGGTGCCCGCCGGTGTGCGCCAGCACGGCACATAGTCGACCAGCGTCATCTCGGCGCCGGTTTCCTGCACCGCCTTCATCACGCTGACGTACAGCTTGATTTCGGAGGTGCCCGACTGGTACGAGCGGTCGTCCACGGCCGCGAGGCCGTCGTAGTCGTACTCGGCCAGCATCTTCATGATCTGGTGATCGAACTCTTCGTCGTTGACGAAGTGCGACAGGCCACCCGACGCGAAAATGCCCACCCGTACATCGTCCGGCCATGCATTGAGCGCGTCGCGCAGCACGCGGCCGAATTCGATGCAACGCGACATCGACGGCTGCGTCGGCGGATAAAAGCAGTTCATGATGACCGGCACATGCGGCGGCGGGTTGTCGCCCATGATCTGGTGATACACGAAGCTGTACGCATGCGGCGCTACCGGGTACTCGGGCAGCGGCTTCATCCACACGTTGTCGGGCCAGGCGAACAGATCGGTCAGATCGAAATTTTCTTTCTGGAAGTACTCGATCAGATAAGTCGCGAGCTTCGGATGGCAATCGTGCGTCACGTGATGATCGGGCGCATAGACCGAGCGCTGCGGCGGACCGTTGTGCACCTGCGCGCCGCTGTAGATCGCGATCGACGGCGAGAAGTCGGTGAAGATCTCCTTCTGGTCCTTGCCCAGAATGATCGCGACGTCGATGTTCGCTTCGCGATACGCAGCCGCCATCGCGTCGAGTGCGCTACGGCAGCGCGCGGCACGCGCGGTGCGCTCCTCGAGCGTCAGATACTTCTCGAACGCGGCTTCGCGATGCGCTTCGAGCTCCGGGTACGTCCACGTGCGATTGCGGTACCACAGTTCCGGGTTGTTGCGATCGCGCTCCCCGTTCTTTAGCCAGTCTTCCGGTGCCTGGCCCAGCATGCCGCTGTGCGGCACCGCCATCCCGAATACGATCTTCGCCATAGATGTTTCTCAGTGAATTGATGTGTTCTACAGAACCGGCCGTGCCGGTCATTGGGTAAGGTCTAGGCGCGCTGCAGCGTTCCCGGTACTTCGGTCACCTTGGGCGCCCATTCGGGGCGAAACAGGATCAGCGTGGCGAGCGCGCCGATCAGCAGGAAGACGAGAATCACCATCATCGGCAGGTCGTAGCTGCCACTCACGTGCAGCAGCCAGCCCGACAGGCTCGCGGCGACGCCGCCCGCGAGACTGGTCGCGACCTGCTGCACGCCCGTCACGAGACCGATCGCCTGTTTGGGGATCAAGGTCAGACGCGACAGCACGAGATTGTTCGCGGTGGTCATGCCGAGCAGCGACAGCGACAGCACGTTCCAGAACAGCGCCATATCCAGTGAGTGCGCGTACGCACCGAGCAGCACGCTGCAGCCGCCGACGAAGCCCGCGATCGTGAACGCCTTGCGCACCACGACCGGATTTGCGCCCCGCGCGATGATGCGATCCGCCGCCCAGCCCGCGAGCGCCGCGACGACCGCGATGCCGGCGAAACTGAAGAACGTGAAGAGCCCCGAGCGCGAGATCGACAGATTGCGCTGCTCGACCAGATAAGCCGGCATCCACGTCATGCAGTAGAACGTGAAGTAGCCGTAGCAGAAGTTCGTGATCATGCCGCCCCACACGACCGGGCTCGACAGGATGCTGCCGAGGCTCACGGTGCGCGCGCTGCGATTGGCGCTGACGAGCTCCGCCTTCGACGGCAGATCGTTGCGCACCAGCAGCAGCCACGGCGCGAGCCAGATCAGACCGACGAGGCCGGTTGCGATGAACATCATCTGCCACGAGTAGTTGACGATGAACCACGCGCCGACCGGCGCGCCGAGCGCGGGGCCGAACTTGTTGCCCATCGCGAGAATGCCGACCGCGAGACCGTTGTGCTTCTCGTCGAAGTTATTGCGAATCCAGCGATAGCTCGCGGGAATCACGATCGCCTCGGCCATGCCGATGATCAGGCGCATCACCACCAGACTCGCGAGCGCGGTCACCGCACCCGTCAACGCGGTCGCGATGCACCACAGCGCGAAGCTGATCGCGTACGGCCATTTGACGCCGTAACGGTCGGCGACCCAACCCATCGGCACCTGAAACAGGCCATACGACCAGAAGAACGCCGCGTTGATCCAGCCGCGATCGACGTCCGTCAGCGCGAAGTGTCGAATGAAGCCCGCGTCGGCCAGCGTCGACGAAATGCTGGTGCGATCGACAAACGAAATCAGCACGCCGAGCGCAAGAAGCGCAAGCACGGCCCAGCGGCTCGCGATTCCTCGTCGTTCAGGTTTGCCTGTCTCCATCTGTTTGTTCTCTTCAGTTTGATTGAATGCTGCGTGCAGGCCGCCGCGAAACAGGTTGCCGTTCGCGCGGGGCCCGCCCGGATACCGCCGAACTTCAGGCGAGCGCCGGATAAAGCTGCTGTGCGGTCTTGCCGAAGATCCACTCGCGGTCCTCGTCATCGAGCGAGGCGAGACCGGCCCGCGCGGTCGCGAGAATTTCCGCGAGCGTGCCCGGCGAAGTCGGATAGTTCGAGCCCCACGCCATCCGTTGCGCGCCGAATGCTTCGACCACGCGCGGGAAGAACGTCTCGGCGCTCGCCTTCTCCTTCTTCACGTCGCCGAAGATGCGCGGCGTCAGCTTCAGATAGATGTTTTCCAGCGGCGCGAGATCGAACAGGCTCTGCGCATTCGCGTAGGGTACGCCGTCGGCGACCTCGGGACGGCCGAGGTGATCGAGGATGATGCGTACCGTCGGGAAGCGCCGCGCGAGCGCCGTGACTTGCGGCAAGCCGATCGGGCCGGTCTGGATACACATCGGCAGGCCGAGTTCGCCGCACAGTTCCCACGCGGGAAACGCACGCGGATCGTCGAGTTCGCTCGGGTCGAACTCCTTCGTGCTGCCGCCGGTGAAAAGACGCAGACCCGCGAGACCGCGCTCGACCCATGCGCGGATGCGCGCCGGCGCATCGGGGTCCAGCACGTCGACCGAACCCACCGCGACCAGACGGTCCGCGTATTGCGCGCAGCCGTCGACCACGTAGCTGTTGTCGAAACCGTACGTGGTCGACGAATGGACCACGGCTGCCTTTGCGACGCCGGCCGCGTCCATCGATGCGATCAGCGTCTCGACCGTGGTCGGCCGTTCCTTCGACCACTCCGAGCGCTTGCCGAACAACGGCGCGGGCGGATAGCGGTTCTCGTCGTCGGAAATGATGTGCGGGTGAATATCAACGATTGAGGAAGTCATGAATGCCTCGGTATCTTGCTCGTTATTTGCCGCGCGCTTTCAGGCGCGCATCGAGACGCGGATAGACACGCCGCGCGTTGCCTTCGAAGATCTTGTGGCGATCCTCGTCGCTCAACGCCGCGCAGCCGTCGATGTAGCGCTTCGTGTCGTCGAAGTAATGACCGGTTGCGGGATCCTTGCCGCGCACCGCGCCGATCATCTCCGAGCCGAACAGCACGTTGTCGGCGGGAATCACCTTCGTCAGCAACTCGACGCCCGGCTGGTGATACACGCACGAGTCGAAGAAAATGTTGTCCAGCAATCCTTCCAGCGGACGCTCGCGCATTTCGAGCGACATGCCGCGATAACGGCCCCAGTGATACGGCACCGCGCCGCCGCCATGCGGAATCACGAGACGCAGCGTCGGGAAGTCCTTGAACAGGTCCGACTGCAGGATCTGCATGAACACCGACGTGTCGGCGTTCAGATAGTGCGCGCCGGTGCCGTGGAAGCACGGGTTGCACGACGCGGCGACGTGAATCATCGCGGGCACGTCGAGATCGACGAGCGCTTCGTACAGCGGATACCACTCGCGGTCGGTCACCGGCGTGCCGGTCCAGTAGCCACCGCTCGGATCCGGATTCAGGTTGCAGCCGACGAAGCCGAGCTGCTCGACGCAGCGGCGCAATTCGGCGATCGAATTCGCGGGCGCGACGCCGGGCGATTGCGGCAACTGGCACACCGGCGCGAAGTTGTCGGGATAGAGTTCGGTCACGCGGAACACGAGGTCGTTCGAGACTTCGGCCCATTCGAGACTCGTGCGCTCGTTGCCGAGGTGATGGCTCATCAGCCCGGCGATCGGCGAGAACAGCGTCAGATCGCTGCCGCGCTCGCGCTGCAGTTTGAGCTGACCGTTGCCGATCGCTTCGCGAATCTCGTCGTCGCTGACGAAGGCGCCGTCACGCGACGGCGCATTGGCCGGGTCGTTCGCGAGCTCGACCTGTTTGGCGCGCCAGGCGCGAAAGGAAGCCGGGACGGTCGTGAAATGACCGTGGCAATCGATAATCATGGTGTCTCCGTTCGAATCGTCGGGTCGGCGTCAGGCGCCTGGGTGGCTTAGCGGGCCTGCGGGTCGACGAACAACTCGTCGATGGACATGCGGCGCGGCGTGAGCCCCTGCCTGAACGCGGTCGCTTCGAGCGTTTCGATCGTCTTCAGGTTTTCCTGCAGACCGTACGGCAGCGGATCGTGACCGACGATCTTGCGCAGTTCGAGATACTTCCTGTCGCTCGCGCTCGTCGCTTCACCGGCATCGAGACGCTCGAGCCATTCCTTCTTCGCCTGCGCAAAAGCATCGAACAGCGATTTCGCGATCCACGGATGCTCGGCGAGCACCGAGTCCTTGACGACGATCGTGCCGTGCATCGGATACACGCCGGTGCGCGCGTAGTACTCGGTTTCGAGTTCGGTCGCGTTCGGCAGCAGATCCGGATAGTCGGCCTCGACTTCCTGCCAGCCGCCCGTCGGCGCGCCGGTGCGGCCGATACCGGCGGCCGCGGCAAAGCCCGCCGACAGTTCGCCCGATGCCATCATCTCCGCGAGCGAGCTTCCTTCAGGCGCATGCACGACATTCGCCGGCAGCTTCAGTTGCGTCACGTGCTCTTCGTCGTCGACGACCCACGTCACCTTCGACGAATCGAGACCGAACTCGTCGATCAGTACCTGACGCGTCCACACGCCGGTCGTGACCGAATACGCGCGCACGCCGACCTTCTTGCCTTCGAGATCCTTCGGCGTGTTGATGCCCGCGTCGGGACGCACCAGCAATCCGCCGTGATGAAAACGCCGCACGACGAAGATCGGCAAGCCGATGAACGGCGCGCCATAAGCACGCGCGATGATGTAGGTGGTCGGCGCGAGTTCGCAAACGTCGAATTCGACGTCGCGCACCATGCGGCGGAACGCGCCGATTTGCGGCTTGACGGTGACGAACTCGGCGTCGACGCCTTCGATAGGGATGGATCCGTTACGGATGGCCGACGTATGCGGATGCTCAGCGATCGCAATCTTGAGCGGGACTTTCCTGGTCAACATCCTCTCCTGTGGATTAATCGTCGCGGGCTGCGGGGTAAGAGTCGCAGCGTGGGACGTGTCGTCTCGATGGCGTAAGAATATGGGAGGACGGGACGAGCGTCCCTACACAAAAAGTAGATTCAATGGCACTTTTTGGTGGGGGTGGAGAGGTGCCGGGAAGGCGGTCTGGCGGAGTGGTGTCGGGTGACACATTAAGTGAAAATCGTGCCCGACCGCCTACCTGATGCAATGGTTGAAGGAGTTCACCGGACGGTTGTTTTCAGGAGCTTGTACCGCCCGAACGCCGGGTGTTGGGCGTCCGGTACAGGCTCATGAAGTCGATATCCTCAAGGCGGATTTCCTCGCCTTCAGCTACCATGACATTTGCCCTCGACGTCGCGCTGGCCGTCGAGGCCAACCGCGCGGTCGGCCAGGTGCCAGGGCAGGTACGACGACTCAGATTGCGGAAATCACTGACTATTCGTTCATGTTGAAGGAGCAAATCGCATGTTCGGCCTGACGGTGCTCGACCTCGCCCGTTTTCAGTTCGGCTTCACGATATCCTTTCACATTCTGTTCCCTGCCATTACGATCGGCATGGCCAGCTATCTGGCCGTCCTTGAAGCGTGCTGGCTGCGCACCCGCCAGAACGTCTATCGCGATCTCTATCACTTTTGGCTGAAAATCTTCGCTGTCAATTTCGGCATGGGCGTCGTGTCGGGGATCGTGATGTCCTACCAGTTCGGCACTAACTGGTCTCGTTTCGCGCAGTTTGCCGGCGGCGTGACTGGGCCGTTGCTGACCTATGAAGTGCTCACCGCGTTCTTCCTCGAAGCGGGCTTTCTCGGCGTCATGCTGTTCGGATGGAACAAGGTTGGCTCCGCGCTCCACTTCCTGGCAACTCTGCTGGTCGCGATCGGTACGCTGATCTCGGCGACGTGGATACTCGCGTCCAATAGCTGGATGCAGACGCCACAGGGATACGAGATCGTCAACGGCCGCATCGTGCCGGTGCGCTGGCTCGAAGTCATCTTCAATCCGTCATTTCCGTACCGCCTCGTTCACATGAGTCTGGCGGCGTTTCTCGCGACTGCCCTGTTCGTGGCCGGGTCGGCGGCATGGCATCTGCTGCATGGCAATGACAACGCTGCGATCCGCAAAATGCTGTCGATGGCGATGTGGATGGTGCTGGTGGTGGCGCCAATCCAGGCGGTCGTCGGCGATGCGCACGGCCTGAACACGCTGGAGCATCAGCCCGCAAAGATTGCGGCGATGGAGGGGCATTGGGAGAATCGTGGCAATGAAGCGGTGCCGCTGATTGTATTCGGCTGGCCTGACATGCAGCGCGAACAGACACGCTTCGCCGTCGAGATTCCTCACCTGGGCAGTCTGATTCTCACGCACAGCTGGACCAAGCAGTTCAAAGGCCTCAAGGACTTTGCTCCCGAGGACCGGCCCAATTCGACGATCATCTTCTGGACGTTCCGGGCCATGGTGGGACTGGGCACGCTGATGATCCTGCTCGGTTTGTGGAGCCTGCTGCTGCGCCGTCGCGAGCGGCTCCACCGAACTCGCCCGTTCCTGCGCGCAACACTGCTGATGGGTCCGATGGGCCTGGTCGCGCTTCTTGCCGGCTGGCTGACAACGGAAATTGGCAGGCAGCCGTGGGTCGTCTATGGCCTGCAGCGCACCGCCGAAGCGACCTCGCCAGGCGGCATGCCGCAACTGGCGCTATCGGCCACGTTATTCGTGGTGTCGTACTTCTTCGTGTTCGGCGTTGGCATCGCCTACATCCTGCGCCTTGTGCGAAAGGGACCGTCGCAGTACCTCGAAGAAGGGCTACCGTCAGGCGGCCCGGGGCAGGAGCGCACGCCGGCGCGACCGCTTTCGGCTGTCGGCGACGAGTCACCAGGTACCACGCTGCGTGCCAATTCAAGGAGCGGCCGATAATGGGCGTCGACATCTCGCTGATCTGGGCCGCGATCATTTTTTTTGGCGTGATGATGTACGTCATCACGGACGGCTTCGATCTGGGCATCGGGCTGCTCTTTGCGTTCATCTCGCCGCGCGCCGAACGCGACGTGATGATGAACACCGTCGCGCCGGTCTGGGATGGCAACGAAACATGGCTGGTGCTGGGCGGCGCAGGCATGTTAGCTGCATTCCCTACAGCGTATTCGATCCTGCTCAGCGCGCTGTACCTGCCGCTGATATTCATGCTGCTCGGGCTCATTTTCCGCGGGGTCGCTTTCGAATTTCGCTTCAAGGCGAACGACCGGGAGCGCCCAGTGTGGGATGCCGCGTTCATCGGGGGCTCGCTTGTCGCGTCGTTCTTCCAGGGCGTATCGCTCGGCGCGTACATCGACGGCGTGCGTGTCAGCGGTTACGCGTTCGCCGGCGGCCCACTCGACTGGCTGCGGCCGTTTCCGGTGTTCTGCGGTATCGGCGTGCTTGCCGCGTACGCGTTGCTCGGCGCGACGTGGCTTGTCATGAAGACGGACGGCAAACTGCAGCAGGCTATGATCCATCTCGCGGGACGGCTCGTCTGGACGCTGCTCGCCGCGATCGTGGTCGTCAGCATCTGGACGCCGTTCTCGCAACCGCACATCGCTCAGCGGTGGTTCACGCTGCCCAATCTGCTCTGGTTCTGCCCAGTGCCGCTACTCGTTGCCCTGTGCGTGTATGCGCTGCGACGTTCGCTGCGACACGAACCTGACATGGGACCGTTTCTCTATGCACTGGCGTTGGTCTTTCTCGGCTACAGCGGCCTGGCGATCAGTATCTGGCCGAACATCGTGCCGCCGGGCATCTCGATCTGGGACGCAGCCGGGCCGTTGCAAAGTCAGCTGTTCACGCTAGTCGGCGCACTGTTCATCATTCCTTTCATCCTTGTCTATACCACGTGGTCGTACTATGTGTTTCGCGGCAAGGTGCGACAGGGCGAGCACTATCATTGATGACAAGACAACACGGCGCAATGCGTGTCTGGAGCAAGCGCGTCGCGTGGATCATCGCGATCTGGGCGGCGAGCGTCGCCGCGCTCGGTATCGTCGCGAGCGTGCTGCACATCGCAATGCATGCGGCCGGACTAAGCCACTGAATCGCCAGCGCGCCGCGCGACGTCTGACCTGCCGCGCAGCCCGGTGTCAACTTCCTGGGCTACGATGGGTCCGCACCACCCAGGCATTACCGCTCAAGCCAGCAAAATCGCTGCTGATGACACGCTTTTCGACGGGCGCACGCCGACCGTAAGTCCAGGGATTTCATCTTGAACGGCCGCTGTCGGGCAGCAATCGGCCGTTAGCAGGCGGGTGGTGAAGGTCCCTTCCTGGCCGGCAACCGACTCATGCAATCAGCATACGGAGGGTGGATGATCGGAAGGCTACGATCAGCGGCGTACTACCCACAAGCGCCATCAAGCTTCGGCCAGTGGGCGGCAGCTTTCCGCGCAGACTCCTTCGGAGCGTTCCAGCAACCTCGCGCGTTCGTTCGGAATTTTGCACTTTTCATGGCACGAACCACGCGCCCTTCCACTTTCTACGTCACGCGGACGTCCCAACCTTGTTGAAAAAGCCGACCGAAAGCAGAGGACGAGTTTTCATCAACTGTGTCACCCGACAGGAGGTATTGAGAGGAATGAAAGGAAGCTAATCGCGCGAGGGTGTCGCGCTATCGCGCGCGCCGAGCCTCGACAAATGCCTCGACATAACGCAGCGCCTGTTCGCACTGTTGCGGCGTGAATGCGTGAATACTCGCCGGAACGGGATCGAAGCCAAGCTCGGTCGCGACCCACCGGATCGCTTTCGCGCGGGCTTCGAACGCGTTGACGCCATCGCGGCGCACCTTCCCGGCGACGAGCGGTTCGAGCGCATCGTGCAGCTTGCTCTTCGCCTCGCGCAGGCCCGCATCGGCGAGGCGGCCGAGCGGCAGGTTGTGTTTGCTGCGTGCATAAACGCCGATCCACGCCTGACAGGCGGTGCAGATCCACAGCGGCCCCTGATCGCCGCGATACGGATAGGCCTCGTCGCCATAGCGCGCGAGCAAGGCGCGGCTGCCGCAGTAGTCGCAGGACGGCTGCGGCAGTGCCTTGACGGGCTTGCCTACGCGCATGGGGAGTGCTCCAGGGCAAATTCGCTGTACTTCATCGCATCAATCCGACTGGCGAGAACGGTTAGAGCCAGACAGTTTAATGGAATGCCCCCATCCTCATGCGAGGCTCGCCAATTACGTAGCCTGCCCCTGCGCGATCTCCATCACCACCCGACGCCGCGCCGCCAAGCCTTCGGCCGACCGGCCCCGGACCAGTTCCACCACCGCTTGCGGCGCCAACTCCGGATCGCCCGCATCGAACGGCGGCGCTGGCGCGTATTCGAGTTCGAGCTGGATAGCCTGCGCCTCTTCGACGCCAGCCAGTTCGGCCGCCACGGTCAGCCCGAAATCGATGCCCGCCGTCACGCCGCCGCCCGTAATCAGATTGCCGTCTCGAACCACGCGCGCGCGCGTCGGTATCGCGCCCAGCGGTTCCAGCAACGAGTGGAACGCCCAGTGAGTCGTCGCGCGTCGTCCGCGCAGCAAACCGGCCGCGCCCAGCAGCAACGCACCGGTGCAAACAGAAGTCACGTAGCGGGCGTTCACGGCCTGTCGGCGAACGAAATCGAGCGTTTGCGCGTCCTGCAACAAAGCGGTCACGCCGCTTCCGCCCGGCACACAGATCACGTCGAGCGGCGGGCAGGTTTCGTAGGTCGTGTCCGGCGTCAGCACCAGCCCGTTGCTCGACACGACAGGCTCCCGCGTCTTCCAGATCAGATGCGTCGTGGCGCCCGGCAACGAGGCGAGCACGTCATGCGGGCCGGTCAGATCGAGTTGCTGTACTTTTGGAAATACCAGAAAACCAATTTGCAGGTTCATAGGGATGCCTTATCGAATGAGAAATCGAAACATGCCATCTGCCAGTTCTTCCAGGTGGACGAATCGATTCTATGCGGGTAGTCTTTGGCGACACTGCCATTAACCCCATGTTTTCTGCCACACTCATCACCGCCCCTGCTATGTCCAGCGCTCTTCGCTCCATCGTGCTGCTCGCCTTCCCCAACATGCAACTGCTCGACGTCAGCGGTCCGCTCCAGGTCTTTGCGTCCGCCAATGAACTCGTCGCGCAGCGCGGCCTCGGCCAACTCTACGCACCGCGCGTGGTAGCGGCCGTTGCCGGGCCCGTCACGTCGTCGGCGGGACTCGCGGTGCTGGCCGGTTCGCTACGCTCGGTGAGGGGTCCGGTCGATACCCTGATCGTTCCGGGCGGCTGGGGGGTTCGCCAGGCATCGGCCGACCCGCGTCTGATCCGCTGGATCCAGCGTCAGGCACCGCATTGCAGACGCGTCGCCTCGGTCTGCTCGGGCGCGTTCCTGCTCGCCGAGGCGGGACTACTCGACGGCCGGCGCGTCGCCACGCATTGGGGGCGTTGCGACGAACTCGCGCAGGCGTATCCGCAACTGCGCGTCGAAGCCGATCCGATCTTCATTCGCGACGGCGCGATCTGGACGTCGGCGGGCGTTACGGCCGGCATCGACCTCGCGCTGGCCATGCTCGAAGACGATCACGGACGAGCGTTGGCACTCGACGTCGCGCGCGAGCTCGTCGTGTTTCTGAAGCGGCCGGGTGGTCAGTCGCAATTCAGCGCGATGCTGTC
>DATAQT010000404.1:0-16389 GCA_036264535.1 Paraburkholderia sp. | reverse complement strand
AACGACTGCTCGTCGGAACTGCAAAGCATCTTCGCCGCGTTCGGCGTGTGGCTGCCGCGCCATTCGTCGACGCAGATGAGCGCCGGCCGCATGGTCGATCTGTCGGACTCGACGCCCGCCGAGCGGCTCGACTATCTGTCGCGGCATGGCGTGCCGCTGCGCACGCTGATCTACATCGGCGGCCACGTGATGCTGTACCTCGGCAACACGACGCGCGACGGCATCACGGTCCCCGTCGTCTATCAGGACGTGTGGGGCTTGCGCCCGGCAGACAACAGCCGGCGCGCGGTGATCGGCGGCTCGGTGATCCTGCCGCTCGACGAGCACATTCCCGAGGACGCGACGCTGCAGTCGCTCGCCGCGACGCACACGTTCCAGATCAGCATTCTCGGCGCGCCGGCGGGCAGTGCGGCGCCGTCGTCCGCACCGGCGCCGGACGAGGACAATCCGGCGGGGTAAATGGCGCGGGCGCCCTCACCCTCGCCCGCCCCCACAAATATATTTTTCGGAGTGTCGATCCGACGGTCACAAACTCGTCGTAACGTTGAAGACCCAGCTCACGCAGCCGGTCTTTCCACTGAGGAACCGTTACTTCAAGGAGTCACCGTCATGTCCAGTGCCGCCGTCAAACCGATCCCGGACGGGATGCATTCGCTCACGCCATACCTGATCTGCAAGAACGCCGCCGAAGCGATCGCGTTCTACACGAAAGCCTTCAACGCCGTCGAACAGATCCGTCTGCCGGGCCCGGACGGCAAAGTGATGCACGCGAGCCTGAAAATCGGCGATTCGATGCTGATGCTGACCGACGAATGGCCCGAGCATCAATCCTTCGGCCCCAATACGCTGAAGGGGACGCCGGTCACGATTCACTACTATGTGCCGGACGTCGACGCGAGCTTCAAGCAGGCGGTCGAAGCGGGCGCGACCGTAACGATGCCCGTCACCGACATGTTCTGGGGCGACCGCTACGGCCAGGTCAAGGATCCGTTCGGCCACAGCTGGTCGCTCGCGACGCACAAGCGCGACCTGAGCGCCGAGGAAATCCAGCAGGCGATGGCCGCGATGAACTGTTCGTCCGAAGAGCGGAAGTGAGCGGCCGGTGGGCGCCGGGCGAACGCACGATCGGGCCCACCGTCGGCACTCGAGAAGGAGCAACGTCATGCAGAAAATCGCGCCGTGCCTGTGGTTCGACGGCAATGCGGAAGAAGCCGCGGATTTCTACACGTCCGTGTTTCCGGCTTCGCGCATCGCCACCACGCTGCACTACACGGACGCCGGTCCCGGACCGGCAGGCAAGGTCGTGGCCATCTCCTTCGAACTTGAAGGTCAGGAGTTCATGGCCCTGAACGGCGGGCCGCAATATCAATTCACGCCGGCCATCTCGCTGTTCGTGCACTGCGACTCGCAGCAAGAAGTCGACCACTACTGGTCGAAGCTGCTCGACGGCGGCGAGCCGGTGGCCTGCGGCTGGCTGCGGGACCGCTTCGGCGTGTCGTGGCAGATCGCACCCAACGTGCTGATGGAGATGCTGCGCGACCCGGATCGCGAGAAGGCCAGCCGCGTGATGGCGCAGATGATGAAGATGGTCAAGCTCGATATCGCGCCGCTCGAACAGGCGTATCGCGGCGAGTAGAACGATGCACGGCGCGTGCGCGCGATCTTTTGATAGGATCGGTCTCGACCCCAACACGGCGAGACAACCACGGTGCGCGTCAACCATCAGGCCTTCTTCTGCTCGCTGTTCATCGCGCGTCTCGCCGATCAGATCCTGCTGTTTCTGGTGCCGCTCGTCGTGTTTCAAACGACGCGCCAGGTCTCGTGGTCGGGCCTCGCGTTCTTCATCGAAACGCTGCCGCGCTACCTCGTGTTCCCGTTCTTCGGCGCGCTATGCGACCGCTTCCCGCCGCTGCGCCTGATGCGGCTCAGCCAGGCGGTACGCGCGCTCGCCTGCTTCGGCGGCATCGCCGCATATGCGCTGTTCGGCGGCATCGGCTGGTTGATCGCGCTGTCGGCCGCGTGCGGCGTGCTGACGAGCCAGGGGCTCGTCGCGCGCGAAGTGATGCTGCCGCAGATCTTCAGCACGCAGCAGATCCAGAAGGTGCTCGCGTATTCGCAACTGGCCGACCAGCTCGGCTTCGTGCTCGGACCGATGCTCGCCGCGCTGATGCTCGGCCTGTGGCGTTGGGAATCGGTGGTCGCCGTGACCGGCGTGCTGTTTCTCTGCGCCGACGCCGCGCTGTTCGTCTGGCAGCGGCTGAGCGGCTTTCGCGCGCCGGCGCATGGGTCCGCCCAGTCGCTCGCGCCCACCGTTCACTGGACCATGCCGCTGCGCATCGCGCTCAATCACGTGTGGACGCTGCCGGGTCTGAAGAAGGTCATCATGCTGGCCGCCGCGGAGAACCTCGTGATCGGCGTGACGCTCGCCACCTCGGCGGCGATGGTGACGGGCTTGCATGCGCAATCGAGCCGCTACTACGCCGGTCTGCAAACGGCCGGCGCGATCGCCACGGTGCTGGTGCTACTGACGGTCGCACGCGCTGGCTGGCCCGCGCGCGTACTCGGTCTCGTCGCCTTCGTGACGATCTGCGCGGGCGGCGTGATCGCGGGCGCGAGCGCGTCGCCGTGGGGCTATGCGCTCGGCTTCCTGCTGATCGTCGGCTTCGACAAGATGTTCAACGTCTACATCCGCAGCGCGCGTTTGCAAATCATTCCGCCCGAGGACTACGGCAAGACGATCGGCGTCGCGATCCTGCTGAACAACCTGACGCAGCCGCTTGCGGGCCTGCTCGTCGGCGTGTTCTCCGCACGCACGCAAACCGGCCCGCTGATCGTCGCGCTGTCGCTGACGATGGGCGGCATCGGTCTGGTGGTATCGATCGGCTCGGCGCTGCTGAGCCGCAAGCGCGCGTGGGCGCTCGAAGACTGACGGCTGAGCGCGCTTCGATGCGCGACGACATGCGTAACGAGATGCGCAAAGTTACCCACAGTTTTTGTTGGCAAATCTGTGCATAACTTCCCGGAAAAATCCGCAAGCCTTTGATACGGCTGTCGTTTTTTCGTCTGCATCGAAGGTGCGGCAGCGCTCGGAGTTTTACCCGACTTCATGCGGGGCCGGAAACTCATGCACCGGCTTGCCGACGTAATAGCCCTGCGCGTAGACCCTCGGCAGCGCCGCGAGCCACGCCATCTGCTCCGCGCTTTCCACGCCTTCGACGACCGTGCGCATGCCAAGCCGCTCGAGCATGTCGATCACGCCGCGTACCACGCACGCGCTGCGCGAATCGGCGCGCAGCGGCCCATGACAGAGGAATTCGCGCGCGAGCTTCACGGCATCGACCTGCGCACCGGCGAGCATCGCGAGCGACGAATGACCGGTGCCGAAGTCGTCGAGCGCGAGTTGCACGCCGAGCGAACGCAGCGGCGCGGTGAACTCGCGCGTCGCGACGAGAGGAAGCGTCTCCTCGTTCTCGACCAGTTCGAGTTCGATACGCGAAGCGGGCACGCCATCACGGCGCGTGAGCTCCTCGATCATCTGCACGAGCGAATTGTCCAGCAGTTGGCACGGTTGAACGTTGATCGCGACGAGTGGCAGCGCACCGCCGGCTCGCAACGTATCGCGCAGCCGTTGGCACGCGACATCGAGCACGAAGCGCGTCGCATCATGCGCGACCGCCGGGTCGTGCAAGGCCGACTCGAACGCGCCGGGCAGCAGCAGCCCATACTGCGGATGCTGCCATCGCAACAGACATTCGACGCCAAACAGCGCGCGTGTTTGCGCATGCACGACAGGCTGAAACGCGACCCAAAACTCGCCCGCCCGCAGGCCGGCGATGATCCGCGCGCAGAACTCCGCGCGCTTTTGCGCTTCGCTGTCTTTTTCTTCTGCCACAGACCGCCTCCTCGATGACCCGCCGAATGGTTTCACCGGGCTTCACACGCCCGTCAGCTAAACACGGCACACTGCAATTCCCGATTAAAAGGCTGCGTACCCTTGCGGCGTAATTAGCCCTATTTCAGGCTGGACGTTCATGAAAAAGAAAAAGGCGCACGCGTAGCATAATTTTTTTCATCGATGACAATGCGTCCGCCCGTTATGAATTGACCGGAAAGACGCACCAGGCTGGTGAATTCGACCCTGCTCACCAAAGGGAAATCGGTGGAACGAGCCGCTTCCGCTTAGCATAAACGTTGCGTCAATCCGACGTGAAATCAGATTCCGATTTTCACTGCAAATAGTTAATTCAACAGACAAAAATTGTTAAATGCATCTGTTAAATTTAATTGCTAAATCGCAATTGTCAAATGCATGCGAAGTACCGCGCATTTAACCGCAATACTTCGCGTGTCGAATACGGAAATGACAAGGCAATCATGACCAGCCCGCCCGCTATTGACCGACAGATCCTGAGCCAGGCTGCTCAACTGCTGGTTCGACTGAACTCGGGACGCGCGAGCGCGGCGGACCACGCGGCCTGCGCGCGTTGGCGCGAGCAGAGCGACACGCATCGACATGCGTGGGTGCTCGCGCAGCAATTGCGACACGAAACCGGGACTGTGCCCGCGGGCCTCGACCCCGCGCTACCCGAAGGCGCGGGTGGCGCCGGCGTGTCGAAGCAACGGCGGCGCGCGCTGAAGACGCTGTCATGGCTCGCGATTGCCGCGCCCGCGGGCTGGCTCGCGAGCCGCCTGCCGTGGCCGGCGTGGACCGCCGACTTCCGCACCGCGACCGGCGAGCTACACGACGTGCTGCTCGCGGACGGCTCCCAGATCACACTGGGCAGCGCGAGCGCAATCAACGTCACATTCGATGCGAACGCGCGGCACCTCCATCTGCTCGGGGGCGAAATCATGCTGCGGCCCGTGAGCGATGCGCGCGACGCCCCAGGCACCCGAACGACTCACGCCTCTTTGCTCGTGCAGACGGCCGAAGGCGTCGTCGAAGCGCGCGGTGCGCAGTTCAGCGTGCGGCAGCAGCCGGGTTTCACGCGCGTGGCCGCGTTTCACGGCGACGCGTTGGTGAGCCCGGCATCGGGCGCAGCGCTGATGCTGACGCAGGGCCAATGGTGCACGTTCACGCGCGACGGCGTCGCGGCGCCGCAAGCGCTCGACCCACGCGAGGCGATGTGGACGCGTGGTCTGCTCTACGCGAACGACATGCGCATCGCCGACCTCGTCGACGAACTCGCGCGCTATCACCACGGCGTGCTGCGTTATGCCGCCCATGTCGCCGATCTGCGCGTGTCGGGCATCTATCAGCTCACCGATACCGATGCGACGCTCGCGTTGTTGCGGCGGACCTATCCAATCCGTTTGCGCTCGATCACGCCTTACTGGACCATCGTCGAAGCGCTCCGCAGCGCGGGGATCTGACGCTCAAGCCGCCACGGCCTGCGGCAACGCGAACCCTTCCACGCCCTGCTCGCCGCCCAACGCATCGATCAGGTCACGCAGCATGCGATCGAGCTCGGCCGTCATCAGCGCGACGTCGGAATCGAAGCGCTCGTCGTCGTCCTGCGCGGTCGGGTCGCTCGCTTCCTTGAGCACGTCGAGCGGCGCAATGCGCTTGATCGTCAGCGACGGGGTCAGCACGAACGACACGCGATCATTCCACGTCATCGCGAGCCGCATGCATTGCTTGCCTGCCTCGATGTGCCGGCGCATATCGTCGGTATCCAGGGTATGTCCGACATAGCGCACCGTCGCGTTGCCCTCGGCGGGTGAACGCAGCTCGGTGTCCTGATCGAGCGTGAAGCCCGCCGGCGCGTCGCCGTCGAGCAGCCAGCTGGTCATCGCCGCGACCGGCGACTGCGCGACGCGCACCGTCATCAGCGGCAATTGATCGATCGACTTCACGAGCAGCCCGCGCACATCGTCGGCGACCGCCTGCGACGCCGCGTCGATCACGAGCCAGCCATTGGTGCAATCGATCCACACGCGCGTGTCGCGGCGGATGCTGAACGCGCGCGGCCGCAACTCGTCGGTGACCTGTTCCTTCAGGTCGCGCATCTGCTTGCGGCCCAGTTTGAAGCCTTGCTGCTCCTCGAGCTCGGCCGCGCGCTCGCGCGTGATCTGCGTGACGACCGAAGCGGGCAGCAGCTTCTTCTCGGCGCGGAACGTCAGCAGCATCTGGCCGTTCATCGCGTAGACGAGCGAGTCGCCATCGCGCGGCGGCGCCCAGCCCTGGGCCTGCATCTCGACGCTCTGGCCGGGCGCGAACGCGTACGGCGCGAGCCACTTCTGCATCTGTTCAGGGGTGACGGACCACGGAGCGGGCAGACGGTGCAGCTGAAGGTTTTTGAACCACATGAGCGAAGTCGGTTTTGGCAAAGCGCAGCATTTTATCCGACGAAAACCCTCCGGGGCGTTTTGGCGGCCGCGATTCTGGAAACGGCGGATTTTCAAATATCAAATGAAAATCCTTCTATCTGTAGACGAATTATCAAAGGACCGACCTGACACCCGCGCGTTTTGGCGGCAAATCACCTAGACTTTCTGACAGAACAGACCCAGACGGAGGCGGCCATGGCCGACGAAACCGCAGCCTGGCAGACGGTGCAATACGAGGGCTTCGAGATTCACGTGTCACCTGTGGCGAAGGACCCGCCCGACGCCGCGCATGCCGCCGATCCGGCGACCGCGCAAAAGAGCCGCTACACGTATCTCGGCTACGTCTGCCATCCGGGCGCCAATCCCCGTCTTCCCGGCCATGCGGTGCCGTTTCACGCGGACGGCGAGGAGAGCTTCGCGAGCCTCGACGACGCACTTTACGAAGCGGTGCACGTGGGACGCAGCATCATCGACGGCACGCATCCGGATCTGACCGTGCTGCCGCTCGTGACTGGCGGCGTTTGAGATCAGCCGACGGCCCGTCAGCCCAACGCGCGTTTGATGCGCGACTTCAGCAGCGCGCGGCGCAGCCGGCCCGTGCGCTCCGGTTCGCTGACCGCGAGCGCGCCATCGATGGCAGTGCCGCGGCGCAGGTAATAGCGGTCGAAGGTCGCCTGTGTCATCCCCCACTTGTTGAGGAACTGCCGACGCCCGTCGTTCTTCACGATCTTGCCGGTGCTCTTCTGCTGGAAGTGATAGACGAGACTGTCGCCGACGCCGACGAACACGCGGCAGCCCGCGTCCCACAGCTTCATCGAGAAATCGTTGTCGCTGCTCATGCCGGGGCTCAGCTCGCTGCTGTAGCCCCCCAGCTTGAACCACCAGTCGCGATGCACGAGCGTCGGCGGCCACGTCGCGCCGCGCCAGTCGGCGCGAGCGAGTCCGGGCGCGGCGGCGACCAGCTCGTCGGCGCGAAACACCTGAGCGTCGCGGCCGAAATCGCGCACGACCACGCACGGATTGCCCGAATCGACCGGCTCGATCATCGTGCCCGACAGCATGAACAGGTTGTCGGCCGGCATCTGCGCGAGACGCTTGACGAGCGCGTCATCCCAGCCGGGGCAGCAATACATGTCATCGTTCATGTACACGATGTAGTCCTGGGCCGCGCGCGCCGCCGCGATATTGACCGCGTGGCAAATGCCGATATTGCCGGGCGACGCCGTATGCTCGATGCCCTCGTCGCGCACCCACGCGAGCGTGCCATCCGAGCCGTCGTTCACGTGCACGATGATCTGGTGCGGATGCGTCGAATGACGCCGCAGGCTTCTGATCACGAGGCGCAGGTAAGGCAGATTGTTCCAGGTCGGGATGATGATTGAGAACATCGAGTCGGTCCGTTGAGCTGCGTGCGGGCGCGGCAAGCGCCGCGCGCCGGCCATGAGTGTCGCGCGATTGTACCGCCCCCGCCCGCTCGCACGGCAGACGCCGCCCCCGCCCCAGCGCCTGCTGCGGGCTTCTGGCCCCTTACCGCGTATGGCAGCAAGCATTTCGAAAGGGAGCGCATGGTTATAATCCGGATCGCTCTGCCGTCTTGACAACCTCAAATGGTCCGGCGCCCCCTGCAATTTCACCACCGGAACGGTAGTGTTTCATCGATAACGTAGACCTATGATTTTTGCTTCCACTCTGGTCTGGCTCACGACGGCTCTGCTGTTTCTCGGGCCCGCGGTCAATCTGATATGGCGCGGCGGCACCGGCTACTGCTTTTTCGCACTCGTCGCGCTCGCGCTCGGCGCAGCCATCGTCAACCGGCGCATGCCGGGCTATTTCTCCGCCTTGCGCACCTACCGCTGGTTCACGGTCGGCATGCTTGCGTTCGTCGTCGGGATCGGCGTGCAGCAGTTGGTGCTCGGCTACTGGCTGCCACGCGAATTGGACTCATTTTCGCGCTTCGTCCTCGCGCTGCTGGTGTTCCTGCTGCTGCGGCAATTGCCGTCGCGCAATCTCCGCATGATCGGCTGGGGCTGCGCGGCCGGCGCGCTCGCGGTCGGCGCGTGGGCGATCATCCATCAGCCGCCCGGCGGCTGGACCGACGCGAACCGCCTGAACAATTCGTACACGAACGCGATTCCGTTCGGCGATACCGCGCTGCTGCTCGCGTTCCTGTCGGTGTTCACGCTCGGCTGGGACAATCCGCGCGACTGGCGCGTGCTCGTGCCGCGCGTGCTCGCGCTGGTGTCGGGCGGCTATGCGTCGTTTCTGTCGGGCTCGCGCGGCGGCTGGCTCGCGGTGCCGGTGTTCGTCGTGCTGCTCGGCATGCAGTACCACTGGTTCACGCGGAAGAAGCGCCTTCTGATCGCGACGGTCGCGATCGTGATCGCGGCGGCCGGGCTGCTGTCGACCGAACGGGTGCAGAAGCGCTTCGCCGAGGTGCCCAACGATGTATCGATGATGCACAAGGGCGAGGATTACACGGCCACTGGTCTGCGTCTGCAACTGTATGACGCATCGCGGATGATATTCGAGCGCCACCCAGTGTGGGGCGTCGGCAAGGGCCATCTGGTCGACGAGCTCGGCGTGATGGCCAAGCGCGGCGAAGTGAAGGCCGAGATCGTCAACGAACGCGCGCATAGCGACTTTTTCTCGACGCTCGCCGAGATGGGCGCGGTCGGCGTGATCTGTCTGCTGCTGCTCTACTACGGGATGGCGGTGTATTTCTGGCGACACCGGCACGCGAGCGATCCGACGATTCGCGCCGCGTCGTACGCGGGTCTCGCGGTCGCGACGAGCACGGTGATCTTCGGGCTCACCATCGACGTGCTGGTGCCGATCATGGTGACGGTGCTGCTCGCCCTGCTGGTGGCGACGCTGCTGGCGGTCATCGATTCACGCAAACGCGAGTTGCGCAGCGCTGCCGAAGTGCGGACCGCGCCAGCGGTGGTAGTGCCCGAGACGCAGCCGCGCGATTGATTCGAGCAGAAGCGGCGGCCCGCGCGCGGACCACCACCCTCATCCTCGGGTGAACACTTCGTAAAGCGCCGCGACGTGCGCGTCGACGCTCGGGTCGTACACGAGACTCTCGCGCGGCGCCGCGATCCGCGCGCCACCGCTCTTCACGCGCTCCACCGCCTGCCCGATCGCGCGCTCGAAACTGCCCGCGGACTGCCGCGAGAATTCGATCTTCGCCGCGCCGGTCACGGTCTCCGCCGAGCCGACGTTGTCGGCGATCACGAGCGGCGTGCCGCACATCACCGATTCGACGCCGACGAGCCCGAACGGCTCGTACGCCGACGCGACGACCGTGAAATCGGCGGCCGCGAACAGCTTCTCGATCTCCTTGCTATAGCCCGCGTAACGGATCGTGTCGCTGGTCTTCGGCACCGGGCGTCCCGCGACGACGAGGCAGACCGGCAGCGTCGTGCGCGAGAAAAACGCTTCGAGCAGCGGATAGCCCTTGCGCTCATGACTCGTCGACGAGAACACGAACATCACGCGATCGTCAGGCACGCCGAGCTCGCGGCGTACGGCCGCGCGCGCGCTGTCGTCGAGCGGCCTGAAGCGTGCGGTGTCGACCGGCGGATAGAGCACGTCGATGCGCGCGGCCGGCACGTCATAGAAACGCTGCAACTCGCGGCTCATCAATTGCGAATGCGCGACGATCGAACGCGCCCGCGAGTAGACGCGCCGTTCGAGCTCGATCTGCCATGCGTCGCTGCGGCGCGGCGCGCGGCCCGCGGCTTCGAGCGAACCCGGGTGCGTGCCGCCGCACAAAGCGACGTCGGCGTGCGTCGAGTGATTGATCGAGAACACGCACGCCGGGCGGTGCCGCTTCAGACGCTGCTTCAGACGCCAGTCGAAGGCAAGGTTGCGCAGCTTGCGCGGCGCCCAGCGCACGTTGAGCGGCTGCGCGTCGATCCATGCGGCCTCGGGCAGCTCCCGGTCGATCTCGCGCGCGAACAGCGTCGGGCGCAGACCCAGCCGATGCAGGCCGGCGATCACGTCGCGCGTGTAGCGCTCCGCGCCGCCGCTGTTCTTCAGCGCCTGGGCGGTCAGCGCGAGGTCGGTGAGGGGACGGCGGGTCGGCTCGAGGGTGGCGTCGCGGGTCGGCTCTGACAAGGATCGGTCTCGGTGAGGCGCACGCGCGGACCAGGCCGCGGATGCGAAGTTTCGGGGCAGCGGCAATTGTAAAGGATGGGTTTCGCGAGGCTCAGGTCGCGGTGCCCGGGTTCAGCGCGCGCGTCGCGCGGCGTCGCCGTCAGCGGCTAGAATCTAGGCCAATCGCCTTCGCCCCGACTCCATGACCGACAGCCCGCCGCCCGCCGCAACCGCCCCAACCGCCCCAACCGCCGATAGCGCGCGCCCGCTCGTCTCGATGCTGGTGATCGCCTACAACCAGGCGCAGCAGATCGGCGACGCCGTGCGCAGCGCGCTCGCGCAAACCTACGAGCCGCTCGAAATCATCGTCTCCGACGACGCGTCCAGCGACGCCACCTACACCGCGATCGAAGCAGCGCTCGCCGGCTACGCAGGGCCGCATCGCGTGATCGCGCGGCGCAACACCGTGAACCAGGGCATCAGCGCGCATCTGTCGCAACTCGCGCAACTCGCGCACGGCGAACTGCTGTTCGTCGCCGCCGGCGACGACATGTCCGCACCCGAGCGCTGCGCGCGCGTGGTCGATTGCTGGCTCGCGCACGGACGCCGCCCCGACCTGATCGCGACCGATCTCGCCGACATGGACGAAGCGGGTCACGTGCACGAGCGCATGAGCCCGACCGAGCTCGACCGCTACCGCAGCTTCGACGACTGGCTCGCCGAGCGTCCCTGGCTGATCGGCGCGGCGCATACATGGTCGCGACGCCTGATCGAGCGCTTTGGGCCGATGCTGCCGGGCGCCGCGGCCGAGGATCAGATCATGGTGCTGCGCGCGATCCTGTCGGGCGGCGCGATCAGTCTGCGCGAGCCGCTGGTGCGCTACCGGCGCGGCGGGCTGTCGCGCAAGCGCCGCTACCAGTCGGTCGACGAGCTGATCGCGCGGATGCGGCAAAGCAATCGCTACGGACTCGCGGAACTCGCGCAGCTGCAGCGCGACGCGGAGATCGCCGGCGTCGGCGAACGCATGCGCGCGGCGATGGCGCCGAAGCTCGCGCGCGAGCAGTTCATCCACGCGATGTTTGCAGCGGGCAGCCTCGGCGAACGCATCGGGCTGATGACGCGCAGCGCCGGCGTGAAGCTCGGGCTGCGGATTCGGATGTTCCTGTATGCGAGCTGTCCGGCGGTGTATGCGCCGGGCATCTGGATCAAGCGGGTCGTGCGAGGCGGAAAGGCCTCGGGGCGACGGTAGGATCTGGCGCTGCCTTGCGATGCGACAACGGGTCACGAATGTCGGCGCGATGTGCCCCGCCGCTGCCGCAAGCGTCGCGCGAGACTCGGCCGCCGCCCCTCGACGCCAAAGCTCAGCACGCTCGCGCGCAAGCGCCGCAGCATCTTCACACGCCACGCGCCGGATCAGGCCGCGCTCTGCTGGAACTGGATCCGATGCAGATGCGCGTACAAGCCGTCGTGCTGGAGCAGCTCGCGATGGCTGCCGCGCTCGACGATGCGCCCTGCCTCCATCACGAGGATCCGATCGGCGCGCTCGATCGTCGAGAGCCGGTGCGCGATCACGAGCGTGGTGCGGCCTTTCATCAGCGTTTCGAGCGCCGCCTGCACGTGGCGCTCGGACTCGGAGTCGAGCGCCGACGTCGCTTCGTCGAGAATCAGGATCGGCGCGTCCTTGTAGATCGCGCGCGCGATCGCCAGACGCTGACGCTGGCCGCCCGAGAGCATCATGCCGTTGTCGCCGACGAGGGTCTCGATGCCCTGCGGCATCGCCTGCACGGTGTCCCACAGGTTCGCCGCGCGCAGCGCCGCCCTGACCTTGTCGGCATCGACCTCCTGACCGTACGCGACGTTGTGCGCGATCGTGTCGTTGAACAGCACGACGTCCTGGCTGACCATCGCGATCTGGCTGCGCAGCGCGGGCAGGGCATATTCAGGCAGCGCGACGCCGTCGACCAGGACCGCGCCGCCGGTCGGATCGAAGAAGCGCGGCAGCAGGTTCACGAGCGTAGTCTTGCCGCTGCCCGACGGACCCGCGAGCGCGACCATCTCGCCCGGGGCGATCTTGAACGACACCTGGTCGAGCGTGTGACGGTTGTGCGTGGAGTTCGTCCCGTAGGTGAACGACACGTCGCGGAACTCGACCTCGCCGCGCGCGCGAGCGAGCGGCTTGCCGCCGCCTTCCGGCTCGGCCGGCTCGTCGATCAGGCCGAAGATCAGCTCGGCCGCGGTCATCCCGCGCTGTAGCGGCTGATTCACGTCCATCAGGTGCTTGAGTGGCGAGATGATCAGCAGCATCGACGTGACGAACGCGACGAAACCGCCGACCGTCGTCTGATCCGACGACGACTGCACCACCGCGATCGTGATCACGACCGCGAGCGCGATCGACGCGAGGAACTGCGTCAACGGCTGCGCGAGGCCGCCGGACACCGTCATGCGCATCGCGTAGCCGCGCAGGCGCCGGCTCATCTCGGTGAAGCGGTCCATCTCGTACTGCTCGCCGTTATGCACCTTGACGACCTTGTAGCCGCCCACGGTCTCCTCGACGATGTACGACAGCTCGTTCGTGAGCAGCTGATGCTCACGGTTCAGGCGCCGCAGCCGGCGATTGATCTTGCCGACCAGCCAGCCGATGCCCGGCAGCAGCACCGCGACGATCAGCGTCAGGCGCCAGTTCAGATAGAACAGATAGCCGAGCAGGAACACCACCGTCAGCGAGTCGCGCACGAGCGTGACCATCACGCTGAGCAGCACGTTCAGGATCTGGTTGACCTCGAAGACGATCGCGTTGATCACCGTGCTCGCGGTTTCGCGCTGGAAGAACGCGACGCTCGTGTGGATCATGCGGTCGAACATTCTCAGACGCAGTTCGAGCAGGATCTTGTTCGACACGTACGCGAGCAGATAGCCGGACGCGTATTGCGACACGCCGCGAACCAGCGCGAGGCCGATCACCGCCGCCGGCACGAGCCACTTGGTCTTGTCGATCGCATGCGAACCGAAGCCCTTGTCGAGCAGCGGCTTGAGCAGGGCGGGAATGGCAGCGTCGGTGCCGGCGCTGACCGCCATCGCGACGATCGCGCCGACCACGACCCACAGCAGCGGCTGGATGAAAGGCCACAGGCGCCGCAGGACGACGGCCGGCGACGACGCATCGCCTGAACCCATGGGTTTGCTTAACGTTGGCTTGGCGCTCAAGGAATCCTCTGGAAATGCGGAACGGCGTGCACGCGGCGCAGGGTCGGGCCGCCGCATGGAATATCGAAAAGGAGCATTGTAATCGGTTGATGACGACGCCCGGCGCGCGGTGCGCGACGGAATGCGCGGAACTCCTGGCGGATCGGGGCTGTGGTGTGGGGCCGGATGGGGTGTGTATACTCGCTGCTCGGTTGCCGGGTCGCGGCCCGCTTCGTCACTTCGTCTGCCACGCAACTCAGGTATGCAAGAAACCACTCTTGGCGTTGCCATCATCACCCGGAACGCGGCGGCGCGGCTGGCCGAGTGCCTGCAGGCCGTGGCCTTTGCCGATCAGATCGTCGTGATCGACGGCGGCAGCACCGACGGCACCGCCGACATCGCCCGCGCGCACGGCGCTCGCGTCATCGAACAGACGGACTGGCCGGGCTTCGGCCCGCAAAAGAACCGCGCTGTCGAGGCGCTGGCAACGAGCTGGATCCTGTCGCTCGACGCCGACGAAATCGTCACGCCGGAGCTTGCCGCATCGATTCGCGCGACGCTCGCCGCACCCGCCGCCGACGTCTATGCGGTGGACCGCCTGTCGAGCTTCTGCGGCCAGTGGGTTCATCACAGCGGCTGGTATCCGGACTGGATTCCGCGCCTTTTCAAACGCGGCACCGCGCGCTTCTCCGACGACCTCGTGCACGAGCGCCTCGTGTTCGACACGCCCGCGCAACGTCTGACCGGCAAGCTGATGCACTACTCCTACGAGGACTATGAGGGTGTGCTGCGCAAGCTCGACGCATATTCGACAGCCGGCGCGCGGCAGCGTTACGAGGCGGGGCAGAAAGGCAGCATTCGCCTCGCGGTCGGGCGCGGCCTGTGGGCGTTCGTGCGGACCTATCTGCTGCGACGCGGTTTTCTGGACGGCCGCGCCGGGCTGATGATCGCGCTGTTCAATGCGGAGACGGTGTACTACCGGTTTCTGAAGCTGGCACGTCTGGAGAAAACGGGCGGGCGCTAAGCCAGGCTTGGCCGGTACGCGCGGCACCGGCCACCTCGTCATTCACGCCGACATCGCTCAATACACGATCTCGATCGAGCTTCCGGCAAACTCGCCACGCAGCGCGGCGAGCAGTTCGTCGGTCGGCTTTACGCGCCACGCATCGCCGAGACGCATTTCGCCTTGCGCATGCTCGCTGCGATAGACGACCTGCACCGCGAGCCCGTTCGGAATCTGCACCGCCTGACGCTGACGTCCACCCTCGCCGCCGAAGCCGCCCCGCCCACCGCCGTTGCCGCGCGACGCGGCCGCCGGCGCGGCTGCTGCGGCCGGCTCGTCCTTGCCCGCGGTGTGCGCTTCGAGCACACGGCGCAACGCTTGCGCGTCCGCATTGCCGTTCATCTGCACCTTGACCGAATCCGCGTAACGGCAGCGCGCGCGGCCGAGATCCATCACTGTTTCGACGGTGAAGCGGATGCCGCCGGTGAAGGCGTCGTTACGTGCCTGGCCCTGCACGACCAGCAGTTCGTCTTCCTTGAACAGTTGCTTGTGTTCTTCGAAGACCTCGTTGAAGACCGTCACTTCGCACTGGCCGGTGCCGTCGTCGAGCAGCGCGATCAGCATCTTGCCGCGCTGGGTCATCTGCGTGCGCAGCGACACGATCACGCCCGCGACCAGCTTGTCGCGCCCTTCCTTCAGATCGCCGATCTTCTGGCGCACGAAGCGGCGCACTTCGTCCTTGTACGCATCGAACAGGTGGCCCGACAGATAGAAGCCGAGCGCGGCCTTTTCTTCCTGCAGCTTGCGCTTTTCCGGCCACTCGGGTTCGTCGACGAGTTCGTGGCCTTGCGACGGCGCGTCGCCCATGTCGAACAGACCCGCCTGCAGCGCATTGGCCGCCGCCTGCTCGGCCGCTTCCATGGCGAGCGAGACCGAGGCGATCAGCTGCGCGCGGTTCGGATGCAGCGTGTCGAACGCGCCGGCGCGAATCAGCGCCTCGATCGTGCGGCGATTGACGATGCGCCGATCGACGCGATTGCAGAAATCGAAGATGTCGATGAAGCGACCCTCTTCGCGTGCGCGCAGGATTTCTTCGATCGCGTTCTGGCCGCTGCCCTTGATCGCGCCGAGACCATAGCGGATCGTGCGCGAGCGCTTGCCGTCGGCTTCGGCGACCGGCTCGAAGCGATATGCGGACAGGTTCACGTCCGGCGGCAGCACGGCCATCCTGTTCGCGAGGCAGTCTTCGAACAGGATCTTGACCTTGTCCGTGTCGTCCATCGCGAGCGACATGTTGGCCGCCATGAATTCGGCGGGATGGTGCGCCTTCAGCCACGCGGTGTAGTACGCGAGCAGCGCATACGCGGCCGCGTGCGACTTGTTGAAGCCGTAGCCCGCGAACTTCTCCATCAGGTCGAAGGTCTCGTCCGCCTTCTCGCGCGTGAGGCCGTTCTTCGCTGCGCCTTCCGCGAAAATCTCGCGGTGCTGCGCCATTTCCTCGGGCTTCTTCTTGCCCATCGCGCGACGCAGCAGGTCGGCGCCACCGAGCGAGTAGCCGCCGATGATCTGCGCCATCTGCATCACCTGCTCCTGGTAGACCATGATGCCGTAGGTCTCTTTCAGAACAGGCTCGACGCGCGGGTCCGGATACTCGACCACCTCGCGGCCATGCTTACGTGCGCAGAAGCTCGGGATCAGGTCCATCGGACCCGGACGGTACAACGCGACGAGCGCGATGATGTCCTCGAAGCGGTCGGGCTGCGCGTCCTTCA
>DATAQT010000080.1:0-2866 GCA_036264535.1 Paraburkholderia sp. | reverse complement strand
GCCGCGCGGCACCATCACGACGTCGTGATCCTCGACGGCCATCGATTCGTCGATATCGCGTGAGTCGGTGTAGACGCGCTGGAACGCGAAGCCTTGCGGCGGATCGAGGCGGTGGTAGTAAGTTTCTTCGAGCGAGCTTTCGTGCGGAACGTTGTCGGTGTCGTGCTTGTGCGGCGGATAGCTCGACGCGTGACCGCTCGGTGTTCTCACCTCGACCACCAGCAGCGATTCCGCCGGCTCGGTTTGCGGAAGAATATCGCACACGTAGCGCGTATTCAGCGATTTGCCGCGCGTCGAGCGCTTCATCGACGCCGGCTCGATCAGCCGCGCCGGATACTCGCCTTTGGCCGGCGCGCTCGCGACACCGATCTCCGCGTCGCGGCACGCGCGCACCGTCGCACGCACGTTGGGCGGCAGATACACCGCGTACGGCGCCGCATCTTCGAACACGCTATCGCGCGAACCAAGCGAACTCCAGGTCGTGTTCTGCGTCTCGATATCGACCGCGCCGCTCAGCACGACGATGCACGTTTCACGCGCCGGCTCGAACACGTACACGACTTCGCTTGTGCCGAGACGGTACGCGGCGAATCCCACGTAGCGCCAGCAGGCCGACTGCGGCGTTACGCGCGCGATCGTCTGGCCTTCGCGCTGTGCCTTGACCAATAAGCTCATGCTGCCTCCTTGCCAAAGGGCGCATCGACGAGCGCCCGCAATGTTCTGTATCCCTTCTCCGCATACTCGAACGACGGTGCGATCACCGGGTCCTGTTCCGCCTCGACGACCAGCCACCCGCAATAACCATGCCGCTTCAAGCGGTCGATCAGCGCCGGAAAATTCACCGCGCCGTCGCCGGGCACCGTGAATGCGCCCGCGATCACCGCATCGAGAAAACTCCAGTTGCGATTGCGCGCGAGCTTCATCACGGCAGGGCGCACGTCCTTGCAATGCACGTGGCACACGCGCGCGACGTGTTTGTCGAGCACCGCCACCGGATCGCCGCCCGCGAACGTGATATGCCCGGCGTCGAACAGCAGGCCGACGGCGTCGCTGGTGCGCGCCATCAACTGATCGACGTCGGCCGGCGTTTCGACGTACGCGCCCATATGATGATGATAGGCGAGCCGAACGCCACGGCTCAGCGTATAACGCGCGAATTCATCGACGCGTGCCGCGTACGCGGCCCATTTCTCGTCGCTGAAAAAACGCGGCCGCTGATACAGCGGGCGCGGCGCGCCCTGGATCGAGTCGGCGACTTCGCCATACACCATCACGGTTGCGCCGTTTTGCGCGAGCAAGTCCAGATGCGGGCCGACCGCGTCGATTTCTTCGGCGACGCCGCGTGTCGCCAGTTGTCCGGAGTACCAGCCGGATACGAGCGCGAGGTCGTATTGCGCGAGCAGCGTCTTCAACGCGTTCGGCTCGCGAGGAAACTTGTTGCCGAGTTCGAAGCCCTGATAGCCAATCTGGCGGCCCTCGGTCAGTGCGACCTCGAGCGGCGTCTCGCCACCGAGCGACGGCAGGTCGTCGTTCATCCACGATAGCGGGTTGATGCCGATGCGTACGTCGAAAGCGCTCATGCCGGAGTCCTCATGGTTCTCACTCGTGATCGTTGCCGGGTGACGGCAAAGACGAAGCAGGCGGCGCGGGCGGCGCAGCGCGCGCGGCGAGCTGCGCGTCGTACTTGGCGCGGGCCTCGCGCACTTCAGGGCGCGTCGACACTTCGGGCACCGCGACTTCCCACCACCAGCCGCCGTCTTCGGTCGTCCGGGCCGGGTCGGTATCGATGCTGATCACGTACGTGCGCGTGGCCGCGCGCGCGCGTTGCAGCGCCGCTTCGAGCTCGGCGAGATTGGCCGCGTGCTCGGCCTCGGCACCGAGCGCACGCGCATGCGCGGCGAAGTCGATGCGCGGCACGCCTTCGGGTGCGTGCACGCAATCGTCGAGCAGATTGTTGAATGGCGCACCGCCGCACGCCTGCTGCAGTCGATTGATGCAGCCGAAGCCGCGATTATCGAGCACGACGACGATCAGCTTCGCGCCGAGCATCACCGAGCTCGCGATCTCGCTGTTCATCATCAGATAGCTGCCGTCGCCGAGGATCACGATCACCTCGCGCTCGGGCCGCGCGAGCTTCACGCCGAGGCCGCCCGCGATTTCGTAGCCCATGCACGAGTAGCCGTATTCGACGTGATACGCGCCGGGCCGGCCCGCGCGCCACAGCTTGTGCAACTCGGCGGGCAATGTGCCGGCCGCGCAGACGACGATGTCGTCGGCCGGCGAGTTCGCATTCGAGCGCTGTACCGCGCCGATCACGTCGCCCTCGTAGGGCAGCACCGCGTCGCGTTGCGGCGCATGCGTGAGCGTTTGCACGCTGTCGCGCCAGCTCGCCGCGAGCTTGTGTGCGCGCGCGGTCCACGTGCGTTCCGCGTGCCAGCCTTGCAGCGGCCCGGCGAGCGCGGCGAGCGCGAGCTTCACGTCCGCTTCGACGACGAAGCCGCGATGCTTGAGTGCGTCGAAGCCATTCGCGTTGATCGCGATCACGTCGGCTTGCGTGAACAACGTGTTCGAGCCGGTCGTGAAGTCCTGCAGGCGCGTGCCGAGCGCGAGCACGCAGTCGGCATCGTGCGCCAGCGCATTGGCGGCCGGCGAGCCGGTCACGCCGAGCGCGCCCGCGTTGAGCGGATCATTCCACGCGAGCGAACTCTTGCCGGCCTGCGTTTCTGCGACCGGCACGCCATGCGCGCTCGCGAAGCGGTGCAACGCATCGGCCGCGCGGCTGTACAGCACGCCGCCGCCCGCGACGATCAGCGGACGCTTCGCGTGCCGCAAGCGCGCGCACGCGGCGTCGATATCGTCGCTGCGC
>DATAQT010000039.1:0-11160 GCA_036264535.1 Paraburkholderia sp. | reverse complement strand
CGCCGGTCAATGTGCCGAGCCGTCCGCACGAACTGAAATTCCCGTTCAACCAGCGCAACATGCTGATCGGCTGGCGCACGCTGTTCTTCCGTGAAGGCGAGTTCAAGCCGGATCCGACCAAGTCGGTCGAATGGAACCGCGGCGCGTATCTGGTCGAAGGCCTCGGCCACTGCGGTATGTGCCACACCTCGATCAACGCGATGGGCGGCCCGGTCAACTCGGCGGCGTTCGCCGGCGGCCTGATTCCGTTGCAGAACTGGTATGCGCCGTCGCTGACGTCGAACCGGGAAGCCGGCCTCGGCGACTGGGATCTGCAGGACATCGCCGATCTGCTGAAGACTGGTGTGTCGAACCGTGGCGCGGTGTTCGGTCCGATGGCCGAAGTGGTTCACAACAGCCTGCAGTATCTGTCGGACGAAGATATCAAGGCGATGGCCACGTATCTGAAGACGATCCCGCAGAAGAGCGAAGCACCGGAACCGCTGCAGCTCGAGACTTCCGAAAAGTTCGGTGGCGAACTGTTGAAGCAAGGTCAGAAGATCTACGCTGACAACTGCGCGAAGTGCCACTCCGAAAACGGTCTCGGCATGCCGCCGTCGTTCCCGCCGCTCGCGAATAACCCGTCCATTCAGATGCCGTCGGCGGTCAACCCGATCCGCATGGTGCTCAATGGTGGTTATCCGCCGAGCACGGAGGCGAACCCGCATCCGTACGGCATGCCGCCATTCGCGCAGGCTCTGTCGAATCAGGAAGTGGCGGCGGTCGTGACGTACATCCGTATGTCCTGGGGCAACCACGGCACGGCCGTGTCGCCGCAGCAAGTGGCCGACCTGCGCTCGGCGCCGCTCGACTAAGCGGCGACTGACGCACCCCGGGCGCGGCCTGCGATTTTCGCGGCCGCGCCCTTCGTTTTTTCAGGACCGGTATCATGTAGGGCTGTTTGTGTTCCTGGTCGCCCTCGTGGGACCTCGCTGGAGGAAAGAGTTTTGCCCGTTGGTGAGCGTTTGAACAGCATTACCCATCTCGTCGGCGCCGTGCTGTCGGTGGTGGGGCTGGTGGCGCTCGTCACCATGGGGGCGCTCGCCGGTGACGCGTACAAGGTCGTGAGCTTCAGTGTGTATGGCGCGATGCTGTTCGCGCTGTATGCGATCTCGACGTTGTATCACAGCGTGAGCCATCCGCGTCTGAAGGCGATTCTGCAGAAATGCGATCATTCGGCGATCTACCTGCTGATCGCCGGCAGCTACACGCCGTTCACGCTCGTCACGTTGCGTGGACCGTGGGGCTGGTCGCTATTCGGCGTAAGCTGGGGGCTCGCTGCCCTCGGCATCGTGCAGGAACTTACGCTCGGGCGACGCACCCGCAGCGTGTCGATGGTGCTGTATGTGTTGATGGGATGGCTCGCGCTCGTAGCCGTCCGCCCGCTGGTGCAGGCGTTGCCGGCCGCGGGTACCGCCTGGCTCGTGGCCGGCGGCGTCATTTATAGCGCCGGCATCTATTTCTTCATCAACGACGAGCGCATCCGCCACGGACATGGTATCTGGCACCTGTTCGTACTGGCGGGCAGTCTGTGTCAATTCGTCAGCGTCGCGCGCTATGTCGCGTGACGTTCCACGGCGACGAAATGCAACTTAAGGCCAGTCGACGTGTCTGCATAGCGCGTTGAAACATTCGGCACATCTGTGAGCGTGCCGCCGATTTCTCCGTGAACGGAACCGGGCTTCGGCCTCGCACACGCCATGCGGGCGTGTCGATGCCGCGCTGGTTTTTCCGCGTGGGGGCCCATCGTGCCCCGCGAGGCCGTTCGCGAAACTGCATTGCAAAGAGTTTCTATGTCTTTTGATTCCCTCGGCTTGTCCGAACCGCTGGTCCGCGCTGTCAATGAACTCGGCTACACCACCCCGACTCCGATCCAGACTCAGGCGATCCCGGCCGTGCTCAACGGCGGCGATCTGCTCGCCGGCGCGCAAACCGGCACCGGCAAGACCGCCGGCTTCACGCTGCCGATCCTGCAGCGCCTGAATTCGATGCCGCCCGCCGGCGGCAAACGCGTGGTGCGCGCACTGATCCTCACCCCGACGCGCGAACTCGCCGCGCAGGTCGAAGAAAGCGTGCGCGCCTACGGCAAGTATCTGAAGCTGAAGTCGACCGTGATGTTCGGCGGCGTCGGCATCAATCCGCAGATCGATGCGCTCAGGCGCGGCATCGATATCGTCGTCGCGACGCCGGGCCGTCTGCTCGATCACATGCAGCAGAAGACCATCGACCTGTCGCATCTCGAGATCCTCGTGCTCGACGAAGCGGACCGCATGCTCGACATGGGCTTCATCCACGACATCAAGCGCGTGCTCGCGAAGCTGCCGCCGAAGCGCCAGAACCTGCTGTTCTCGGCAACCTTCTCCGACGAGATCAAGACGCTCGCCGACAACCTGCTCGACTCGCCGGCGCTGATCGAAGTCGCGCGCCGCAATACGACGGCCGAAACCGTCGCGCAGAAGATTCACCCCGTCGATCGCGACCGCAAGCGCGAACTGCTCACGCATCTGGTCCAGCAGCACAGCTGGTTCCAGGTGCTCGTGTTCACGCGCACCAAGCACGGCGCGAACCGCCTCGCCGAGCAACTGACGAAGGACGGCATCACCGCGCTCGCGATCCACGGCAACAAGAGCCAGTCGGCACGCACGCGCGCGCTCGCCGAGTTCAAGGACGGCACGCTGCAGGTGCTGGTCGCGACCGACATCGCTGCACGCGGCATCGATATCGATCAGCTGCCGCACGTGGTCAACTTCGATCTGCCGAACGTGCCGGAAGACTACGTGCACCGCATCGGCCGCACGGGTCGTGCGGGTGCGACCGGCGAGGCGGTGTCGCTCGTGTGCGTCGATGAACTGCAGTTGCTGAAGGACATCGAAAAGCTGATCAAGCGTCCGATCCCGCAAGAAGTGATCGCCGGTTTCGAGCCGGACCCGACCGCGAAGCCGGAGCCGATCCTGCGCCGCGGCCAGGGCGGTGGTGGCCGTTCGCCGCGCCAGGGGCAAGGTACGGGGCGACGCGAGGGGGCAAGTGCGGGTGGTACGACTGGTGGCGCAACGGCCAAGCCGGCTCAAGGCTCCGGACAGCGTACGGGACAGGGCACGGGTCAGCGCTCGGGCCAGCGTCCGTCGAACGCTCAGCCCGCGCCGCGCGCGCAGGGTGCGAAGCCGGCCGGCAACGGCGGGCAGCCGCGTCGCGAGGCGCAGCGTCATGACGATCGGCCGCGTGCCGCAACGCATGACGGCGGTGCCGCGCAGCATGCACCGCGCAAGCCGCAAGGCAATCGTTCGCCCAACGGCAATCCGGGCGCTCTGCTCGGCGGCGGTGCGAAGCGCAACGATGCGCCGCGTGGCGCGCAACCGTCGCGCAACGGCACGCGCGGTCGTTAAGCGTCGCTTTGCCTGAAGGCTGCCGCTGTACCGGCCGTTAGCGCTTCCCCACTCGAAGACTAACGGCTGCTCGCGGCGGCGGCCCGCTTCAAATGCTCGACCTGCTGTTCCCATCGCTCGAGCACCGCACCCCCCTTTCCTTGCAATTCGAACGTGATGCCGCCCGTCAGGCGCGCATAACGGACGCTTTGCGCCTCCGCGGTGTCGATCGAGCCGAGCAGATAGACGAGGCCGCTATCGTCGCCGGCAACGCCGGGCAGCGGCGCGACCCGTAACTGCACCTGATAGAACTCCGCATCACAGACGAAGCTCAACGCCGCGCGTCCGCTTTGCGCGATCGCGCGTGTCGCTCGCGCCTGCGGCCAAAGGGCGATGCACAGCGTGCGCGAGTCGGGCGCATAGAGTTCGCCGAGGCTCAGCAGCGACGTGCGAACGTGGCCGTTCGCATCGACCGTCAGCAGCGATGCGGTGAAGCCCATCTTGTCGGCCAGCGACGAACCGTCGAGCAACGCCCGCACGTTGGCCGGCCATTCGTCGAACAGGGTCTGTTCGAGCGGGCGCGCGGATGCGGAGGAATCGCTCATGGCATCGGTCCGGTCGAAGTGTTCGTAAAGCGCAATGATGCCTCGAGCAGATGCATCACGCCGTGATCGCCGCTTCAGCGAAAGAACACATGCTGCGTGATCTTCGCGAGCGGGTAATGCACGCCCGGTTGAATGCGCGCCGGCAGGTCGAGCGGCTTGAGCAGCATCTTGATGCACATGTCAGCCGACAGATTACGGCGCACCAGCTTATTGATGCGAGCGGCGCGATCGCGGTTATAGGCGGAGTCATGCACGCGCTCCGGATAGCGAATCGCGAACACGTGCCGCAACGCGATCTCCGAATCTTCGTTCTTGATTTCCATCACGCGACGCATCAACGCGCCGAGCACCGCGAGCCGGCCATTGCCCTCGATGCGGTTGTACTTCTTGAAGTATTTGAAAAAGTGCTTGTAGTGACGGACTTCGTCGGTGCGGATGTTGTCGGTGATCTCCTTGAGCACGGGTTCATCCGAGCACTCGTTGATCGCGCGATACAGCGTCGCGGTACCCGTTTCGACGACACAACGCGCGACCATCTCGAGCGCGCGGGTTTTTTCGAAATCCTCGACCGAGCACGTGAGCGAATATTCGCCCATGAAATTGCGGAACGCGGTGTCCCAGTCGAACTCCGGCCACACGTACGCGATATAAGTCTTCAGCGCCCGGCCGTGCTGCATTTCCTCAGGCTCCCACTCGTTGTTGAGCCAGGCCGAGACCTCGGGATCGCCGTTGAAGAATGTGCTCAGATTGCTGGTGTAGAGATCGGTGCCGCTTTCGATGAACGAGGCCGCGCACAGCAACAGCAACAGGTCTTCATTGACGGCGGCCTTCTGCCGGTCAATGCGCGTCAGATCGATGTCCTCGATCCGCCAGGGCATGACATGGTTCAGCTCTGTGTGCATCGTGTCTTGCTCCCATGCTGTACCGACCGCGGAGCAACTCGCAACTGCCCCCCGCCCGCCGTGATGTTTCTCCGTGCCGGATACAACGCCGTGAATTAGAGTTTGGGCCCTTGTACCTCGCATGTTAGCCGGAGATATCCGAGCATGCAGAGCACACAGCACAGACCATGCCGCTTCGACGCAGTTCCGATTCCAAGATAGTCGAAATCTTCCAACGTATTAAAACGAAGTGCGCAAGGCGAAAAAAAAGCCGGCCCCAAAAGGCTGGCTTTTTTGACAGACATCAGGCCCGGCGGGCCTGGCGGCGGTGGCGGCCGCTCGCGTCCTCAGGCAGGTTGTACGTCGCCCGGCAAGGGACGCACGCGACGCATGCGCAGCGCAACGATGATCAGCGACACGCCCGACAGCACCGCGGCCAGCAGCACGTAATAACTTGGCGCGAGTTTGTCGCCGGTCAGGTGAATGAAGGTTTCGACGATGGTCGGCGCAAACCCGCCGAAGATCGTCACGCCGATGCTGTAACCGATCGAAAGGCCCGTCGAGCGCACCTCGGTCGGGAATATCTCCGACATCAGCGCGGGCATCGGCCCCGAGTAAGAAGCCTTGAAAATACCGGCGACGCCTTGCAGCACGAGCAGCCAGCCAATCGTCGGATGAGTCTGCAACCATGCGAACATCGGATAAATCAGCAGGCCCATCAGGATCGACGTGGTCAGCATGATGCGAATGCGGCCGATGCGATCGGACAGCGCACCCATGATCGGCGAGAAGATGAACTGCATGCCGCCGTTCAACACGACGACGCCGAACGACGCTGCCGCCGCCATATGCAGCTGCTTGACCGCGTAGAGCGGCATGTAGAGCTGCAGCACGTACACGCCGACCGTCGACTGCGCGACGATGCCGATCGCGAGCAGCAGGTTGACCCACTGATTCGAGAACGACCCGTCCTTCGATTCGTTCACGGCCTTGCGCTCGCCTGCCGCCTCGCGAGCCGCGCGTTCTTCGCGCAAGGCGAGGAATTCGGGCGTCTCGTCGAGATGCGAGCGGATGTAGTAGCCGACCGGCCCGACCAGCAGACCGAACACGAACGGCAAGCGCCAGCCCCAGCTGTTCAGATGCTCGGCCGGCAGCCACGCGGTCAGGAGCGACCCGAACGCCGCCGCGGTGATCGCCGCGAGCCCCTGGCTCGCGAACTGCCAGCTCGCGTAGTAACCGCGACGCGACGCGCTGTGCTCGACCATGAACGCAGTCGCGCTGCCGAACTCGCCGCCGACCGCGAAGCCCTGCACGAGCCGCGCGAACAGCACGAGCAGCGGCGCCGCGAGACCGATCGACGAAAACGGCGGCATCACCGCCATCGTGAAGGTGCCCACCATCATCAGCGCGATCGCGAGCGTGAGCGCCGCCTTGCGGCCCTGGCGGTCGCCGTACACGCCGAGCACGATCGCACCGAGCGGGCGCATCAGGAACGAGATGCCGAACGTGGCGATCGCGAGCAGCGTCGAGAGCCATTCGTCCTGCATGGGGAAGAACTGTTTCGCGATGATCGTTGCGAAGTAGCCGTAGACCAGGAAGTCGAACCACTCGAGCGCGTTACCGATCGACGAAGAGAAAACGATCCGCCGCACCATCGCTTTCGAGAGCGGCGCGGCGCGTGGGGAAGCGGTCGTCGAACGCGACGCTGGGCTGTTCATGATGGTCTCCTGCTTGTCTGCTGCGTGATATCTGTTGTAGGTGCGGCCTCGCCTGCCTCAGCGAGGCGGGCGAGGCGGGTGCGCAATGGCGCGGCACGCGGCAGGCCGCGCGTTACGCCTGACTCGCCAGGCTAGAAGCCGGCGGCGAGCCCGTCGCGGCGGCTGTCGCTGGCCGCCACGTAGCCGCGCTCCGGCTCGTTGCGATCGAGCTTCCAGATGAACTGGCCGGAGCCGAAGTCCATGTACGGATCGTCGACCGACTTGATCGTGTGGCCGAGCTTCTGCAGGCCTTCGGTCGTCTTCGGATCGAGCGTCGATTCGATATCGACCGTGAAGTCGCGGTTGACCTTCCAGCGCGGCGCATCGCAAGCGGCCTGCGGTTGCTGACCGTAGTCGAGCATGCGCACCACCGTTTGCAGATGGCCTTGCGGCTGCATGTCGCCGCCCATCACGCCGAAGCTCATCACCGCTTCCTGCTGGCCGTTCACCTGCTGCGTGAGAAACGCCGGGATGATCGTGTGGAACGGCCGCTTGCCGCCCTCGACGACGTTCGGCGACTTCGGATCCATCGAGAAGCCGCAGCCGCGGTTCTGCAGCGCGATGCCGCTGTCCGGCACCACGACGCCCGAGCCGAAGCCCATGTAGTTCGACTGGATGAAGCTGACCATCATGCCGCTTTCGTCCGCGGCGGACATATAGATCGTGCCGCCCGCCTTCGGCATGCCGAAGTCGAAGTGCGTCGCGCGCTTCGGATCGATCAGCTTCGCGCGCGAGCTCAGGTATGCGTCGTCGAGCATCTGCTCGGGCGTGACTTCCATCGAACGAGGATCGGCGACGTAGCGATACAGATCGGCAAACGCGAGCTTCATCGCTTCGATCTGCAGATGCTGCGACTCGACGCTGTCGACCTTCAGCGACTTCACGTCGAACTTCTCGAGAATGCCGAGCGCGACGAGCGCCGCGATGCCCTGCCCGTTCGGCGGAATCTCATGCACGGTGTAGCCGCGATAGTCCTTGCCGATCGGCTCGACCCAGTCCGCGCGGTAGTTGCGCAGATCGTCGGCGGTCAGCGCCGCGCCGCCCTGGCGCGCGAACGCGGCGATCCGCTCGGCGATCTCGCCTTCGTAGTACGCGCGCGGGCCTTGCTCGGCGAGCAGGCGCAGCGTCTTCGCGTGACCGGGGAAGCGCACGAGCTCGCTGATCTCAGGCGCGCGGCCGCGTGGCATGAAGGTCTGCGCGAAGCCCGGCTGATCCTTCAGTTCCGGCACGGCGTTCGCCCACTTGTACGCGACGATGCTTGCCACCGCGTGACCACGCTCGGCGATCTCGATGGCCGGTTCCATCAGGTCGGCGAACGGCAGTTTGCCGAACTTCTGATGCAGCGCCTCCCAGCCGGCGATCACGCCGGGCACGGTGACCGCATCCCAGCCGCGCTTCGGCTGCTTCGCGAGGCCGTTCTCCTCGCCGTATTTGCGCTTGAAGTAATCGACGTTCCATGCGGCCGGCGACACGCCCGACGCGTTCAGACCATGCAGCTTCTTGCCGTCCCACACGAGCGCGAACGCGTCGCCGCCCAGGCCGCACGACACGGGCTCGACCACCGTGATCGCGGCGGCGGCCGCGATCGCCGCATCGACCGCATTGCCGCCCTTCCACAGCATGCGCAGCCCGGCCTGCGCGGCGAGCGGATGCGAGGTCGAGACGATATTGCGTGCGAATACGGGCAGACGTTGCGTCGGATAGGGGTTTTGCCAGTTGAAGCCAGTCATGTCGAACACTCTCGAAAGCGCGGGCCGGCACGAAGAAGTCGCCGGACATCATGGGAAAGGTTGTAAAGCAGGTAAATCGCGGAACCCCGGATTGCATCGCGAAGCGGGCTAAAAAACAAATTCATTTATCAAATGAATAAATGCGTAATGCGCCTGAATGGACGTTCGAAGCCGGTTCGAAACCTTCGCGTGAAGTTTAGGCGCAGTGCGCCGCCTGCCGGACAGAGGGTCCGATGGTCTTACAATAGCCACCACCGCGTTCGTCGACAGCCCGGCTTCTGGCCGACCGGTGAATGATCCCGACGGACCGCGCCGACACAACCGCCACGACACGAGACACATGACACGAGACCCCCGCCTGACTCTCAACGCCCGGCAACAGGAATTGCTGGAGTGGGTGCAACGCGACGGCTTCGTAACCGTGGATGACCTCGCGAGCCACTTCGACGTCACGCCGCAAACGATCCGCCGCGACGTCAACTGGCTCGCCGATATGAACCTGCTGCGCCGCTATCACGGCGGCGCCAGTCTGCCGACCAGCTCCGAGAACGTCTCCTACACCGCGCGACAGCGCATGTTCCATGAAGAGAAACGACGGATCGCGGCGCTAGTGGCCACTCACATTCCCGATCAGGCGTCGCTCTTCATCAATCTCGGCACGACCACCGAGGAAGTGGCGCGCGCGCTGAACCGTCACCGCGGACTGCGCGTGATCACGAACAACCTGAACGTCGCGAGCATGATGAGCGGCTATCCGGATTGCGAAGTGCTGGTGACGGGCGGCATCGTGCGGCCATGGGACAAAGGCATCGTGGGTGAACTGGCGATCGACTTCATCCGCCAGTTCAAGGTCGATTTCGCGATCATCGGCACGTCGAGCATCGAGACGGACGGGACGCTGCGCGATTTCGACACGCGCGAAGTACGTGTCGCCGAGGCGATCATCGAGCACGCGCGCACCGTGTTCCTCGCCGCCGATCACTCCAAGTTCGGGCGCCCGGCACTAGTTCGCCAGGGACATCTGGACCAGATCGACGCGCTGTTCACCGACGCCGCCCCGCCCGCCGACATGACCGAGGCGCTGAGCGCCGCCAACTGTCAAATCTATATCGCCGGATAATGCCAGGCGTTCTCCGCCATGCTGCGGTGCACGCAAAACCTCGAGTGAAATCAAGAATTTGGCTGCGGCGCCGGACCGCCCATTGCGCATCCAATTGTCAAATGGAAAATTTACGGGGACCAGGTTGGCGTTTCATCGGTGGTCGCCTACACTCCAGTTCCCCAGCGTGCGTTGCGAGTTTCGCGCGGCGCCGGTTGTGTGAATCTGTCGTATAAGCCGTACCTCCCGCACTGATCCTTTCGCGGACCCCGCGCCGGCCTGCCGGTCGACTGCCTGGCTGTCCGCCATTTGCTGACATGGAGAGAGCGATGCTGAGTCCGCATGAATTCGCCACGTTGTTGCTCGTCAAAGACGCCCCCAACCAGGTCGAAATGGACCGAGAAGAACTCGACGCGTTGCTCGAACGCCAATTGGTGCAACTCGAACGACTCGCATCGGGCAACGAAGAATGGCGCGTGACGGAAACCGGCGACACTGCGCTGCGGGCCATCAAACGTTTTTCCTGAGTTCTCCCGGTAGTCGATGAGAGAGTCGTTGGCGGCGTGCTCGCGCCGCCTTCGAGGGTGCTCGGTGTCATCGGGCCGCCTCTTCGCGGCCCTTTATTGTGTGCAGCTTATTTACGCAGTAAATTCACGCGGCGGACTTCCCTCCCTCGCGCATGCCCAAAACGCTCTCCGCCGAAGATATCCAGCAGTTTCGCGAAGCCATGCGGCGCGTCGCCGAAAACGCCTTTGCGACACGCGGCGCGCAAGGCGTGACGATGCGCGAACTGGCCAAGGAACTCGGCTGCAGCGCGATGACACCGTATCGCTATTTCCGCGACAAGGAAGAGATTCTGGCGATGGTCCGCGCCGCCGCGTTCAACCGATTCGCCGCGCGCCTCGAAGCGGCCGCGCACGGCATTCCCGCGGACGCCCCGGCCATCGACCACAGTGCCGTCGGCCACGCCTACGTAGCCTTCGCGCTCGACGAGCCGCATGCCTACCGTCTGATGTTCGACCAGACGCCGCAACAGCAAGGCGCTTACCCAGAACTGGCCGCGGCGTCGCAACGCGCGTGGGGCCTGCTGGAAGCCCACTTCGAACGGCTCGTCGAGGCGGGTATTCTCGAAGGCGATCCGCGCCTGATCGGCTACGCGTACTGGACGAGCCTGCACGGTTTCACGATGCTCGCGCTCGCGAACCAGCTACCGCCGCCAGCGGCGCAACAGGCCGATTCCGCTGGCGAAGAAGGTGCGCAAGAGCCATCGCGCGAAGCGGTGTTCGCGCAGATCTTGCGCATGCTGTGGCGCGGAGCGTTGGCGCCGCGCGCGTGAGCCCGTGCGCCGCGCAGGCGGCGCGACAATCAGCCTCGTCGGTCACTGCACTGCTGATCACCCGTTACGCAAGGTCGGATCGGCGCTTGCACGCCAGCTGATCGCTCTTGCGCGCTGCTCGTTGAAGAACTGGACCCACTGGTCGCGCACCTTCGGATCGCTGCTCGTCGCCTCGCTCGCATGGCGCTGCGCAATCGACGCCTGGAATGCGCAGAAGTCTTCCTTCGACAGCCTGCCGCGCCGGTTCGCCACATAGGCGTCGAAGAACGTCTCGTAGACGATCTGCGCATCAGGGCCGTAATCGACGGTCTGCGGCGAGCACATCTGCTGCAACGCCACGAACGATGTCGC
>DATAQT010000016.1:0-11612 GCA_036264535.1 Paraburkholderia sp. | reverse complement strand
CGAGCTGGCCGACAGCGTCGATCTCGAACCCGAGCTGAGCGAGGAAGAACTGCTGGTGGCGTTGCGCCTCGTGCAGTCGCTCGATCGGCCGGGGCTCGGCGCGCGTTCGCTCTCGGAATGCCTCGCGCTGCAGATCCATGCGCTGCCCGACGATACGCCGGGGCGCGACGTCGCGCGGCAGATCGCCGAGCATCATCTGGAGCGTCTGGCGCGACGCGAACAGGCCGAGCTGCAAAAACAGATCGGTTGCAGCGCGGACGAATTGCGCGTCGCGTGCGCGCTCGTGCGCAAGCTCGACCCGAAGCCGGGCAATTGCTACGGCCGCGCCGAAGATAACTACGTGGTACCCGACGTGATCGTGCGTCAGGCGCGCAACAAGTGGGTCGTGTCGATCAATCCGGCGGTGCAGCCGAGGGCGCGCATCCATCGCATGTATGCGCAGCTGTTCGCGCAATCGGCCGGCGCGAGCCGTTCGCCGCTCGCGCAGCAGTTGCAGGAAGCGCGCTGGTTGATCCGCAACGCGCAACAGCGCTTCGATACGATTCAGCGCGTCGCCGAATGCATCGTCGCGCATCAGAAGGCGTTCTTCCAGTATGGCGAAATCGCGCTGAAGCCGATGGTGCTGCGCGACGTGGCCGACGAGCTCGGCCTGCACGAATCGACGATCTCGCGCGCTACGGGCAACAAATATATGGCGACGCCGCGCGGCATCTTCGAGTTCAAGCATTTCTTCCCGCGCGAGCTCGGCACCGAAAGCGGCGGCACCTGCTCGGCGGCCGCGGTGCGCGCGCTGCTCAAGGAGATGATCGCCGCGGAGAACACGCGCGATCCGCTGTCCGACGTGACGCTCGCGAAGATGCTCGCCGATCAGGGCGTGCTGGTCGCGCGGCGCACGGTGGCGAAATATCGGCATCTGATGAAGGTGCCGCCGGCGGAATTGCGCCGCCAGATTTGAGGTGCGAAAGTTTTAACGGGGGAAGTATTAAGGCGGTTCGAAACCAGGCCGCATTCAAACAGCAGTAAGTTGCCCTTAGGGTCATGCGAGGTGGTCGGGTCGCATGACCCTTTTTCGTATCTGGACGTTTCATCGGCGTGCCATTACATTGGCGGGTCGAATGGAAGTCGATCCCGGAAACGAATCACAACCGGATCAGCACAACAACGGGTGAGCGCAATGAAATATTCGAATCTGGTCGAGCGACTGCAAGGGCGGCGCACCTCGGCGTGGGAAATTCATCGTGTCGCGCAGCAGGCGGCCGCCAACGGCGAAGACGTGATCGTGCTGAGCGTCGGCGATCCCGAGTTCGCGACGCCCGCGCCGATCGTCGAGCGCGCTATCGACGCGTTGCGCGCCGGCGATACGCACTACACCGCGATGGCCGGCCGCGAGCCGCTGCGCGCGGCGATCGCCGCGCAGCACGCGCGCACGACGGGTTGCGACGTGAGCGCCGCCAACGTCGTGCTGACCGCCGGCGCGCAGAACGGCGTGTTCGCGGTGTCGCTGTGCCTGCTCGAAGCGGGCGACGAAGTGATCGTCCCCGAGCCGATGTATCTGACCTACGAGGCCTGCGTGCGTGCGGCGGGCGCGACGCTCGTCGCGGTGCCGGTCGATGCGGCGCGTGCATTTCACGTCGACTGCGACGCGCTCGAAGCGGCGATCACGCCGCGCACCAAAGCGATTTTCTTCGCGACGCCGTGCAACCCGACCGGGGTCGTCATGCAGCGCGCCGATCTCGAACGCATCGCCGGGCTCGCGTGCGAACACGACCTGTGGGTGCTGTCGGACGAGGTCTATGCGGAACTCACGTTCGAGCGCGACCACGTGAGCATTGCGTCGCTGCCCGGCATGGCCGAACGCACGGTCACGCTTGGCAGCCTGTCGAAGTCGCACGCGATGGCGGGGTGGCGCGTCGGCTGGGCGATCGGACCCGCGACGCTGATCGAGCATATGGCGCGGCTCGCGCTCGCGATGCTGTACGGCCTGCCGGGTTTCATCCAGCAGGCCGCGCTGACGGCTTTGGAGAACCGGGCGGACATCGTCGCCGATATTCGCGAGATCTACCGGCGGCGGCGCGACGTCGTGTTCGAGCGCTTGCATCGCGTGCCGGGCTTGCGGTGCCTGTTGCCGGAAGCGGGCATGTTCATGATGGTCGACGTCAGCGGGACCGGGCTCGATACGACCGGGTTCACGTGGCAGCTGTTTCGCGCGCAAGGCGTGGCTGTCCTCGACGCAAGTGCGTTCGGGGAAACGGCGACGGGGTTCGTGAGGCTCGGGCTCGTGGTCGGCGAGGATCGGTTGGTCGAGGCGTGCGAGCGGATTGCGAGGTTTGTGGAGGGAAGGCGAGGCTCAGAGGGCGGCGAGCAGCGATAGGAGCGCCGCATGACGTAAATGCTGCGGTCCTGAACGGTTCCTCCGAGTGAGCCGCCGCAGGTCTAACATCGCAATACCCCTTGCCTCGCCGAGGTACCCGATGAGCCTGCCCCGACGCCGCTTTCTTCAGCATCTCACCGGCGCGAGCGCTGCGTTGCTGACAGCGCATCGCGCGTTCGCGCAGGCCAGCGACGCGATGCAGTCCGTCGAGGACCAGCAATCGATGCAAGTCGCGCAACGCGGCGGCCTCTACGCGAGCCTGAAGGACCCGCTAGTCACTCAACTGCCACCGGGCGCATTTGCGCAGCGCTTCACCTACTCGCCAGCGCCTCGCGCGGACAACCCCGGCCGCTGGGCCAGCGCCGCGCCCTTGCCGCTGCCGCGCAGCGAGATGGCGTGGGCCGCCGCCGAAGGGAACCGGATGCACGTGATCGGCGGTTACGGCGCGCAGCAGGTGGCGCGCGCCTATCACCACGTGTTCGACGCTTCACGCGGCGTCTGGCGCGATGCCGCGCCCATTCCCCGTGGCGCGAATCACGTCGGCGTCGCGGCGGCGGACGGGGTCGTCTATGCGTTTGGCGGCTTCGTCGAACAGAACCGCATCGCGGTGCCCGATTGCTACGCGTACGTCGTCGCCGAAGATCGTTGGCGCGCGATTCATCCACTGTCGCGAGGCTCGCGCGGCGCGATATCGGTGGTGGCATGCAACGGCCTGATTCACGCGATCGGTGGACGCGACACGCGCTCGGTGGACTGGCATGAAGCCTACGATCCCCACAGCGACAGCTGGCGCACGCTCGCGCCGATTCCCGGGCCGCGCGATCACGCGGCCGCGGTGGTGCTGTCCGATCGGATACTCGTCGCGGGCGGCCGGATGGATACCTTCGACTTCAATACCGGCATGCACGTGGCCTACGATCCCGCGGCGGATCGCTGGGAAGAACGGGCGCCGATGCCGACGCCGCGCTCGGGTCTCGGCGGCGTCGCATGGCGCGGCCGGTTTTTCTGCATGGGCGGGGAGGGCACGCGCCGGGTATTCGGCCAGAACGAGGCCTACGATCCTGGCACGGATACATGGCAAGCGTATGCGCCGATGCTCACGCCGCGCCATGGCATGGCCGCGGCCGTGCTGGACGACGGCATCCACGTCGCGGGCGGAGGACCGATGAACGGCGGCGCTTTTCAGAGCTCGGTGCACGAGGTCTTCACGGACTAGCGTCGCCTGCTATTGACGTAGGGGTCTCAGACCGGCGCGCACTTGTGGGAGGCGGGTCTGTCCGCTGCGGATCTGCACACATTCACAAAGTTCTAACGCAACCTGATGTAGCCTGTCGCCGCACTGCCTGCGCGGTGGCGAGTCTACGGACCGGCTCCGGCAATACCACGACGTTCTGACAATCAGATGGAGGGTACTTACTGTGGCTACGGTGAATGGCGGTACGTTGTATGTCCTGCAGGCACGTCCACCGGCGATCATCGCCCTGTGGCCGGATGGTTCGCACGAAGTGGTGCTCGCGAATCTGCTGCGCACGCCCGACGGCATCAAGGTCGATGCCGAAAGCCAGGTGGTGTACTGGACCAACATGGGCAGCGGCATCCATCTGATCGACGGCGACCCCGTTCCCGGCGCGGTGCCGCCGAACGACGGCACGATCGAAAGCGCGAAGCTCGACGGCAGCGAGCATCGTGTGCTCGTGCCTTCAGGTGCCGCTGGCACGCCGAAGGAACTGGCGTTGGACAAGGAGGGTGGTTACCTCTACTGGTGCGATCGCGAAGGCATGCGCGTGATGCGCGCGCGCATGGACGGCAGCGAGGTGACGGAACTCGTGCGCACCGGCAATTTCCCCGAGCATACGGGCGACGCGACCCGGCATTGCGTGGGCATCGCACTCGACAAGCCGAACGGGCACATCTACTGGACCCAGAAGGGACCGCCGGACGCGGGCGAAGGCCGCATCTTCAGGGCGTCCATCGATCTGCCGGCCGGGGCGGAACCCGACGCGCGTCCCGATCTCGAGTGCTTGCTCGATGGTCTGCCTGAGCCGATCGATCTCGACATCGATCACCGTGACGGCGTCCTCTACTGGACCGATCGCGGCGACGATACGCATGACGGCAATACGCTGAATCGCGCGAAGATCACGACGTCGGGCCTCGCGGATCACGAAGTGCTCGCGCGCGAACTGAAGGAGGGCATCGGCGTATCGCTGGACCGGCGTGGGCGCCGCGCGTTCGTGACGGACCTGGGCGGCGACGTGCGGGAGCTCGACATCGATACGAAGCGTGACGCGCACTTCACCACGGTTGCCCATCTCGGTCCGCTGACCGGTATCGATTACGCCGACGTGTAAGCACTGCGAGCGGAGTTGCCCGGGAGGCCGCCGGGTCACTCCGTGTTAGATCGCCATCTCATGTGGCCACTTCATGCGGCCGCATAGCCAAGCCGTCGCGCCTGTGTTTCCGCGAGAGCGAGGAGCGTGTCGTCAGCCGCCGCCGTATCGGGAATCAGATAAAGATCGCCGATATCGGTCACCGGATCGCTGAACGGTGTCGGCGAATGGCGTTGCGAGATGAGGAAATCGCTGATCGGTGATGCATCCGCGAGGCCGAGAAACTGCCCGATGCTGGCCGCCGTCTCCCGCGGTTCTTCGATGACCTTGCGGTACGAAACGTTCAGCGCGTGAGCCGCCGGTATCTCTTCGAAGAATGCGTTGATCTCGGCGACATATTGGCCCCACACGCGGATGCCGTCTTCGATCGAGCCGGTCCAACGCTTGTGCACGAGCGAATTGGCCACGTGGCGAGGATCGCGATGGATATGAATGAAGCGCGCCTGCGGCAGCAGCTCGCGTATCAGACGCAGACAGGAGCCCGAGCGAGGCAGTCGTTCGATCGAACCCGTTCGGCCCGATAGCACCGTGGGGTCCGCATACGATGGATGCTTGTCGCCCCAGATCGGCGCGCCGAAGTTCAACTCTTCCCGATAGAAACGTTCGACCCACCCGCCGAGCGTACGACGACCGAATGCGCACAGGCGCTCGCGCGAAGTCTCGCCGAGCAGATCGGGGCGTTGGCAGCCGACTTCCAGAAAGTCCTTCAGCAACGCAAAGACGCGGCACTCGTTGGTCAGCTGGATCAGAGGATGCGCGTTCAGCACGGAACAGAGAAAGGTCGTTCCGGACCTGGGCGAGCCGATGACGAACAGCGGGAAGGACTCCATGGCGCGCTCCGTGTCGTTTGCCGTGGCTCCCAGCTTACGCAAGCAGCATGGCGTCAACCTGACGCGCGCATGACTGCCGCGCCAGTCGTGTTGATGGAGTGCACTTGAAGCGTCGATCGGCGATTCGCAATTCCTGAAACAACGGCGCGGCTTACTTTTTCTTGCGCATGAACTTCAACCCGAAGCGCACGAGCCACGGCATCGTTTCGGGCCGCAACAAGCGCGGGTCATAGCCCGCAAAACGCCGTTCGTTTTCCTGAAGACACAGCTGCATCAAGTCCGGCACGCTGATATCGACATCCGAAACCGACTGCGCACCGTTGACCGTGAAGTTGTTATCGTGCTCGTGGACATTGCCCTCGGCATCCATCGCACGCGCGAGCCCGATGCGCTCCCAAACGAGAAACGCCCACACGCCCGCCACCTTGATCTCGAAGCGAATGCGCCGCCACCACGAAAGCTGCGCGCGATGCCACGCGACCCAGTTCGCGAACAGCAGAATATGGCGGCACTCTTCCTGCATCACCGGCTCGAACGTCTCGGTGAGTTCGGGCGGGAACAGGCCCGAGCGCCGCGCCACCTCGAACAGGCCGAACGCGAAGAAGCTGTCCATACATTCGCTATAGCCCGTCACGAGGTAAGCCCGCTCGGTGTCTTTCGGATAGAGGTAAGACGGCTCGCTCGCGAGCGCGATGCCATACGCGTGCACCATGCGCGACAGCACTTCCTTATGGCGGTTTTCTTCCCACGCGTTCAGCGCGAGCGCGTCGCGCAAGTCCGGGTCGTCTCGCGTCGCGGCGTACGCGGCCATGCGCAGGCGCGCCCTGCCTTCGGTTTGCACGGCGATGTCCCAGATCGGCAACTCGACGATGCGCTTGAGCGTCGCGGCTTCGAGCTGCGGCCATGCAAGCACGGACGGGCGATACGGATTGAAGGTCTCGCGAAACATGCGGCACATTTCGCGCCGGTGCAGGTCGGAGCCGGGCGGCAGCGGTCCGCTGACCGTGCTCGTCCAGTGCCGCATGGCGTGGTCGGCGGCGTCGAGGGTGGGGCCGTCGGGCAGTTCCTGCGGCAGTTGCGGCGCACGGAAGCCGGGGATCAGCGAAGCAGCGTCGAATGCATCCAGTACCAGTTGGTCCATTGGGTATTCTCGACAAGGCGACGAAGGCGTTGTCGATTCTGCCATGACTGCGCTGGTGTGCGCCACGTCGCGGAACAAGCGGTTTGTAATGTTGGGCGTGCGATGTCGCCGAAGGTTGACGCCGCGCGAACTTGCGTCAAGAATCGAGCGCCGGGTGGACTGTTGAGCCCGGCTAGCCGGATTCCAGCGCGTTTCGACCCGTCCCGGACCACTTCATGATCTTTCGCTTCTCTCCTTCGTTGCGTCGCTTGCAGACAGCGGGATTACCGGCCGCCGCGCTGACGGTGACGCTTGCTGTCCTCGGCGTTGCGCCATTCGGTGAACGGTGTATGGCAGCCGAGCAGGCCGATGCGTCGAGCGCCGCGGAAAGCACGGACACGGCGCAAAGCGCGGACACCGCCGCATCGGCGGCCGTCGCGCCACGCCAGGGACCCGAGGCGAACGCGTCGCCGGCCGGCGATGCTCGCGAGCCGCACGCAACGGCGGCGCGCCCGAACGGCGAGCCCCGCAAGCGGACGGCTTCGCGCGGCGACACGCAGGCTGCCTCGAATGCACCGGACTCAGCCGACGCGACGGGCAAGCCACGCAACGACAAAGCATCGTCCCCCGCGATCCCGGTGCCGCCTGAAACCACGAGCGTCACCACGCATTCGCTTCGCCTGAACGGCCGCAAGCTCGACTACACGGCGACCGCCGGCAATCTGCTGCTGCACGACAAGAATGGCGCGGCCAACGCGAGCGTGTTCTATGTCGCGTACACGGTGCCCACCAAAACGCCGGCAACGCGTCCCATCACGTTTCTGTTCAATGGCGGCCCGGGCGCCGGCAGCGTGTTCCTGATGATGGGCTCGGTCGGCCCGAAGCGCGTGCGCACCGCGAGCCCCGCGGGCACGCCGCCCGCGCCGTACACGCTCGAGGACAACCCGGACAGCCTGCTCGACACCAGCGACCTCGTGTTCATCGACGCGGTCGGCGCGGGCCTGTCCAGACCCGTCGGGCATGGCACCGGCAAGGACTTCTGGGGCGTCGATCAGGACCTCAGCGCCTTCGCGCAGTTCATCGACCGTTATCTGACGGTGAATCAGCGCTGGAATTCGCCGAAGTACCTGCTCGGCGAATCGTATGGCACCGCGCGCGCCGCGATGCTCGCTTACCAGTTGGGGCAGAACAACATCGCGGTGAACGGGGTGATCCTGCTCTCGTCGGTACTCAATGCCGCGGCGTTCTCGCCGGGGCTCGACTTCAAGAGCGAAAGTTATCTGCCGAGCTTCGCGGCGATTGCGTGGTATCACGACAAGGTCACGCCGAAGCCCGCGAGCCTGCCGGCCTTTCTCGACGACGCGCGCGCGTTCGCGCGCGGACCCTATGCGCAGGCGCTAGCGCAGGGAGATGCGCTGCCCGACGACCAGCGCGACGCGATCGCCGCGCGCATCGCGTACTTCACCGGTCTCGACGTGGGCTACGTGAAGCGCAACCGCCTGCGTCTTTATCCGTCGCGGTTTCGGAACGAGTTGCTGCGCAACGAGTCGCGCAGCGTGGGCCGCTACGATGCGCGTTTCGAAGGCCTCAACTACGACGATGCATCGGAGGAGCCCGACTTCGACGCATCGGTGAGCAGCGTGTCGAATGCGTTCAATGCGGCGCTTCATCAGCATCTGGCGGACGATCTGCACTACACGCCAACCGAGCGTTACCTGGTGTTCAGCGACGACGCGTTGAAGCAATGGGACTGGAAACATCGCGAATGGTGGGGCGAGCGGCTCGAACTGCCCTACGCGGCCGGCGATCTCGCTGAAGCGATGCGGCAGAATCCGCAGTTGCGGGTATTGTCGCTGAACGGCTACTTCGATCTCGCCACGCCGTTCTATGCGACCGAATACGCGCTCGCGCATCTCGGCATCGACGGCCCGCTGCGCCAGAACGTGCGCATCGCCTACTATCCGACCGGCCACATGGTCTATCTCGACGATGCCGCGATGCATGCGATGAAGCGTGATCTCGTGAGCTTTTATACGGCCGGGCCGCGTTGAAATCAGCGCATCGGCGCACGGTGTCGAACGGTATAATTTCACGCACCGTGGCGTAGTCGCACAGACCTTGTCCTCGACGCTTTTCCTGAAGAGCCTATGAAAGTCGCGCTGTTTATCCCGTGCTTCATCGACGCGTTCTATCCCGAGGTCGGCATCGCGACGCTCGAACTGCTCGAACGTTTCGGCATCGAGGTCGACTATCCGCAGCAGCAGACCTGCTGCGGCCAACCGATGGCCAATAGCGGCGCGCATGCGGACGCCGCCGCCACCGAGCGGCTGTTCGCGCGTAACTTCGCGGGCTACGACTACATCGTCGGGCCGTCCGCGAGCTGCATTCACCACGTGCGCGAGCATTTGACCGCGCTCGAGCAGACCGACGAAGTGAAGAAAGTGCGCGCGAACGCCTACGAGCTGGTCGAGTTTCTGCACGACGTGATCGGCGCGCGCGAGTTTCCGTGGGCTGATTTTCCGCATCGGGTCGGTCTGCACACCAGTTGCAGCGCGCTGCGTCATCTGAAGGAAGCGTCGGCGTCGGAAATTGCCGGTCCGCCGTTTTCGAAACCGCGCACGTTGCTGGAAGGCGTGAAGGGCATTCAGTTCGTCAAGCCGGCGAGGCCCGACGAATGCTGCGGTTTCGGCGGCACGTTCTCGGTCACCGAGGAAGCGGTGTCGGTGCGCATGGGGCAGGACAAGGTGCGCGACCATTTGAATGCGGGCGCCGAGTACATCGTGTCGGGCGACATGTCGTGCCTGATGCACCAGCAGGGTTGCGCGGAACGCATGAAGGCCGACGCGCGCTTCATTCACATCGCGCAGGTTCTCAATGGAGCGCGCGCATGAGCCGTGACGAGCACCGTGTCGATCACGCCAAAGAGGCGGGTTCTTTCATCAGCAAGACCGAGCACGTCGCGTTTCACGACAGGCGGCTGTGGGACCTGCGCGAGAAGCGCGATGCGCAGGCGCACGGCATTGCCGAATGGGAGACCTTGCGTTCGCTGGCCTCGGGCATCAAGGAACACACGCTGTCGCATCTGGCCGACTACCTGGAGCAGTTCGCGACCGCCGCAGAAGCCAACGGCGTGGTCGTGCATTGGGCGGCGACAGCGGAAGAGCACAACGCGATCGTCCACCAGTTGATGTCCGAGCGCGGCATGACGACGCTCGTGAAGAGCAAGTCGATGCTGACCGACGAATGCCGGATGCGCGACTATCTCGAACCGCGCGGCATTACCGTGATGGAGACGGACCTTGGCGAGCGCATCCAGCAGCTCGATCATCAGGACCCGAGTCATATGGTCGTGCCGGCCGTGCACAAGCTGCGCGCGGACGTGGCCGAGCTGTTCGGCCGCACCATCGGCACCGATCCGACCAATAGCGACATTCACTACCTCGCCGAAAGTCAGCGCATGAATACGCGGCCGTATTTCGTGCGCGAGAAAACGGCGGGCATGACCGGCTGCAATTTCGCGGTGGCGGAAACGGGCACGGTCGTCGTCTGCACGAACGAAGGCAATGCGGATCTTTCGGCGAACGTGCCGCCGCTGCATATCGCGTCGATCGGAATCGAGAAGCTGATTCCGAAGGTGTCGGATCTCGGCGTGTTCGTCCGGATGCTGTCGCGCAGCGCCCTGGGTTCGCCGATCACGCAGTACACCTCGCATTTTCGCGCACCGCGGCCGGGCACCGAGATGCATTTCATCCTCGTCGATCATGGCCGCTCCGAGCGGCTCGCGATGGAGGACTTCTGGTACTCGCTCAAATGCATTCGCTGCGGCGCGTGCATGAATACGTGTCCGGTCTATCGGCGCAGCGGCGGGCTGTCGTATGGCGGCACCTATTCGGGCCCCATCGGCGCGATCATCAATCCGACTTTCGATCTGAAACGCTATAGCGCATTGCCGTTCGCCTCGACGCTCAATGGCAGTTGCACGAACGTGTGTCCCGTGAAGATCAATATTCACGAGCAGATCTATAAATGGCGCGCGGTGATTGCCGAACGACACGAAGTGCCGTTCGTGAAGCAGGAAGTGCTGAAGATGGCGGGGCGTTTGCTATCGAGTCCGACCTTGTATCGCGCGACGGTGTCGTCGATGGGCAGCGCGTTGCGGCGGCTGCCGAATTTCGTGCTGTACAACCCCTTGAATATCTGGGGGCGGCAACGCGAATTACCGGAGGCACCGAAGATGACTTTTCATGCGTGGTACAAGAAGAATCGCGGAGGCGGCGATGACAACGCGTGAGGCTTTTCTCGCCAAGGTGCGCGCCGCGCAACCGGCCGCGCGACCGCGCCCCGACGTGCCGCTGTTCGATGCTCCCGGCGGTGATCTGCGCGCGCGTTTCGCAGCCGCCTTGCAGGCAATGGGTGGAACTTGCGTCGAAGCGGCGAGCGCGAGCGAGGTCGGCGATCTGATGCGCGAGCGGTTTGGCCCTGCGGTGTCGATTGCATCAGCGACCACGGAAGTGCCGGGCACGCGGGCGATAGACGCTCAGACGGACCCCGCGTCGCTGCAGGATGTGGATGTCGGTGTGGTGCGGGCACGCTTTGGCGTCGCCGAAACCGGCTCCGTGTGGTTCAGCGAGCGCGAATATGTGGTCAACGCGTTGGGCTATATCGTCCAGCATCTGGTCGTGCTGCTTGATCCGACGCAATTGCTCGATGGACTGCAGGACGTCTATCGTCGCGACGATTTTCGCAGCGCGCGTTATGCGTCGCTCGTGACCGGCCCTTCGGCCACCGCCGATATCGAGGGCGTATTGATTCGCGGTGCACAGGGCGTGCGCTCGCTGACGGTGGTGTGGCTCGCGAACTGATTCGCGTAAGTTGCCGCGCCGGACTTTGCTATCATCACT
>DATAQT010000495.1:0-4831 GCA_036264535.1 Paraburkholderia sp. | reverse complement strand
CTCGTCGACGACAAGGTCGTCGCGGTGGTCGGCCACCTGAACTCGGGCGCGTCGATTCCGGCGTCGAAGATCTATAGCGACGCGGGCATCGTGCAGATTTCGCCGTCGTCGACGAACCCGGCGTACACGCAACAGGGCTTCAAGACGACCTACCGCGTCGTCGCGACTGACGCGCAGCAAGGCCCGGCGCTGGCCACCTTCGCCGCGAAGACTCTGAACGTGAAGACGGTCGCGGTGGTCGACGATTCGACCGCCTATGGGCAAGGTCTCGCGAACGAATTCGAAAAGACCGCGAAGTCGCTCGGCCTGAAAGTCGTGTCGCACGACGCGACCAACGACAAGGCCGTCGATTTCCGCGCCATCCTGACGAAGATCAAGGGCGAGAATCCCGACGCGATCATGTACGGCGGCATGGACGCGACCGGCGGTCCGCTCGCCAAGCAGGCGCGTCAGCTGGGCTTGCGCGCGAAGATGCTGTCGGGCGACGGCGTGTGCACCGAAAGCCTCGCGGACCTCGCCGGTCCGGCGGCAGGCAACGTGGTGTGCTCGCAAGCCGGTATGGCGGTCGAGCGGATGAACGGCGGCGCGGAATTCGCGGCGAAGTACGCGAAGCGCTTTGGCCATCCGATCGAATTCGACGCACCGTTCACGTACGACGCGGTGTATATCGTCGTCGACGCGATGAAGCGCGCGAACTCGACCGACCCGGCCAAGGTTCTCGCGAAGGTCTCGGGCACCGACTACAAGGGCGTGACCGGCGAAACGACGTTCGACGCGAAGGGTGACCTTCAGCACGGCGTGATCTCGCTGTATGACTACAAGGACGGCAAGAAGACGCTGCTCGACGTCGTGAAGATGTAAGAGCGGTAGAACCGGTAAAAGCGGTAAAAGTACAAAGGGCCGATGAAGCAGTGTTTCATCGGCCCTTTGCACTTTAGCGGTAATGGCCTCGCTCGACTCAGGCCATGATTGCCCCTGCCGTACTTACGGCACGAGCCACAACGCCGCCGCGTAAATCACCAGCGACACCGCAAACGTCACCGCCGTATAGCCCATCACGCGCTGAATCCGGATACCCGCAATCGCGACGATCGGCACGGCCCAGAACGGCTGCAGCATGTTCGATACGTTCTCGGCCATCGCGACACCCATTGCGGTGCGCGGCACCGACGCATGCAGGCTGAGCGCCGCGGGCAGCACGAACGGACCCTGCACCGCCCAGTGACCGCCGGCGCTCGGCACCAGCAGCGTGATGATCAGCGAGCTCAGATAGCTCCACAGCGGCAGCGTGACCGGCGAGGCGATCGTCACGAACGCCTTCGCGATCATCGACGCGAGACCCGTGCCCTTCATGATGCCCATGATCCCGCCGTACATCGGATATTGCAGCAGCATCGAGCCGGTCTGACGCGCGGCGCGGCGGATCGAATTCGCATACGCGATCGGCGTGCGTTGCAGCGCGAGACCGATCATCAGGAAGATCAGGATCGTGTTGTTGATGTCGAGATCGAAGCCTTCCTTGTGCCACGTGATCGCCAGATAGCCGATGCCGAGCGCGAGCAGCAGCAGCGTGCCGAGCATCGACTGTTCGAGGCGCGCCGCGAGTGAGGTCGCGCTGCTTGCGCGCGCATGCGGGTCGTCGCTCGGCTCCTCGGCGGCTTGTTCGCCACTCTGGCGAAACGACACGACGTTCTCCGCTTTGGGATGCATCCTGATGAAGATCACGGTCATCACGACGACGACCAGCACGGTCGGAACGAACACGAACGGCGCGAAAATGGTTTCGCTGAGCGGCACCACCTGGCCGGTCGCTTTCTCGACCAGATTCAGCGCATTGCCGTGCGAGGCCTGTGAAAGCGCAATCGAGCTCGACAACCCGCTATTGCAGATCGACCAGGCCGAATAGCTGCCCGCGACGAGCCACGCGAAATCGACGTCGACGCGCCGCGCGATTTCCCGCGACAGCAATGCGCCGACGATCAGCCCGAGCCCCCAGTTGAGCCACGCGGCAACCGCGACGACCGGAAACACGAGCAGCGCGGCGCGCGTCGGCGAGTTGGCGTGCGAGGCGAGCGCGCGCAGTCCGCGTTGCACGATCGGCGCTTCCGCGATCGCGTAGCCGGTCGCGAGGATCAGGATCATCTGCAGCGCGAAGCCGAGGATGCCGAAGGTGCCGGTGTACCAGGAATCGAGCAGCGTCGGCAGGTTGCCGGTCGGCGCGATCAGCATCGCCAGCACGGCGACGAAGAACGTCAGGCAGATCGACAGCACGAACGGGTCGGGCATGACCTGCTCGAAAACATACACCAGACCTTCGACGATGCCGCGCGAAGCGGCAGGCCGGCCGGCGGCGTTGGGGGAAGTGTCTCGCTTCATGTGTGTGACTCTGGGTGGTGCCCGGCCATGCGCAGGGCGGAGCGGGCGGTTACGGCGCGCTGGCGTGGGGTGCTCGCGCGTATTGGCGGCAAGCTTGCCTTACCTGACCTTGGTGACAGGAGACAGATTAGCGCGAATCCCGGAGCGAGGGACGAGGCTTCGGTTTGCTTGGCCTCTTAGCCGGTGTTGCGCTGGAAAATGACTTCTGTTTCCTTTTCAATGTTCTTACGACGAACACTGCTTCGGTAAACGAACGCCGAATTATTCGTCCTGGGCGCCGGGCATGTCAAGAAAACGTGACATTCGACGCGACCAGGCGAATCGCCGACAATCACGCCGACCATCGTCGGCCAGGCACGGAGATATAAGACTATGACGACCATCTATCGCGGCATGGATCGCCCCACGCTCGACAAGGCCTACAACAACACGCAGGCCATCCCGAACTTTCCGGAAGTCCTGAAGGACTTCCAGCAGCGCAGCGCCAGGCTGTATGAACGCGTGCCGGTGCGGCGCGATTTGCGTTACGGCGAGCGTCCGCGCGAGCGTTTCGACTGGCTGTCGTGCGGCAAAGCCGGCGCGCCGACGTTTATCTTCATTCACGGCGGCTACTGGCAGAACTGCGCGAAGGAAGACTTCGCGTTCATCGCCGATGGGCCGCTCGCCAACGGCTTCAACGTCGTGCTGGCCGAATACACGCTCGCGCCGGACGCCTCGATGACGCAGATCGTCGGCGAAATCACGCGCCTGCTCGATCATCTGCAAGCGGATCCGGATGGGCTCGGCACCGCGGGGCATCCGGTGTGCCTGAGCGGGCACTCGGCGGGCGGTCATCTGACGGCGCTGCATCGCGCCCATCCGCTGGTCACGAACGCGCTGCCGATCAGCGCGCTGGTCGATCTCGAACCGATCAGCCTGTCGTGGCTCAACGACAAGCTGCGACTGAGCGAGCAGGAAATCGCCGCTTACAGTCCGATCCATCACGTTGGCGATGGCGTACCGGCCGTAATCGCGGTCGGCGGCGCGGAGTTGCCGGAGCTGGTGCGTCAGTCGGACGACTATGCGGCGGCGTGCGAGGCGGCGGGGCAGACGGTCGCGCTCGTGCATGTGCCGGGCTGCACGCACTTCTCGGTGCTCGAGGATCTCGCGCGCGCGGACGGCATGCTGATGACGGCGTTGGCGCAAATGGGCTGAGCGGTCGCGGCATGGATTAATATTTTTTTCGACCTAATTGCGCCGAAAAAATATATTGGACGTCTTACTGGGGTTCTTGCACTATTCGTTCCCAGCGCGAAGTCCGCGCACTAATACGATCCCCACGCCCGCGCGGGCGCTCATCAAAATCGATAACAGCAATACCTGAGGATACAGATGCCCAACTATCGCTCACGCACTTCGACTCATGGCCGCAACATGGCCGGCGCCCGCGCGCTGTGGCGCGCGACCGGCATGAAGGACGACGATTTCGGCAAGCCGATCATCGCGGTCGTGAACTCGTTCACGCAGTTCGTGCCGGGCCACGTGCATCTGCGCGATCTGGGCGCGCTGGTCGCGAAGCAGATCGAAGCGGCCGGCGGCGTGGCGAAGGAATTCAACACGATTGCCGTCGACGACGGCATCGCGATGGGCCACGGCGGCATGCTCTATTCGCTGCCGTCGCGCGAACTGATCGCGGACTCGGTCGAGTACATGGTCAACGCGCACTGCGCGGACGCGATGGTCTGCATCTCCAACTGCGACAAGATCACCCCGGGCATGCTGATGGCCGCCATGCGCCTGAACATTCCGGTCGTGTTCGTGTCGGGCGGTCCGATGGAAGCGGGCAAGGTCAAGTCGCCGACCGACGGCCAGGTGATCGCGAAGATCGACCTGATCGACGCGATGATCAAGGCCGCCGATCCGAAGATCAGCGACGCCGAAGTCGCCGAAGTCGAGCGCAACGCGTGCCCGACCTGCGGTTCGTGCTCGGGCATGTTCACCGCGAACTCGATGAACTGCCTGACCGAGGCGATCGGCCTCGCGCTGCCGGGCAACGGCACGATCGTCGCGACCCACGCATGGCGCAAGGGCCTGTTCGAGCAGGCTGGCAGCCTCGTCGTCGATCTGTGCCGCCGCTACTATCAGGAAGAGGACGCCTCGGTGCTGCCGCGCAGCATCGCCACGAAGCAGGCGTTCGAAAACGCGATGACGCTCGACGTCGCGATGGGCGGCTCGACCAACACCGTGCTGCACCTGCTGGCCGCCGCGCAGGAAGCGGGCGTCGATTTCACGATGTCGGACATCGACCGCATTTCGCGCAAGGTGCCGTGCCTGTGCAAGGCCGCGCCCATGACCGACAAGTACCACATCGAGGACGTGCATCGCGCGGGCGGCATCATCGGTATTCTCGGCGAGCTCGCGCGCGCGGAACTGCTCGATCTGTCGTGCGGCAACGTGCATAGCGGCACGCTCGGCA
>DATAQT010000494.1:0-6660 GCA_036264535.1 Paraburkholderia sp. | reverse complement strand
TCGATGCCCGCGCCGCAAGTGGGCGACCTGATCGTGTTTCATGACGCGGGTGCGTACGGCGCGTCGATGTCATCGAACTACAACAGCCGGCCGCTCGCGCCTGAGGTGCTGATCGAGCGTGGCCGGGCGCGCCTGATCCGGCGCAGGCAGCGTATCGAAGAATTGATCGGGCTCGAAGAAACGGCAGGTTGAGCGGCGCCTTGGCGCTCAACGCGCCCGCACCGTGCGCGTGTACGACGCGATCATCGTCGCGAACTCCTGCGCGGCTGGCGTCAGCGGAATCGCCGCGCGTTGCAGCAGACAGACGTTCTGCTGCAACGCGTGTTCGCGTACCGGGATCGTCGTCAGCACGTCCGCGAACGGCCCGCGCTTCGCGACGACCGACGATTCGAGCGACAGGCAATCGGTCGCGCCAACCAGATGCAGCGTTTCGTACAAGCCCTCGACCGTCGCGACGATCTTCGGCGGCGGCAAACCGTGGCTGTCGAACAGATGGCTCAAGCGGTTGACGTGCGGCTCCTCGGTCAGATTCGGCGAGCGCGTCGTCACCCACGTGCAATCGACGAGTTCAGCGAGCGATTTCGCGCGCGCCTGCGGATGACCACGCCTGCACACGATCACCGGGTCGGACGGATAGAGCGGCATGACGGACAGATCGGCGGTGTCGGTCTGTTTCGACACGAGCGCGACCGCGAAATCGAGCGTGCCTTCGCGGATCCACGAAATCATCATGCGCGACGTGCCCGTGCGCAGATGCACGGCGACGCGCTCGAAACGCGCGCGAAACTCCATCAGCACGGGCGCGAACGCGTCGATGAGCGGCTCGGTCGTCATGCCGAACGTGACCTCGCCCGCGTAGTCGCCGCGCAACTGCCGCACGTCCTCTTCGGCGCGCTCGCATTCACCGAGGATCGCGCCGGCCCGCTGCAAGAGCCGCTGGCCCAGCGCGGTCAGCGCGACGCCGCGATTCGTGCGCGTGAACAGGGTCGCGCCGAGCATCGATTCGAGGTTCTGCAACTGCTGCGTGATACCGCTTTGCGCGATGCCGAGCGCGCGCGACGCCGCGCGAATGCTGCCATGCTCGGCGACCGCCGTGAACGCGCGCAGTTGTGAAATCGTCAACGCCATGTCGTCGGGGATTGGTGATCGGTAAAAGTGATCATGATAGTCCGAATGGAACTTCTTTGAGGCGCTACGACCGCTTACGATGACGCTGTCCTCATCCGCTCACCGTCCGCCTTCCATGAAAACTCCGCTGATGATTCTCTGCGCCGCGCTGGCTTTCAGCAGCGGCGCGTTCGCCGCTGACGCCACCACCTTGCGCCTCGGCATCGACCCGACCTATCCGCCGATGGACTCGAAGGCGCCCGACGGCAGCCTCAAGGGCTTCGACGTCGATCTCGGCAACGAGATTTGCCGGCGCATCCACGCCCATTGCCAGTGGGTCGAACTCGAGTTTTCGGGCATGATTCCGGCGCTGCAGGCGCGCAAGATCGACGCGGTTCTGTCTTCGATGGCGATCACCGAGAAGCGCGAGCAGCAGATCCTGTTTTCGTCGAAGCTGTTCCAGTTCAAGTCGCGGCTGATCGCGCGGCAAGGCTCGCCGCTCGCGCCTACGGCGAGCGGACTTGCCGGCAAACAGATCGGTGTGCAGTCGGGCACGCAGTTCGAGAGCTATGCGTTGAAGAACTGGACGCCGCTCGGCGCGAACGTGGTCGCCTACAAGAGCCAGGACGAAGTGTTCGCCGATCTGCAGAACGGGCGACTCGACGGCGCATTGCTCGGTACGGTCGAGGCGGATTACGGCTTCCTGCGCACGCCGGCGGGCAAGGGCTTCGCGTTTGTCGGCGAGCCGCTGTCGATGGGCGATCGCGGTGTCGGCATCGGCCTGCGCAAGGACGAAACCGAGGTGCAGGCGTCGATCAACGCGGCAATCGCGTCGATGCGCAAGGACGGCACGTACGCGCAGATCGCGAAGAAGTACTTCGACTTCGATCCGTACGGCAATTGATCCAGATTCCCAACGTTATTTTTCTGGCTTTCCATTCATGAACAGGCAATCGATTCCGCTTCTGTCGCCGGCTATCGGCACGCACCGCGAACTGGTGTCGTTTCATTTCGGCCCAGCCAATAGCGGGCAGAAGATCTATATCCAGGCGTCGTTGCACGCCGATGAAACGCCCGCGATGCTGACCACCGTGCTGCTGAAGCGGCGTCTGCTGGAGCTCGAACGAGCCGGTGCGCTGAATGCGGAAATCGTGCTCGTGCCGGTGTCGAATCCGGTTGGGCTCGGTCAGTACGTGCTCGGTCAGTTCATTGGCCGCTTCGATCTCGCCAGCGGCAAGAACTTCAACCGGCATTTCGTGCAGTTCTCGAAGATTGTCGCGAATGCGAAAGACGCGCTCGGTGCCGATGCGAACGACAACCGCCGCATCGTGCGTGAGCTGCTCGCGGCAGAACTCGCGCAACAGAAGCCGCTGACCGAATTCGAGTCGCTGCAACTGGCGCTGCTGAAGCTGTCGTGCGACGCGGACGTCGTGATCGATCTGCATTGCTCGCTCGAAGCGGCGATGCATGTGTACACGAGCGAGGCCGCATGGGCCGAGTTCGAGCCGCTGTCGCGCTACCTCGGCGCAGAGGCCTCGTTGCTCGCGACGGATTCGGGCGGCGGCGCGTTCGACGAAACGCACAGCTTGCTGTGGTGGACCTTGCAGCAGCGGATGCCGGCGAGCAAGCCGGTGCCGACCGGCACGATCGCGGTGACGGTCGAATGCCGCGGCCAGCGCGACGTGTCCTATGAAGTCGCGCAGCAGGATGCCGACGCGCTCGTCGATTATCTGGTGTGGCGCGGTGCGATTCGTGGTGCGGCGAAGCCGTTGCCGCCGCTGCTGTCGCCGGCGACGCCGCTCGCGGGCAGCGAGCAGTTCTATGCGCCGGTGAGCGGGATTCTCGTGCACCGCGCGAAGATCGGCGACACGATCCGCGTTGGCCAGCCGCTGTTCGATATCGTCGATCCGCTGACCGACGAGACGACCACGATCGCGAGCCAGACCGAAGGGGTGCTGTATATGCGGCGCGCGATCCGTTTCGTGACGGCCGGCGCGCCGCTCGGTCGCGTGACGGGTACGCGGCCGATCAGAACGGGTGTGTTGCTGGGCGCCTGATCGTCCAGTTATCGAACCTCACCAGCTTCGCCACGCGCTCAAAGTCGCGGCCGTGACGGGACAAAGCCCGATTCGCGACGTGGCGCTTCTGTTCCTTTTCCATGGTACGGGCCTCATGCCAAATGAGGCGGCGAAGCTCCTCGTCTCCGACTATCTGGAAGCGAACGGCTCTGTGCGTGTCGATTCGGCTGTTCGTGCTGAAATCGCTTTTAACGGCAAGGCTCGACCGTCGGTGTGGGCGAGCGCCAGGACCTGCCGAGCGATCGACGACTATCTGGCATATAGACTCGCGGCGCGGCAGGGCGTTACGACCTCACCGGCCGCGTATCGCGGGCTGGACCCACACGGGCCGCTATTCAGGGCGAGCGATAGAGAGCCATTCACCTCTACCCGGCGCGTAACGGGCAGTGGTGCGATCAGCTATTTGTGCGAAACGCTGACGGAGATTGTCCGGCGACTGCATCAACAAGCCGGAATCGAGGGCGGCAACGCATCGGCGGCCCGGCGTACGTTCGCCGTACGGCCGCATCGCGACGGTCGCTCGCTGAAGCTCATTCAGGAGATGATCGGTGTTTCCTCATTGTCTGCCGCTAAGAACCTTGTCGACGGCGATCCGGTGCGCCTGTCAGCGATTGTGAGCGGGGTGCTTTGAGGGCGACGAATCGTGTGGCTGGTGTCCATTTCGCCCTTGCATTTTCCATCGCCTTACCATAAAGTAAGGGATGCTTGGAGGGTCACTATGACAGCAGCAACCATTACATCGAAGGGCCAGGTCACGATCCCAGTGGACGTGCGCAATCAGCTTGGCCTGGAATCCGGCGACCGGATCGAATTCAGCTTCAACGAGGAAACCGGCCGGTACGAGGTTTATCCGGCCACTCGTTCGCTCGCCTCGCTCAAGGGCATCGTGAAGAAGCCTGCCAAACCGGTTTCGATTGAGGACATGAACCGCGCCATCGCCGAGCAGGGGGCATCGGCGCGATGATCGGACTGGATACAAACGTGTTGGTCCGCTACTTCGCGCAGGATGACGCGTCGCAGTCGAAGAAGGCGACGGCGCTCATGGAGTCCTTTTCGGCCGAGCGGCCGGGCTACGTTTCGCAGGTCGCGCTAGTCGAGGTGGTGTGGGTGCTGGGGCGCTGCTATGACGTCGAGCGCGTCCAGATGAAGGACATCATCGAATCCATGCTTGGCACGAAGGAACTGGTTCTCGAAGGTGCGGACACGGTGCGCAAGGCACTTCGCGTCTTCGCGGCGTCAGACAAGCCGGATTTCGCGGACTGCCTGATCGAGCGGTCCGGGTATGTTGCCGAGTGTGAGTACACGGCCACTTTCGACGTGACGGCTTCGAAGGTCGCTGGGATGCAGTTGATTAAGTAATCACGGCGCGAACCGATAAACGGAAAAAGATCGTGGAATACGTCGCCCCGGAATTTCAACAGGCTGCTTTCAATTGCCCGCACTGTAACGCCTACGCGCACATGAATTGGCAAGCGCTGTTGTCGGGAAACGCGCGAATGTCGGTCTGGGCAGCGTTCTGTGCAAAGTGCTATACGCCGTCGTTGTGGATGGTTGCAGGCACCAATGGGCGAGCCACCGAGGCGCACCTACCGAGCCCAAACCCGGCAATCCAGATTTATCCAGCGCAATCTGACGGTTTTCGCAGCGCTGACGCTGCTCACCGTGCGCGTCGCCGCTATGCCGGACTCGGCATCAAGGGCTACTTCAAAGCCCGGCGCGAAGGCGCTCACGCGTGCCGCAGCCGCCTTGTCGCGACATGGCTGGCACTGCCCAGCCGGCCTTCCGGCGCTCCACCGATTGTGCGGATTTAATCTCTTTCAGCTACGAAAAACCCCAAGCCCGCCCCGGGACAAAGGCCGATACTCGTCGTCATACTCAACGTGTGTCGGCGCGGCCGGCTTTCAGAAGGAGACGGACAAAATGAGCAAGGCTATCCAATGGAGCGGGGTGTTTCCCGCCGTCAGCACCCAGTTCAAGCCGGATTTTTCGCTCGACGTCGACGCGACGCATCGCGTGGTCAGCAATCTCGTCAAGGACGGCGTGTCAGGTCTGGTGGTCTGCGGGACGGTCGGCGAAAACACGTCGCTGAGCACGGCGGAAAAGTTGCTGGTGATCGAGGCTGCGCGCGACGCGTCGGGTGGCAAGGTGCCGGTCATCGCGGGCGTCGCCGAGTTCACGACCGAGTTCGCGCGTCAAACGGTGCGCGAAGCCGCGCGCGTCGGCGTCGACGGCGTGATGGTGATGCCGGCGCTCGTCTATTCCGCGAAGCCGCATGAAACCGCCGCGCATTTCCGCTCGGTCGCGACCAGCACCGACCTGCCGGTGATGATCTACAACAACCCGCCGATCTACAAGAACGACGTGACGCCGGACGTGCTGATCGCGCTGCAGGACTGCGAGAACATCGTCTGCTTCAAGGATTCGTCGGGCGACACGCGGCGCTTCATCGATCTGCGCAATGCGGTCGGCGACCGTTTCGTGCTGTGCGCCGGCCTCGACGTCGTGGTGGTCGAGAGTATCGCGGTCGGTGCGCAAGGCTGGGTGTCGGGCATGTCGAACGCGTTCCCGAAGGAAGGCGAGACGCTGTTCCGCCTCGCGAAGCAAAAGCGCTTCGATGAAGCGCTGTCGCTGTACCGCTGGTTCATGCCGCTGTTGCACCTCGACGCGCGCCCCGACCTCGTGCAATGCATCAAGCTGTGCGAGGAACTGCTCGGCCGTGGCAGCGCCGTCACGCGTCCGCCGCGCCTCGCGCTGCAAGGCGACACGCTCGCCGAAGTCAAAGACATCGTTGCGAAGGCGCTCGCCACGCGTCCGACGCTGCCGGACGTCGGTCTCCAAGCCTAAAAAACATCGGCATCCTGTCCGTCACGTAGGCGGAACAGGATGCCGAATCAGATTGCACTCACAACAATAACCGCTAGCGCCAACCTCAGCTCGCCGTGAGCACCGGCGCGACCGCCGCCGGATCGCTGATACTCGGTCGACCGTTCTCGACGTGGCCGGCCAAACGGCGCGAGAAGCTCGCGTCGTCGCTGCTCGTCACCGTCAGGTCGTACCAGTGATGGCTCGACGCGAGCACCCAGCCTTCGTCGATGCGCGCATTGGCCGGCACCAGCACGGTGCGCGGGCGCGCGCCGTATGCGTTGTCGATCACCGTCAGACGCGCGACGCCGCCGCCGCTGTTGCTGAACTTCAGGAACACGTTGCCATTCGCGACGTCGTATTGCGCGGTCACTTCAGGCTGCGCCGGCTTGTCGTTGCCATGCCCGTTGCCATGACCATTGCCATGGCCATTCTGCGTGCTCTGCGTACTCGCCTGCGTGTTGCCCGCGAACTTGCGCACGAAGCCGTTCGGGCCGAACACGTCGAACGCATACACGCCGTTCGTCGTGCTCAGGTCGAACGTATCGCTGAGCGACTTGCCGGCTTCGACCGTATAGCGCCACGGACCATCGGTGCGATTCGTCGCGTACAC
>DATAQT010000493.1:0-10132 GCA_036264535.1 Paraburkholderia sp. | reverse complement strand
CTCGGCATCGGCCGGATCGGCTCGGTGATCGGGCCGCTCGTCGGCGGTCAACTGATCGCGCTGAACTGGTCGAATGCCGCGTTGTTTCATGCGGCGGCGGTGCCGGTGCTGTGCTCGGCGCTGCTGGTGGTCGCGCTCGCGGGCGCGACGCGCCAACGCAGCCGCGTGTCAGAAGTGGAGCCGGCCTGACTGCCAGGATCACGTGTCAATCGGGAAAGAACTGAGCATTTCGCGGAGAACCTTGTATGGATACCTCAACACGTACGCCGGCCGACGCACGCCTGCGGCCTGAAATCGAGCCCGGCTACCAGTCGGGTTTTGCGAACGAATTCGCGACCGAGGCGTTGCCGGGGGCGTTGCCGAGCGGCCGCAATTCTCCGCAACGCGCGGCCTATGGTTTGTACGCCGAACAGATTTCGGGCACGGCATTCACGGCGCCACGCGGTCACAACCGGCGCTCGTGGCTGTACCGGATTCGCCCGGCGGCCATGCACAAGCCATTCACGTTGATGCCTTCAGAGCGGCTCGTCGCGAACTTCGCGGAGGTTCCGCCGACGCCGCCCAACCAGCTGCGTTGGGACCCGCTGCCGATGCCGAACGAACCGACCGATTTCATCGATGGCTGGGTCACGATGGCGGGTAACGGTTCGGCCGAAGCGATGAACGGTTGCGCGATTCATCTGTACGCCGCGAACCGCTCGATGCGGGACCGCTTCTTCTACAGTGCCGACGGCGAACTGCTGATCGTGCCGCAACAAGGGCGCCTGCATATCGCGACCGAAATGGGCCGCCTCGATCTCGAGCCGTTCGAAATCGCGGTGATCCCGCGCGGCGTGCACTTCGCGGTGAGCCTGCCGGACGGCAGTGCGCGCGGCTATATCTGCGAGAACTTCGGCGCGCTGCTGCGTCTTCCGGAGCTGGGGCCGATCGGCTCCAACGGTCTCGCGAATCCGCGCGATTTCCTGACGCCGCATGCCGCGTACGAAGACCGCGAAGGCGCGTTCGAACTCGTCGCGAAGATGAACGGCAATCTGTGGCGCGCGGACCTAGGCCATTCGCCGCTCGACGTGCTCGCGTGGCACGGCAACTACGCACCCTACAAGTACGACCTGCGCCGCTTCAACACGATCGGCTCGATCAGCTTCGACCATCCGGATCCGTCGATCTTTCTGGTGCTGCAATCGCAAAGCGACACCCCGGGCGTCGACACGATCGACTTCGTGATCTTCCCGCCGCGCTGGCTCGCGGCCGAAGATACGTTCCGCCCGCCCTGGTTCCATCGCAACGTCGCGAGCGAGTTCATGGGTCTCGTGCATGGCGTCTACGACGCGAAAGCCGAGGGCTTCTTGCCCGGCGGCGCGAGTCTGCACAACTGCATGTCGGGCCACGGCCCGGACGCCGACACGTTCGAGAAAGCGTCGCATATCGATACGTCGGTGCCAAGGAAGGTCGACGACACGATGGCCTTCATGTTCGAGACCCGCACGCTGATCAAGCCGACGCGCTTCGCACTCGAAACCGCGCAACTGCAGGCGCATTACTACGAGTGCTGGCAAGGTCTCAAGAAACACTTCAATCCGGAGCAACGATGAACGCGGTGAACGATCTCCAGGCGACGCTCGATGCGTCGCGCAAAAGCTGGATCGAGTCGGCCAACGACCCGGCTAGCGACTTTCCGATCCAGAACCTGCCGTTCGGCATTTTCAGCGATGGCCGCAACGACGCGCGGCGCGTGGGCGTCGCGATCGGCGATCAGATCGTCGATCTCGCCGCGTTGCAGGCCGCGGGCCTGTTGAGCGCGCCGGCGCCGAACGTATTCGCCCGCGATGCGCTGAACGATTTCATCGCGCTTGGCCGCGATGCGTGGCGCAGCGTGCGAATCCAGTTGAGCCAACTGCTCGCGCGCGACACCGCGACGCTGCGCGACGATGCCGCGTTGCGCGCGAAGGTGCTGGTGCGCGAGGCCGATGCGCGTCTGCATCTACCGGTGCAGATTCCGGGCTACACGGATTTCTATTCGTCGAAGGAACACGCGACCAACGTCGGCTCGATGTTTCGCGATCCGAAGAATGCGCTGCTGCCGAACTGGTCGGAGATGCCGATCGGCTACAACGGACGGGCGTCGTCGGTGGTGGTGAGTGGCACGCCGGTTCGTCGTCCTAATGGTCAGCTGAAACTGCCGGATCAGGAGCGCCCGGTGTTCGGCGCGTGCCGCAAGCTCGATATCGAACTGGAGACGGGTTTCATTATCGGCGGCGGCAATGCGCTGGGCGAGCCGATCGCGTGCGAGGAGGCGGAGGCGCACATTTTCGGCATGGTGCTGCTGAACGACTGGAGCGCGCGCGACATCCAGCAATGGGAGTACGTGCCGCTCGGCCCGTTCAACTCCAAGACCTTCGCGACGACGATCTCCCCGTGGGTCGTCACGCTCGATGCGCTCGAACCGTTCCGCGTCGCGCAGCCGCTGCAGGAGCCGCAGCCGCTCGCGTATCTGCGGCATCGAGGCGAGCATGCGTTCGACATCCACCTCGAAGTGACGCTGCGAGCGCAACACGCGGGGCAGGCGAGCACCATCGCGCGGACCAACTTCAAATACATGTACTGGACGATGGCGCAGCAGCTCGCGCATCACACGGTGGCGGGCTGCAACACCCGGGTGGGCGACCTGATGGGCTCGGGGACGATCAGCGGGCCATCCGAAGATTCGTACGGCAGCCTGCTCGAGCTGACGTGGAACGGCAAGAAGCCGCTCGAGTTGAGCGAGGGCGGCACGCGCACGTTTATCGAGGACGGCGATGAATTGACGCTCGTCGGCTGGTGCCAGGGCGAAGGGTATCGAGTCGGGTTCGGCGCGTGTGCCGGGGAGATTCTGCCGGCCCGAGGGTGAGCGCGCCGACGGCTTACCCGCCCAACAATCCGAACACCGCCACGCCATTGGTCGTGCCGACATACACCTTGCCGTTCGCGATCAATGGTGTGATGAACTTGTTGCCCGTGCCGAACTGATCGCGCGTGCCCATCTGGTTGCTGTTGTACAACTCGTTGAGCGTGACCGGGTCGAACGCATGCAGCGCCGCGACGGTGCCGTTTTCGGCGGCCCACACGATGCCGTTCGCGGTGCCGTTCGCCGAGATGCTCGGCGTCGTGCCGGGATAGGCGAACGTCATCGCGCTTTGCGCCGACGGCGTGATCGACAGCTTCGCGTTGGTCACGGTGAACGCCTTCAGATGATCGCCGACCGTGCCGAAATAGACGCGCCCGTTGAAATAGGCGGGCATGCCGAACTCGCCGCCTGCCAGTTGCGCGGGAATCTCCTGATAGATGTTGTCGGCCGACGCGTTGAACTTGCCCATCGAGTCGCGATTCGCCACGTAGATGGTGCTGTCCTTGCCCGCGCCGAGCGTCAGATGCTGCACGGTGCCGTTCGCGTCGGTCAGGTCCGGCAGCACGAGTGCGCCGCCCGAGCCGAGATCGATGTCGCCGTTGGCCTCCTCTACGACGTTCGTCATCGCGAAGTAGTCAGCGACCGACAGGCCGCCCGACGTGCCCAGCTTCAGGAAGGAATTGCCGAAGTCGCTGCTGGCCGGAAAGCCGCCTGCGCTCAGCGTGGTGTCGAAGGTGCCGTTGGCATCGAGCAGATAGATCGACGAGCCGTCCGACGCCGGCCCCGCGCCGCTCATCCAGATTGAGCCGCCGATGCCGTTAGGCGTCACGTTGAGCACGGTGGTCTGCCGCAACGTGTCGGCGCTGTAGCCCATGATCCAGCCCGTATAGCCGCCGTCGTCGCAGTGCGAGGTCCACGTCGTGTAGACCGTGTTGCCGAGCTGCAGTAGCCCCGCGCGCTCCGCATACAACGACGGTGTGAACGGCACGACGCCGTTCGTATTGCCCGCGCCTTTGCCCGGGTACGAGGCGGCGATTTCGGTGGGACCGTTCAGCAGTTCGGCGCCGGTGGCGAGGTCGAGCGCGTGAATGCGCTGATGATAGTTGCCGGCCGCGTCCTTCGACATCGCGACGACGTAGATCGTGCCGTGCGTGCCGCGCGAACGGTCGATCACCGGTGTCGACGTGATGCCGATCGTGTTCACGATCTGCGTGCAGCCGAGGTCGTCGCTCGGGGTTTCGCCGGCGCTGAGCGCGCTTACCTGCCACAGCGTCGCGCCGGTGTCCGCATCGAAGGCGAACACGCTGTCGTTCTCGGTCACGGCATACAGCACGTTGTGCGTGCCGCCCGCGATCGCCAGTGAACCGACGAATAGCGGCTGCGCGTCGACCTTGCCGTCGACGGTAAAGAACCCGACCTTGCCGAATGTCGATGCCGTCACGTTAGCGGGTGTCAGCGTGGTTTCGCTGAGATTCTGGCCGGTGCGCGCGACGTCGTCGTGATAGGTCAGCACATCATGCACGGCTGCCATCGACGTGCCCGAGCCGCTACCCGAGGTGCCGCTGCTACCAGTGCTACCGGTGCTGCCGGTGCCCGTGCCGCCGCTCGTGGTGCCCGTGCCGCCGCCACTCGCCGCGCTGGGGCTCGATGCGCCCGTGGCGCCGCTGCCGCCGGTGCCGACGCTCGAACCTGTCGGGGCGCTGCTGCTTCCGCCTCCGCCGCCGCCGCAGTTCGCGGCGGCGATCGCGGCTAGCGCTGTCGCCGCACCCAACAGGCAGACACGGCGCAGCAAGCGCAGCGATACCATGACGGTCTCCCCGTTGCTTGCGGTGGTGCCACGAAATATGGACCGTTTAGAGAAAATCCGCGCAACGTGGATTGAAGATTAGCACCCTGCATATGGATCGCAAACGCCAGCAACTAGCGTCGGTTCGTCAACTCGCCGCTTGCAGCACGATCCGCCGACGCTCCCACCACACCGCCAGCAAAAACGCGAGCGCCGCGCACAACAGCACGCCGACCACCGCATCGTGGCCGACCGTCTTCATCAACGCGCCGGCGACGAGTCCGACCACGGCGACGCTTGGAATCAGCGCGAGGAAATCGCGGGTGAAGATGACTTTCAACGGCGGGGATGCTACTACGGAATGCTGCCGGACCTGGTCCGGCCTCGGTGCGACTTGCTCAACCCGCCACCGCCATCCGTCGCTCGATCGACACCGACCACAACGTCAGCAGCAGCGCGCCGAGCGCGGTCACGACGCCGACCCACGGCAGCGTCGTCAGCGGCGCGCCCGCGCCGATCGCCATGCCGCCGAGCCAGGCGCCCGTCGCGTTGCCGAGGTTGAACGCGCCCTGGTTCAGCGTCGACGCAAGATTCGGCGCATGGCTCGCGCGATCGACGATCAGCATCTGCAGCGGCGGCACGATCGCAAACGCGAGCACGCCCCACACGAATACGGTCAGCATCGCCGGAATGCGTGCGTGCATCGTGCCCGCGAACACGCACAGGATCACGACGATCGCCATCAGAAACGCGACCAGCGACGGCATCAGCCGCCAGTCCGCGAGCTTGCCGCCGAGCGTGCTGCCGACCGTCAGGCCGAGGCCGAACAGCAGCAGCACCAGCGTGACCGCGTGCGGCGTGAAGCCGGTCACGTCCTCGAGAATCGGCGTGATGTAGGTGAAGGTCGAAAACAGACTCGCCGACGCGAGCACGCTGATGCCGAGCACCATCAGCACCTGCGGGTCCTTCAGCACGCTGAATTCGTGCACGAGGCTAGCCTTGTGCATCTCGATCTTCGCGGGCAGGCACACCCCGAGCGCGGCCGCCGCCAGCACGCCGATGCCGGTCACGGCCCAGAACGTCGCGCGCCAGCCGACCGCCTGGCCGAGTGCGGTGCCGAGCGGCACGCCGAGCACGTTGGCGAGCGTGAGGCCGGTGAACATCAGCGCGATCGCCTGCGCGCGGCGATTCGGCGCGACCAGCCCCGCCGCGACCACCGAGCCGATACCGAAGAACGCGCCGTGGCAGAACGCGGTGACGATGCGCGCGGCCATCAGCACCGCGTAGCCCGGCGCGATCGCGCACAGCAGATTGCCGACGATGAACACGCCGATCAGGCTCATCAGTGCCTGCTTGCGCGGCATGTTGGCGACCGCGATCGCGACGATCGGCGCCCCGATCGTGACGCCGAGGGCGTACGCGGACACCAGCATCCCGGCGGCCGGAATCGACACGGACAGATCGCGCGCCACGTCGGGCAGCAGCCCCATGATGACGAACTCGGTGGTACCGATTCCAAACGCGGCGACGGCAAGGGCAAGCAGAGGCAAAGGCATGGCGAGGATGGGGTGTAACGCGTGATGCGGCGCAAGCGACGTGCGCCGGGCGGGCGCTCCCGAAGGCGGGGAACGCTGTCACCGGATAGGGAGAAAGCAGTAGGGGATTCTACCTAAGTCAAATCTGGCTTGCTGATCGTCAGGAAGGGTGTTGTTTTTTGTGGAAAACGGCGGCGAGCGCCCTGGCCGCGAGGGCGCCCTTCAGCGCCGCGCGAGGTTACGGGCGAGGGCCGCGCAGCCCGCATCGGTCAGCGCTTCGACCACGGCGCCGCGCTCATCGGGCTTGAAGTCGCTGATCCAGATCACGCGACAACGCGCGGGCGCGTCGGCCACGACCTGCAGCGTCGAGTGATGATGCTCGAAGCGTCCGCCGCCGACCGAGTAGGCGAGCCGCATGTGTACATCGTCGAGCGCGATCACGCGTTCCTCGATCTCGGTGCCGTCGGCGAACGTGACCCAGCGCACGTCGCCTTCCATGCGCGCCGCGATCAGCACGCCCGCGAACACGCGGGCAACGTCGGCGGGGTTGCGCAGCGCCGCCCATGCACTGGCCGCGGCGGTTTCCACGACGATTTCCCGGTAAATCGTAGCCATCGCAGTTCCTCTCCCCGGTTTTGTGATGCGTGCGTCGTGCGCGCGGCAAGCGTCGGCTCGAGCGCTTGCAAGCCTCTCAACGCTCGTCCGGCGCCGCCTTGTCCGCATCGAACGTTTCGCCATGACGGCCCGCGCCGGACGCGAAGCGCGCCGCGCCCGCCACGCCTTCTGCGAACACGGCCGCGTAGCCGCCGGCCCCTTCGCGCCGCAACGCCTCCGCGAGATCGTCGAGCGTGCTGTTCTCGAGCGCGGAGCGGCGATCGGCGAGCAGCGCCGCCTGCGGAAACGCGGCGAGCTCCGCGGCTAGCCGCTCGGCGGCCTCGCGCGCTTCGCCCTTCGGCACCACGCGATTGGCGAGCCCGAACGCGAGCGCCTCGCGCGCATCGACCGCGCGGCCCGTCAGGATCAGATCGAGCGCGCGCGACAGCCCGATCAGACGCGGCAGCCGGATCGTGCCGCCGTCGATGAGCGGAATGCCGACCCGTCGGCAGAACACACCGAGCACCGCATCTTCCTCGACGACGCGCAGGTCGCACATCGCGGCAAGCTCGAGCCCACCGGCGACCGCGTAGCCGGCGATCGCGGCGACGACCGGCTTGCTGAAACGCGTGCGGGTCGGTCCCATCGGACCAGGGCCGCCGCCGTCCGCGTGCAGCTCGTTGCGGCGCGTGTCGTCGGCAAGCGCGCTCAGGTCCGCGCCCGCGCAAAACGTGCCGCCCGCGCCGAACAGCACGGCCGCGCGCCACGCGGGCTCCGTCTCGAAGCGGCTGAACGCGGCGCTCAATGCATCGGCCACCTGGCGATCGACCGCGTTGCGCCGCCCAGGCCGCTCGAGCACGATCGTGGCGACGCCTTTGTCGTCATTCGACTCAATCCGCACATGGTCATTGAAATATTCGCTGACTATCATCGTTATGTACCTCAAGAGTTACTGAAGGTCGGTACTTGCCTGTTGATTCGGCAGTGTTGCAGCACGCTCATGCAGCGTAATTAATCCGGTGGGAAGTCATGTTTCTGTCACATCCGGCTCGTAGCGTTAGCGCTCTATTAATGCGCTGGCGTCCTGTCGCCAGCTTGCCGAGCCTGCTTTTGTCCGTGCCTTTGCCCAATTCATCGCCGGCGTCCGCGCCGTCCTGCGCCGAAACGGTCTGGATCGTGCCGTTGGAGGAGCACTCGTGGTACGACCATGTGCGCCTGAAGCGCGTATTCGTCACCGACGGCACACGTCACCAGGTCGTGCTCATCGATCTGCGCAAGCTGCTCGCTTGCGCGGATCGCGACAACACCGATTACGTGCTCAAACCCGTCGCCGAATGGCATTCGGGCAAGGTCCGCGGCATTCGCGAGTTTCTCGATCCCGAGAGCCCGCGCCTGCCGCAGATGCCGTACGTGACGATCTCTACGCGTCGCGCGTCGGGACTGCTCGGCTGGGTTGGCATCGAGCGCGAGGGGGTGGTCTCGTTTCGCAATGGCCAGCATCGCGCGCGCTATCTGGCCGCAGCGGGCGCGCGTTGGTGTCCCGTCGAAGTGCACGAGCGCGAGGCGGCCTTGCTGCGCGACCTGTGCGGCGCGGCCGACGACGCGCGCACCGCGATTCGCGCGACCCAGCTGGGCGGCGAGAGCGGCGTCTAGCTCGCGCGGTCCGCGGCGAACCGCGTACGCCGCGGGAATCACCTTCAACCCGCCGCTTGCACGAGGTTGCGCGGCGTGCCCGCCTGCCACGCCGCGACGTTCGCGAGCGTGGTTTGGGCGATCTCGCTCATCGCCTCACGCGTGAAGAACGCCTGGTGCGCGGTGACGATGACGTTCGGGAACATCAATAGACGCGCGAGCACGTCATCCTGCAGCGGCAGATTCGAATGATCCTCGAAGAAGATGCCGCCTTCTTCCTCATACACGTCGAGCCCGAGATGGCCGAGCTGACCGTCCTTCAACGCGCCGATCAGCGCATTCGCCTCGACGAGGCCGCCGCGCCCGGTGTTGATCAGCATTGCGCCGCGTTTCATTTTCGCGAGCGCGACGCTGTCGATCAGGTGATAGGTGCCGGGCAGCAGCGGGCAATGCAGACTGACGACGTCCGATTCGGCGAGCAGCGTATCGAGCGGCACGTAGCGCGCGCCGAGCGCGAGCAGTTCGTCGGCGGGCGGCCCCGGATCGAAAGCGAGCACCTGCATGCCGAAGCCCGCCATGATGCGCGCGAACACCCGGCCGATGATGCCCGTGCCGATCACCCCGACCGTCTTGCCATGCAGGTCGAAGCCGAGCAGCCCATGCAGCGAGAAGTCGCCTTCGCGCGTGCGCGCGACCGCGCGCGGCAGGCGCCGGTTCAGCGCGAGGATCAGCCCGGCCGCATGTTCGGCAACCGCATACGGCGAGTAAGCCGGCACGCGCGCGACCGGCATGCCGAGCCGCTCGGCCGCCGCGAGGTCGACGTGATTGAAGCCCGCCGAGCGTAGCGCGATCATGCGCGTGCCGCCAGCAAGAAGCCGTTCGAGCGTCGTGGCGTCAACGTGGTCGTTGACGAACGGGCAGACCACCTCGTAGCCATGCGCGAGGATCGCGGTCTCGCTGTCGAGCGGGGATTCCTGGAAGTGCAGTTCATAGCCGTGCGCGGCATTGGCTTCGATGAACGTGTCGTTGTCGTATTGACGGCTGCTGAACAGGATCATGCGCATATCGGGCTCCGAAGAAACGCGCTTCAGCCGTGTTTTGCGAAGCAGGCTTTTCGCAAGAAAATAATATTGACAGGGGTGCCAAACTGCAATATCAAATAACTAGCATTCCGAACAAAGCACATGCATACGTGCTGCAAAAAATTGGCCAACAGCAGATTTTCTATTTCACGATGTTAGGTGACTTCGCGACGAAAGAGTAACTGTGGGACGTTCGGTAAATCGTTCCACCGCCTGCACTGTTGGCGGTGCATCTTCCAGGTGTCCGTGTGGCGGTTCGCCGGGCGCCGGTCGCGTGGTTCTCCTCCCATAGCTGCGTTTCGTTGGTTTGCGCTAGCGGCCATTGGTTGTATTACGCATCGCGCGTTTTACGCGCAGCGTCATCATTGTGTCACCGTGTGTCAGACGGTTTGATTCGGTTTTCGAGCGGTTGGTGCTCTGTTTTGCTTTTATCAACCTGCTAATCGGCGAGCCAACGTGATCGGTGAATTGCTGAGGACTCAACCTGAAATCGCGCTTTTTGCGTGTCTCGCCATTGGCTATTTCATTGGCTCCTTTCGGATCGGCCCGATTCAGCTCGGCGGCGTGTGCGGCACGCTGATCGTCGCTCTGGTGCTCGGGCAGAGCGGCGCGCGCATCG
>DATAQT010000426.1:0-5150 GCA_036264535.1 Paraburkholderia sp. | reverse complement strand
TTGGCCGGCCGCGCGGGTCTGGCGCGCGTGCGCTCGCGCTTCGAGAGCGGCGCGCGCGATCTGATGTTCCAGATCAATGCGCTGTCGCAGAACGAGCCTGAAACGAAGCGCGATACGCTGCGCTGGCTCTTTTCGGTGCTCGAAGTCGGCAACGCGGTGATCGACCTGCGCCACGAAATCGCGACGCTGCCCGACGAGCCGCGTTACCACAAAGCAACATCGTGGCGCGTCGCGCTACGCACGCTGCGCGATGCGCTCGCGGCGCTGTTCGAGCGGCCGCGAGAACGGCATTTCGCGCACGCGCTCGCGGCCACTGACGACGCGATCGCCGAAGTGCAGCAGATGATGGCCGGCTTCACGCCCTCGCGCGACGAACGCCATCAGCTGCTGCGCATCCTCAGTCAACTGCATTTCATCCGTACCGCGCTGCTCGATCCGCAGTCGCCGCTCGCCTCGGCGATCGGTGCGCGCGCGGGCGCGTCAGAAGAAGAAGGAGTTCCTCATGCCGCGTGATATCGCCGTGCTCGATGCCTATGTGCCGGCCGTCCTGCTGCTGTTCATCGCGGGCGCCGCGCTGACCTGGCTGCTCGATCGCGTGATTGCCTATACGGGCCTCTATCGCGTGGTGTGGCACCCCTCCCTGTTCCGGGCCAGCTTGCTCGTGTCCGTGTGCGGCCTTCTCGGCCTCGCCGTTTATCGTTGATCAGAGTCGAAACATGACCATCCGAAATCTCGTGGGCTTCCTCGCGACAGCCGCCATTTTCATCGTCGCGATCCTGATTGGCCGCGTGCTGTGGGTCCATTACATGGACGAACCGTGGACCCGCGACGGCCGCGTGCGCGCCGAAATCGTCAACGTCGCGCCGGACGTATCGGGCGCGATCGTCGATCTGCCGGTCAAGGACAACCAGTTCGTGAAGAAGGGCGACCTGCTGATGCAGATCGATCCGTCGCACTACCAGATCGCGGTCGAGCAGGCGCAGGCAGCGGTTGCCGCGCGCAAGGCTGAATTGCAGATGAAGCGCGACGACGCGCAACGGCGTGCCGATATGGATTCGCAGGTGGTGTCGAAGGAAAGCCGCGACAACGCGACCCATACCGCGTCCGCCGCCGATGCCGCCTATCAGCAGGCGCTCGCCGCGCTCGATGCCGCGAAGCTGAACCTCGAGCGCACGCGCGTCGTGTCGCCGGTCGACGGCTACGTGACGAATCTCGCCGTGTTCCGCGGCGACTATGCGACCTCCGGCGCCGCCAAGCTCGCGATCGTCGATAGTCACTCGTTCTGGGTCTATGGCTACTTCGAGGAAACCAAGCTGCCGCACGTGCGCGTCGGCGACCAGGCCGAAGTGCGGCTGATGAGCGGCGGCACGCTGCAGGGACACGTGGAGAGCATCTCGCGCGGCATCTACGACCGCGACAATCCGCAAAGCCACGAGCTGCTCGCGGACGTGAATCCGACCTTCAACTGGGTGCGCCTCGCGCAGCGCGTGCCGGTGCGCGTGAAGATCGACTCGGTGCCCGCCGATGTGATGCTGGCGGCGGGCACGACCTGCACGGTGGTCGTGCGGCCGGGGTCGGGTTCCGCGTCGGCGTCGGTGGCCGGCTCGAACAAGGCGAGCTGAGGTTCGCCTCGCGCTTGCCCCTATAGCCTGAACTGCCCCACCATCGCCTTCAGCCCGCGCGCCTGATCGTCGAGCGAGCGGGCCGCGGCGGTGGCCTCCTCCACCAGCGCGGCGTTCTGCTGCGTGCCCGCGTCCATCTGCGTGACCGCGAGATTGATCGCCTCGATACCGGCGCTCTGCTCGGACGACGCCGCCGAAATTTCGCCCATGATGTCGGTCACGCGCTTCACGGCCTTCACGACTTCGTCCATCGTCTGACCGGCGTCCGCGGCGAGCGTCGAGCCGTTGGCGACGCGCTCGACCGAAGCCTGGATCAAGCCCTTGATCTCCTTCGCGGCCGCCGCGCTGCGCTGCGCCAGGTTGCGCACTTCCGCCGCGACCACCGAAAAGCCACGCCCCTCCTCGCCCGCGCGAGCCGCCTCGACAGCCGCGTTCAACGCGAGGATGTTGGTCTGAAACGCGATCCCCTCGATCACACCGATGATGTCGCCGATGCTGCGCGCGCTATCGTTGATGTCGCTCATCGTCGCGACCACGCGGCTCACGACCGCGCCGCCCTGCCCGGCAATCGCCGACGCGTTGTTCGCGAGCGTGCTGGCCTGCTTCGCGTTGTCGGCGTTCTGACGCACCGTCGAGGTCAGCTGCTCCATGCTGCTCGCCGTGCGTTCGAGCGCGAGCGCCTGTTGCTCGGTGCGCTGCGACAGGTCGAGATTGCCCATCGAAATCTGCCCGGACGCGGTCGCGATCGCATCGGCGCTCGACGCGATGTCGGCAACCGTCGTCGCGAGTCCGGTTTGCATGTCCGACAGCGCGAACAGCATGCTCGAACGGTCCTTGCCGCCTAGCGCGATGCGGTTCGACAGATCGCCCGCGGCGATGCGGCGCGCGATCTCCTTCGCGTACGCGGGCTCGCCGCCGAGTTGCCCGGTGAGCCGCCGCACGACCCACGCGGCGATGCCGAACGCGAGCACGATCAGCGCGAGCGTCATCACCGCGATCATCACGAACGACGAGTGGTAGATGAAGCCGGACGCGTCGATCGTCGCCTTCGCGGCGGTGCCGCGCTGCGCGACGAGTTCGTCGACGAGCTTTTCGAGCTTGCCGGTTTCGACGAGCAGCGACACGTCCTGGGTGCCGACCTGCCAGTTCATCTGCGACAGATCCAGCGGCTGCGCCTTCACGAGCGTGACGAAGTCGCGCAGATGGGTGCTCCATGCCGCAACCGCCGCGGCGAACGCCTTCTGCTCGCCGACCGCTTTGGCGTCCGAGGTATCGACGTACTGCTGCAGCGTGCGGAGCTGCTCGTTCAGACCGGCCACGCCACGCTCGATGTCGGCGCCGAGTTCGTCGCGCTCCTTCGCGGTGGTCGCGGTCAGCAGCATCTTTTGCGCGCGGCTCGCACGCAGCATATGGCCGCGCGCTTCCTCGGCGGCGCGACTCGCGACGTGGCCCTGGTCGTAGATCGATTGCGCGGACGCGTTCAGCCGGCCGATCTGCAGCAGCGAAAACACGCCGATCAGCAGCGTGCCGGCCAGCAGCACCGCGAATGCGATGCGCAGCGTTGCCTTGACCGACAGGCCGTTGAGCTTCGTTGCTGCCGCGCTGTTTACCCCTGCTTTCATAGTCCCCGTCCCTACATGTCGACGTGCCGGGAAAGGTCGATTCCGGCATCACCACCTATCTCTCCGGGTCTACGGCAGACTGCTGGGCAATCTTGAATCTCGCTCGAGCAGACGACGGATCCCGCGCCGCTTGCCGTTCCCGGTCCCATGTTCGACGCGCCGCTTCGTGAGCCGCGCAATCGCGAGCGCTTTATACCGTAGCCAAAAACTCGCCAAAAAAAGTCTCGACCGGCGCGGGCTGACGATTCGTCTGTCACGGCCGAGAGCGCGGCCATCCGTCCCCATGTCCGATTCGCGACAAAACTTGTCCTTACAATTCGGTCCGGCCACATTAAACTTCGGCTAAATAGTTAAAAGCCGGTTGCCGCGACGAAACGCCGCAGCGCTTCGCGGAACGCGCCTATGAGGCGTGCTAGTCCGCACCGGCTCAGCGCCGATTTTTCATCTCACCGTTTGCCTGATCTTTTTCTTCTAGCGTATGGAAACGAGCCTCGATAAAAGCGCCCTCGCCGGCGCATCCGCCACGGGGGCGAGCGCGTCCCCGGCCGCCGCCGCGCCGGCGGCCGCCAAGGTCCAGCGCACGGTGTATTCCGTGCTCGGTGCGATCAGTTTTTCGCACCTGCTCAACGACATGATCCAGTCGCTGATCCTCGCCATCTACCCGATGTTCAAGGACAACTTCTCGTTGTCGTTCGGGCAGATCGGTCTGATCACGCTGACCTACCAGATCACCGCATCGCTGCTGCAACCGCTCGTCGGCAGCTATACCGACAAGCATCCGAAGCCGTACTCGCTGCCGATCGGCATGGGCTTCACGCTCGCCGGTCTGCTGCTGATGTCGGTCGCGCCGAACTTCGGCGTGCTGCTGGTCGCCGCGGCGCTGGTCGGCTGCGGGTCGTCGGTGTTCCATCCGGAATCGTCGCGGGTCGCGCGCATGGCGTCGGGCGGCCGTCACGGTCTGGCGCAGTCGCTGTTTCAGGTCGGGGGCAATGCGGGGTCGTCGCTCGGGCCGCTGCTCGCGGCACTGATCGTGATTCCGCACGGGCAGCGCAGCATCGCGTGGTTCTCGGCGGCGGCGCTCGTCGCGATCGTCGTGCTGACGCAGATCGGCCGCTGGTACAAGCGTCATCCGTCGGTCAAGAAGGCGCGCGGTCAGGTGGCGCATGCGACGCTGCCGCGTAACAAGGTCATGATGGCGATGAGCGTGCTGGTGCTGCTGGTGTTCTCCAAGTACTTCTACCTCGCGAGCATCAACAGCTACTTCACGTTCTATCTGATCGACAAGTTCCATCTGTCGGTGCAGGCCGCGCAGATCCATCTGTTCGTGTTCCTCGCGGCGGTCGCGGCGGGCACGGTGATCGGCGGGCCGATTGGCGACAGGATCGGGCGCAAGTACGTGATCTGGGTATCGATTCTTGGCGTCGCGCCGTTCACGCTGCTGTTGCCGTATGCGAATCTGTTCTGGACTGGCGTGCTGACCGTTGTCATCGGGGTGGTGCTCGCCTCGGCGTTCTCGGCGATTCTGGTTTATGCGCAGGAGTTGATTCCTGGGAAGGTCGGGATGGTGGCAGGGTTGTTCTTTGGTTTTGCCTTTGGGTTGGGGGGTGTTGGCGCCGCCGTTCTTGGGCAACTGGCTGACGCCACCAGTATTGCGTTTGTTTATAAGGTTTGCTCGTTCTTGCCGTTGATCGGGGTGTTGACCGTTCTTTTGCCCGCTATTGAAGGGAAACGGGCCAAGGGGTGATCGCGCGGGCGCGTGGGGTTGGGTCGGTGCTCTTAGGGTGTTGGCCTTTCCTTGCTTTCTTGTCGGTCTATTAGCGTTGCCCCTATGCGGGGCGGCACCTACTTTCTTTGCTGCTGCAAAGAAAGTAGGCAAAGAAGACAGCTTTAAACCGCCAGCTCATAA
>DATAQT010000364.1:0-12332 GCA_036264535.1 Paraburkholderia sp. | reverse complement strand
CGGCCCTAATGCCGTTCAGTTAAGGTCTCTTTTGAGGACTCGAACGGAATACCGGAACGGTCTGGATTTGACGGCCCGAGCGCAGACGCGCCCGGGCCGTTTCTCGTTGGGAAGTTGCTTGAGCCGCTCACGCAGGCGTTTGAGCAGCGCAGGCAGTTTGCCATACGGGCGCGTCACGGCCGCCCATGTCATTTCGTACTGAATGGTGTGGAAGGCGCGGATGAAGCTTAGCTTCTCCGGCGCGTGCCCGACATCGAGTGCCGCCTTGGCCATCTCCAGGCGGATCAGGTTATAGGCGATCAGGGCGCCCCAGAATTCCTGATAGACACCTTCCACGGTCTGACTACGAAGGGTCAACTCCATGCCCAGCATCGACTGCTTCAGTTCATGGTAGCTGGTCTCAATCTGCCAGCGACGCTCGTAGCACGATATAACGTCGGCTGCCTTGAAACGCCTTCGGTCAGTCAGTGACGTCAGCAATATCCGTTGCCGACCGCGTGTATCAATGGCAAGCACAGCACGCGCTTGCCAGAATTCGGGCAGATCCGGGCATTTGGTGCGTGCCTGCGGCGACACGCGCATGCGCACGATCTGGTCGCCGTCGCGACCGCTTACGACCTCCCAGCGCAGGTTGGATTTGGCCGGGATGATGTAATGCCGGTTCTCGCCGCCTGAGACCAGATTGCACAGGAGCTGTGCCGACATGAACCCTTTATCGAATACGGTGATGGAATTGGCCGGCACACGAGCGATGAGTTCACGCGCCCAGATCATCTCGTTGATATCGTAAGGACCGGACACGGCATCACGCACCAGATGCGTCGCGAGCGCGGTGAGCGTTACCGCTCGCAACTGGGGATAGCTGCCAATCCGGCCATGAGCAGCGGCCGAGGCGCCGAAATGCTCGCGGTTGGCGGCACTGTCGGCGGTGCGCAGCGTGGTGCCGTCCATCGCAAACAGCGAGAGCCCCTTGAAGAGGTACTGCGCCTGATCCTGACCGGCCCAGTTTCTGGCCGATTCGTGAAACAGCCACGCCAGTGGCGCGACGCCGATGCGCTGCCGCGCCTGGGTGATGGCGCTCTTGCTGACAAATGACGCATCGGCTGCGGGGAGTGCAAGATCCAGTTCATCGACGACTTCGCTGATCGACTGGTGCCGGTACAACGCCAGCGCAATCACCAGCCATACGACCTGTTGCGCGGGTAGCCGACGCCGACGCACGCTGGCACTGCCACTCGCCTGCACCGCATACTCGATCCATTCGTATGGCAGATGCTGGCCAAGCCGGCCCCATTCTAGCGGCGGCTGTGATTCAACAAGGAGGCGCAAATCATCGGCCAGCATGGCGATGAAAGTTAACATCGCCACGTCCCGTTTACAACCACTTCGCGCAACCAAACAAAAATGCCGTTCCGTCGCTTAACTGAACGGCATTAGGGCAATGCCCGGCTTTTTTGCGCGCTGTTGCGCTAACCATGCGGCCGGGTCAGGCCAGCCACACGGCGATGGTCAGCATCAACAGGAGGATCATCCACAGCACGACCGCGCGCCACACGAGCCCCACCGCCGATTGCAGCGTGCGCGGCGTGCAGTCGTCGCCGACCTGCATCGGACCGCCGTCGCCGGTGGCGAGCGCGTCGAGGCTCGACGGCTCCGCGAGCGGGCCGGCCAGGCGCGCACCGAGCGCCCCACTGCCCGCGGCGAGCAACACGCCGTCATTCGTATCGGGCCACTGCCGCGCATGATTGCGCCACGCGTAAATCGCGTCCTCGAAATTGCCGACGATCGCAAAGCCCAGCGACGTCAGTCGCGCCGGCACCCAGTCGATCACGAAGAAAGCACGCTGGGCGAAGCTCGAAAAGGCGACGGTGCGATCGTCGGCCGGCCGCGCCCATGCGCGCGCGAGGTATTCCGCGCAACGGTACAGTACCGCGCCGGCGGGACCGACCGGAATCAGGAACCAGAAGAACACGCCGAACACGTGGCGATGCGACGCGACCACCGCATGGATCAGCGTATGACGCACGATTTCGCTGACCGGCATGTCGACGGTATCGAGGCCGGTCCATTCGTTGAGAATTTCGCGCGCGCGCGGCACGTCGTCGTTGTTCAGTGCGAGATGGATGTCGGTGAAGTAATGGCTGAACTGCCGGAAACCGAGCGTGAAGTACAGCACCACGACGTTCCACAGGAACGCGAGCATAAAGTGAATGTGATACAGGACGTAGTAGACCAGCGCGACCGCGAGCGTCCAGGGCACCACCACGACGAGCCACGCGAGCAGACCGTGACGTTGCTTGCCGGCATCGAATCCGTGCGCCGCCGACTCCGCATGGTATTGAAGCAACGCGGACACCGGATTGTTCGGCGACAGCGCGCGTACCTGTTCAATGATCAGAGCCAGCAATACGGAGAAAAAAGTCATGCGATGCGCCGTACTTTTTAAGTTTTTACGATTGTTTTATAACGATAGCACAGGGTCGGATGAGTCTGAGCGTCGAAGCTGACAAAGCGCCGACGAGTGCGTCGTTCGCGCAACTGCGCATCGTCGATGCGGCGATGCGAGTCGTATCACTCATGCGGCGAGGAACCGATACAGGTTACGCAGCATCGCAGCCGTCGCGCCCCAGATGAAATGATGGCCACCTTGCACGACGACTGACGCAGCCATCTGCGCGTGCTGCGCGCCGCGCTGCCCGGCGGCATCCGAAGCCACCGTCAATTCGCTGCGCGGATACGGCATCGCGAAGAAGCGGCGCTCGCCACCCTCGTAGCGGAACAGGCGTTCTTCGTGATTGGCCGGGTCCATCAGGAACGCGAGCGGCACTTCGAAGACCTCGGCCACTTCGAGCGTATCGATCGCGAGCGAGAACGGCGGGTGCACAAGAGCGATGACCGGCGACACGCAAAAACCAGTGCCAGTCAGGTAATCGGGCAACGCGCCGAGAACTTCGACGCGCGATGCGTCAAGGCCAACCTCTTCGCGCGCTTCGCGCAACGCCGTTGCAGTCGCATCGGCGTCGAACGGTTCCTGGCGGCCGCCGGGGAAACTCACCTGGCCCGCGTGATCGTTCAGATGGTCGGCGCGCTGCGTGAGCAGCACGGTGAGGCCGCGCTCGCGCATGACGAGCGGCACCAGCACCGCGGCCACCCGCGGGTCGAGTTCGGGATTGCGCCACGGCGCATCGGCGATTTTTTCGGGCGTCCAGGCAAGCTGCCGGCTAAAGCGCGCCCGCAGTGCATCGGGCGTCAGACGCTCGCCCGCGACCGGTGGCAGACCGGCGCCCGTCGCGATGACAGGCAGGGTTTCGGGCTCAAAGACGGGGCGGATCAACGGGTCTCTCTGCTGAGCGGGGACATGCCGCTATTTTGACCTGGCCAACAAAAAAGCACCCGCGAGGGGTGCTTTTTCTTACAGCATTTACGCTTGGGAAGCAGCGCGGTCCTTCGAGACCAGCTTTTCCTTGATTCGAGCCGACTTGCCCGAACGCTCGCGCAGATAGTACAGCTTCGCACGACGCACATCGCCGCGACGCTTGACGACGATGCTTGCCAGCAGCGGCGAATACGTCTGGAACGTACGCTCGACGCCTTCGCCCGACGAAATCTTGCGGACGATGAACGACGAATTCAAACCACGGTTACGCTTGGCGATCACGACGCCTTCGTAAGCCTGCACACGCTTACGCGTGCCTTCAACCACGTTCACGCTGACGATGACCGTATCGCCCGGACCAAAATCCGGAATGGTCTTTTCGCCGAGGACGCGCGCGATTTCTTCCTGCTCGAGTTTTGCAATCAGATTCATCACTGACTCCTGGATCCATCTTGTCGGCGTTCGTACCTGCCTCACGCGCTTACTGCGTTTAGCTACGGCCCCGACAGAGGATGGGTTCACATCTGGCACCGCACACGCATGTACGGCACCGCCTTTGTGTCCGCTCGAAAGACCGGGGCCTTAGGCCTTCGGCTCTTCCTTCGCGAGACTTGCGAGCCACGCCTCGTCGGCACGGCTCAGCATTCTGTTCTTTCTGGCCTTCACGATCAGATCAGGCCGTTTGTTCAGCGTGTTGCGCAACGCTTCGCGCCGCCGCCACGCTTCGATTTCCGCATGATGACCGCCGAGCAGCACATCAGGCACCCGCACGCCCCCGTATTCCTCGGGACGCGTGTAGTGCGGACAATCGAGCAGCACGTCAACGAAACTATCCTGCACCGCCGACTGCGAGTCGTTGAGCACGCCAGGCAACTGACGCACGACCGCATCCATCAATGCCATCGCGGGCAACTCGCCACCCGACAGCACGAAGTCGCCAAGGCTGACTTCCTCGTCGACGACACGATCGAGCAGACGCTGGTCGATCGCTTCGTAACGTCCGCACAACAGGATCAGACCGGGTTCGGCCGCGAACTTCATCACGCGCTCGTGATTCAGTGTGGCGCCTTGCGGCGACATCATCACGACGCGCGACCCGCCGATGCCCTGCTCCGACTGCGCCGCCTTCGCGGCAAAAATCGCGTCTTCGAGCGGCCGGGCCAGCATTACCATGCCGGGGCCGCCGCCGTACGGGCGATCGTCGATCGTGCGGTAGTTGTCGGTCGTGAAATCGCGCGGATTCCACGTGCGCAACCCATAACGCTGCTGCTTCGCGGCCCGGCTGGTGATACCCCAGTCGGTCAACGCGCGGAACATTTCTGGAAAGAGCGTCACGACATCGAACTGCATCGCTCTCCCCATTCAACGAAAGATTTCAATAGTCAGCTTCCCAATCGACGACGATCTGCTTTGCCGCCTGGTCCACCGTTTTGACAAAGACGCCGACGAACGGGATCAAGCGCTCGCCCGCGGCCGGCTTGCCGTTTTTGTCGGTAGCCGGATATTCGATGCGCAGCACCGACTGCGCGCCATTGTCGATCATGCTGGCGACCTTGCCGAGGTTGAGCCCGGCGAGATTCACCACGTCCAGACCGATCAGATCGACCCAGTAGAATTCATCGGCTTCGAGCGCCGGAAATTCGCTGCGGCTGACGTACACGCGAGAGCCGCGCAAAGCCAGCGCCACATCGCGGTCAGCGACGCCACCCAGACGGGCAACCACGCTGTCGCTATGCGTTTTGGCCTGCAAGGACGGCGTCGATCTGCGCTCCTGGCCTTTCAGCAGCCACCAGCGCTTCGCGCTCAGCAAGGCGTCGCCGCCCTGCCCGGTACCCGCGTGCGCGGCTACCTTCACCCAACCTTTGAGACCATAAGCGTCGACGATTGCGCCAACCTCGACCGCGTCGGCCGGCCAGCTTGCCGCCGTTTCGAGGCGCATTTCTGCAGCTTCGGAAGCGGCGTTCGCGACATCGGCTTGCGCCTCTTTCGCCGTGCCGTCGGTTCGTTCGACCGGCTTGCGGACGAATGCGCCGAACGACACCTGACCAGACGCCTTTGCGCGCGAAGCTGCCTTGGCGCGACCAGAACTGTCGGAATCACGCTCAGACATCGATTAACCTCGACAACAACTTCGCAGCCTGCCTTGGCGTCTGCTTCAGTAAAACAAATTGCGCATCGGACTGCTCACACAAGCTGCGCGAGCCGCCGGCCGAACCGACGACGATACGCATGCGGGCCGCCATATCAAGCAGCCGGCTGCGCCTTTTGCGCTTCCTTCACGAGACGTGCGACGGTCGGCGACAGTTGCGCGCCAACACCTTGCCAGTACGTCAGGCGATCCTGAGCGATACGCAGGGACTCGCCCTTCGTAGCGACCGGGTTGTAGAAACCGACGCGCTCGATGAAGCGGCCGTCACGACGGCTGCGCGAATCGGTGGCGACGATGTTGTAGAACGGGCGCTTCTTGGAGCCGCCACGAGCCAAGCGGATGATGACCATACTAGAATCCTTGAAAACCGGGGTTCGGAACGACTGAAACACGCGATTATAGCGGGAAACTGACGCCATAACAAACACTTACCGGGATAAACTGAGGAACGGAGGCTCCGCCGGCCCTCCACAAGAACTGCGCGAACCCGCCCAAACGCCCGAATTACCTGAAGGAGCGCCCGTGCAACGCCAGCCGAACCTCCCGTTTTCGTCCGTTTTTTTTGGCTTTTTCGTACGTGTTGCCGCACTTGCCCACACGGCCCGCAGTCGGATTCTACGCGCGGCAACGGCGGCGGCGCTCGCCGCGCAGGCGTTGACGGCAAGCGCCGCGCTACCAATCGAGAAAATCAAGCTGCCGCCGGGCTTTCACATCGAGGTGTTGTCGGACGATGTGCCCGGCGCGCGCGCGATGACGCTATCGCCCAAGGGCATTCTCTATGTGGGCAGTCTGGATGGCCACGTCTATGCGCTCGAACTGCAGAACGGCCGAGTGAAGGGCCGTCACGTGATCGCGTCCGGGCTGCAGATGCCGGCCGGCGTAGCGTGGCGTGACGACGCGCTGTATGTGTCGGCTGTCTCGAGAATCGTGCGCTTCGATGCGATCGACTCGCATCTGAACGATCCGCCGAAACCCGTCGTCGTCACCGACAAGCTGCCCACGGAGACGCATCACGGCTGGAAATTCATCGCGTTCGGCCCGGATGGCAAGCTGTACGTATCGCAAGGGGCGCCGTGCAACATTTGCGAGAAGGATCCGAACCGCTTCGCGCTGATTGGTCGCATGGACCCGGATGGCAGCCACTACGAGGTGGTCGCGCGTGGGATCCGCAATTCGGTCGGCTTCGCGTGGCATCCGGTCACGCACGATCTGTGGTTCACCGACAACGGCCGCGACCTGCTCGGCGACGATATTCCGGACGACAAACTCAACCGCGCGCCGCGGCCCGGCATGAATTTCGGCTTTCCCTACTGTCACGGCGGCGACACGCCCGATCCCGAATTCGGGGCCAATCATCCGTGCAGCGAATTCACACCGCCGGTGGTCAAGCTTGGCGCGCACGTGGCGTCGCTTGGCATGCGCTTCTACGACGGCCCGATGTTTCCGGCCGACTATCGCAACAACATCTTCATCGCCGAGCACGGCTCGTGGAACCGCAGCAAGAAGGTCGGCTACCGGGTCGTGCGCGTGATCACCGACCCAGACGGCAATCACGCGCGCCAGCAGGTCTTTGCCGAAGGCTGGCTGCAACCCGGCGAATCGGTCTGGGGCCGCCCCGCCGACGTGCTGCCGCTGCCAGACGGTTCGCTGTTGATCAGCGACGATACCGCCGGCGCGATCTATCGCGTCACGTATTCGGCACCGTAGCGAGCGGATGCCTCTATGTCCGACTGAACCGTCCACTTGCCGCGACCTCAGTCGGGCACCTCCCGCCGCCCCACCTCCAACCGGGGCGCTCGACCGCTATGTGACCACCCATCCGCCACAGGCGTAGAATGCGCGTCGTTCCGCACCCCGCGGCACGACGCTCCCCTTTCGATCGCCTGTCACTCTGCCCACGCGTACATGTCCACCGCAGCTTCGACTTCCCCGCGCTTCAGATCCAAGACGCTCACCGCCGCGTTGGCGTTCCTGTTCGGCAGCCTCGGCGCCCACCGGTTCTATCTGTACGGCACGCGGGACATCTACGGCTGGGCGCATCTGCTCGGCACGCTGATCGGTATTCCCGGCGTGATGCTGCTCGTCGCGACCGAGCGCGCTTCGATCCTCGGCTGGGTGCTCGCAACGATCGGCGCAGTGTCGCTGTTTGCCGCCTTTCTGGCGGCGCTCGTCTACGGGCTGCGTCCGGATGAGAAATGGGATGCGCAATTCAACGCCCACACGCAACGCAAAAGCCGCTCCGGATGGACAGTCATCTTCGTCGTGATCTTTTCGCTGCTGATCGGCGCGTTCCTGCTGATGACAGGCCTCGCGCTCGCGTTCCAAACCTACTTCGAAAGTCAGGTCGAAGCGGCCAAAACGATCTCGCAGTGATGCTCCTTGCGCCTTTCGGCAGCCGCAGGTGGTTCCAAGGCACTAGAAAAGCCTCAATTGCGGATTGTCGCGCGCCGCTGCGCTCGCTTGCTCGGGACGCGGCGACTCGATCCGGCGGAAGTGCGACATATCGAGAATGCCGCGCTCGCGCTCGTTCAGCCCCAAACGGCGCACGGCCTTGTGAAAACGCTGCCTGAGCAGATCCGCCCACAGCCCCTCTCCCTTCATACGGGTCGAGAACGACGAGTCGTAGTCCTTGCCGCCCCGCATATCGCGCACACGGCTCATCACGCGCTCGGCCCGATCCGGGAAATGTGCGCTCAGCCAATCCTTGAATAGCGGCGCGACCTCCCACGGCAGCCGCAACACGATATAGCTCGCGTTGCTGGCGCCCGCTTGCGCGCACGCTTCGAGCACGCGCTCCATATCCGGTTCGGTCACGAACGGGATCACCGGTGCGATGCTGACGCCAACTGGAATGCCCGCCTCGCTCAGCGTGCGGATCGTGCGCAGCCGACGCGACGGCGTGGCCGCGCGCGGTTCGAGCGTGCGCGCGATATCGGCGTCCAGCGTGGTGATCGTGATCGCCGCCATGAATTGCCCGCGCTCGGCCATCGGTGCGAGCAGGTCTATGTCGCGCTCGATCAGCGACGATTTGGTGATCGCGGCGAATGGCTGATTGCGCTCGCTGAGCACCTCGACGACGCGACGCGTAAGACGCAAGTCGCGTTCGGCCGGTTGCCAAGCATCAGTGGCGACGCCGAGCGCGATCGGCTCCGGCACATAAGATTTCTTCGACAGTTCCCGCTCGAGCAACTCCGGCGCGTTGATCTTCGCGTAGATGCGGCTTTCGAAATCGAGCCCGGGCGACAACCCCAAATAACTGTGCGTGGGACGCGCGAAGCAATAGATGCAGCCGTGCTCGCAACCGCGATACGGATTTAGCGACACATTGAACGGAATGTCCGGCGACGCGTTGTGTGTGAGGATCGTTTTCGCGCGCTCCTCGAACACCTGCGTGCGCAGGGTCGTTGGCTCTCCGTCTTCGTCGGCCGTCTGCCAGCCGTCGTCGACCGCTTCGCGCTGGTCGACCTCGTAGCGGCCTTGCAGATTCGTGACCGCGCCGCGCCCCTTGCGAGGCGCCGGCGGCGCGATCGGAAATTCCGGAATGTCAGGGGTGTCGGGGTCATCCACGGTGGGCCACACGAGCAAAGGCAAACAGGAAGCGCCAAAAGAAACGGCGCAAAACACCTGTATAAATATACAGTGTTTACGCCGTTTGTCGAGCACTTCGTTTAGCTCGAGATTTGCAGTCAGCTCAGTCGGTTAGTCGGCACTTACTCGCCTACCGCGATCGTCAGCGTCTCCTTGATTTCCTCCATCACCACATAACTCTTCGACTGCACTGCGCCCGGCAGTTGCAGCAGGATGTCGCCGAGCAGCTTGCGGTAATCGGCCATTTCGCCGATGCGCGCCTTGATCAGATAGTCGAAATCCCCCGACACGAGGTGGCACTCGAGCACCTCGGGGATCTTCTGCACCTCGCGCCGGAACTGGTCGAACATGTTGCCGCTCTTGTGATCGAGCGTGATCTCGACGAACACGAGCAACGCCGCGCCCAGCTCGGTCGGGTTCACGCGCGCGTAGTAGCCGATGATCACGCCGTCGCGCTCCATCCGCTTGACCCGCTCGATACACGGTGTCACCGACAGTCCCACCTGCTCCGCCAGATCCTTCATCGCCATTCGGCCGTCCTGCTGCAGGAGCCGCAGGATCTTGTGATCGAGCTTGTCGAGAGCCCGCACGGGCTGGCGTTGGATTCGCATGGTGTTTTTGCTGAAAACGATGAAAATACGATAACAAAACCTGCCTGACTGTTAATAGTATAGCGGTTAACACTGGGCAGACAGCATTTCACCTTGCGTTACAGCTCGTTGAATCGAATCAGATCGAAACCAGCGACGAGCGCGTTGCCCTCACTCAATATTCTGAATACCTGGAGCAGCTATGCGAGTCGTCGTTTTGGGCAGTGGCGTAGTCGGTGTGACGAGCGCGTATTACCTCGCGCGCGCCGGTCACGAAGTGACCGTCATCGATCGCGAGGCCGGCCCGGCGCTCGAAACCAGCTTTGCCAACGCGGGCCAGATCTCGCCGGGTTATGCATCGCCCTGGGCCGCGCCGGGCGTGCCGCTGAAAGCGGTCAAGTGGATGTTCCAGAAACACGCGCCGCTCGCGATCCGCCTCGACGGCACAGCGTTCCAGCTGCAATGGATGTGGCAGATGCTGCAAAACTGCACGGCGTCGCGTTATGCGGCGAACAAGGGCCGCATGGTGCGACTCGCCGAATACAGCCGCGACTGTCTGCAGGCGCTGCGCGCCGACACCGGCATCCAGTACGAAGGGCGCACCGGCGGCACGCTGCAGGTATTTCGCACGCAGCAGCAGTTCGACGGCGCCGCGAAAGACATCGCCGTGCTGCAGAACGCCAACGTGCCATACGCGCTGTTGTCGGCCGAGGAACTCGCGAAGGCCGAGCCGGCGCTCGCCGCGGTGTCGAAGAAGCTCACGGGCGGCCTGCGCCTGCCCGGCGACGAAACCGGCGACTGCCAGATGTTCACGACGCGCCTCGCCGCGCTCGCCGAACAGCTTGGCGCCAGGTTCCGCTACAACACGTCGATCGACGCACTCGTGATGGCGGGCGGCCGCATCGCCGGCGTGAAGTGCGGCGGCGAACTGGTGCGCGCGGATTCTTTCGTCGTCGCGCTCGGTTCGTACTCGACGCGCTTCCTCGACGATATCGTGAAGATTCCGGTCTATCCGCTGAAGGGCTATTCGATCACCGCGCCGATCGTCGACGCGGCGGCCGCGCCGGTGTCGACCGTGCTCGACGAGACCTACAAAATCGCCATCACGCGATTTGACGACCGGATTCGCGTCGGCGGCATGGCCGAGATCGTCGGCTTCGACAAATCGCTGCGCCAGGCGCGCCGCGAGACGCTCGAGTTGTGCGTGAACGACCTGTTCCCGGGCGGCGGCGACACCTCGAAGGCGACGTTCTGGACCGGCCTGCGGCCGATGACGCCGGACGGCACGCCGATCGTCGGCCGTACGCCGGTGCCGAACCTGTTCCTGAACACGGGCCACGGCACGCTTGGCTGGACGATGTCGTGCGGCTCGGGCCAACTGCTCGCCGACCTGATGTCGGGCAAGCAGCCGGCCATTCGCGCGGATGATCTGTCGGTGCATCGCTATCTTGGCGAGACCGCGGGCGAGCATCGGCCGGCTTACGCCTGAGTTTGAGTGCAGCAGCAAAAACAAACGGCGTCTCGCGAGGCGCCGTTTGCATTTCAATGCCGAAGCGTTCTCAAAACGTGCCGCCGTGATCGCGGCATCAAGGCACGCTCAGAACTGATCCTCCGACAGGGCCAGTACGCCCTCGCCACCCTTCGCGTTGACGATCGCCACTTCGAGCGCCGCAGCCTGCGGTAGCACGTGCTCAGCGTAAAACCGCGCGGTCGCGATCTTCGCGTCATGGAACGCGGGATCCTGGGCGCGCCTGGCCGCTGCGGCAAGCTGCGCACGCGCCATCTGCCAACCGCCGAGCACAATGCCCGCGAGCTTCAGATACGGCACGCTGCCCGCGAACACCGCATTCGGATCGCCCTTCGCGTTCGCAACGACGAAATCGACGACCGCGCCGAGCGCGCGTTGACCCTGCGCGAGCTGTGTCTTCATCGACGCGAACGCCGCACCCTGCTGCGCACCAAGCGCTTCAACCGTCTCGGCGATGCCAGCGAGCAGTTCTTTCGCGACCTTGCCGCCGTCGCGCAGCGTCTTGCGGCCGATCAGGTCGTTGGCCTGAATCGCGGTGGTGCCTTCGTAGATCGGCAGAATGCGCGCGTCGCGGTAATACTGCGCGGCGCCGGTTTCCTCGATGAAGCCCATGCCGCCGTGCACCTGCACGCCGAGGCTCGCCACGTCGATCGACAACTCCGTGCTCCAGCCCTTCACGATCGGCACCAGATACTCATAGATCGCCTGATGCTTCGCACGCGTCGCCCCGTCCGGATGAGCATGCGCGAGATCGCAATGCGAGGCCGCGACATACGCGAGCGCGCGCGACGCCTCGGTGAGGCTGCGCATCGTCGACAGCATGCGGCGCACGTCCGGGTGCTGGATGATCGCGACCGACTGCTTCGCGGAACCATCGACAGGACGGCTCTGCACGCGCTCCTTCGCATACGCGACCGCCTTCTGATACGCGCGATCCGAGATCGCGACGCCTTGCATGCCGACCGCGAAACGCGCGGCGTTCATCATGATGAACATGTACTCGAGGCCGCGATTTTCTTCGCCGATCAACTGACCGATCGCGCCGCCGTGATCGCCGAACTGCAGCACCGCGGTCGGGCTCGCCTTGATGCCGAGCTTGTG
>DATAQT010000329.1:0-8066 GCA_036264535.1 Paraburkholderia sp. | reverse complement strand
CCCATCGAAGTGATGATGGGCGAGCGCGGTGTCGATCCGGCCATGCATGCGGCCGCGATGCACCGCCTCGGGCTCGACGAGCCCTTGCCAATCCAGTACTTCCACTACATCCGCCGCGCGATGCACGGCGACCTCGGGACTTCGATCATCACCAACACGAGCGTGATGAGCGAATTCCTCGCGCGCTTTCCCGCCACCGTCGAGCTGTCGATCTGCGCGATGCTGTTCGCACTGATCGTCGGTCTGCCGGCGGGCGTGTTCGCGGCGCTCAGGCGCGGCACGGTGATCGATCACGGCGTGATGGGCACCGCGCTGACCGGCTACTCGATGCCGATCTTCTGGTGGGGCTTGATCCTCATCATGGTGTTCTCGGTCAAGTTCGGCTTGACGCCGGTGTCGGGCCGCATCGCGGTCGAATACGACATTCCGCACGTGACCGGCTTCATGCTGATCGACGCGATGATGTCCACCGACGAAGGCGCGTTCAAGTCCGCGCTCAGCCATCTGATCCTGCCCGCGATCGTGCTCGGCACGATTCCGCTCGCGGTCGTCGCGCGCATGACGCGCTCGTCGATGCTCGAAGTGCTGCGCGAAGACTACATTCGCACCGCCCGCGCGAAGGGCTTGTCACCGGGACGCGTGATCGTCGTGCATGCGCTGCGTAATGCGCTAATTCCGGTCGTCACGGTGATCGGCCTGCAGGTCGGTACGCTGCTAGCGGGCGCGGTGCTGACCGAAACGCTGTTTTCATGGCCGGGCATCGGCAAGTGGCTGATCGACGCGATCGGCCGGCGCGATTATCCGGTCGTGCAGGGCGGTATCCTGCTGATCGCGACGCTGGTGATCGTCGTGAACCTCATCGTCGATCTGATGTACGGCGTGCTCAACCCGCGCATTCGCCATACGAGGTAAACACATGTACCCCCACGCTCACTTACGTTCGCTGCCCCCCGCGGGGGCGCATGCGTCCCTTGAGGCGGCTCTGCGGGAGGCATGACGATGGCTGACATTCAAAACACCGTCCCCCAATCGGTCACCCCACCGAGCGGCCGCGCCATCGCGGCGCGCGAATTCTGGGCGAACTTCTCGCGCAACCGCGGCGCGGTCGGCGCGGGCATCATCGTGCTGGTGCTGGTCTTCATCGCGATCTTCGCGCCGCTGATCGCTCCGCACAGCCCGATCGAACAGTACCGCGACTCCGTGAAGATCCCGCCCGCATGGCTCGACGGCGGCAACTGGAAGTTCATTCTCGGCACCGACGAAGCGGGCCGCGACATCCTCTCGCGTCTGATGTACGGCGCGCGGCTGTCGTTCTGGATCGGTGTCGTCTCGGTGGTGCTGGCGCTGATTCCGGGCATCGTGCTCGGCCTCGTCGCCGCGTTCTTCGAGAAATGGGCCGACACGCCGATCATGCGCATCATGGACGTGCTGCTCGCGCTGCCGTCGCTGCTGCTCGCGGTCGCGGTCGTCGCGATCATCGGTCCGGGCCTCGTCAACACGATGCTCGCGATCGCGATCGTCGCGCTGCCGGGCTATGTGCGTCTGACGCGCGCGTCCGCGCAAGGCGAGTTGCAGAAGGAGTATGTGACCGCTTCACGCGTCGCGGGTGCGGGCACGTTGCGGCTGATGTTCTCGCAGGTGCTGCCGAATTGCACCGCACCGTTGATCGTGCAGGCGACCCTCGGCTTTTCGTCGGCGATTCTCGACGCCGCCGCGCTCGGTTTCCTCGGCCTCGGCGTGCAACCGCCGTCGGCGGAGTGGGGCGCGATGCTCGCGTCGGCGCGCGATTACATCGACAGCGCATGGTGGATCGTCACGATGCCGGGCCTGTCCATCCTGATCTCGGTGCTTTCGATCAACCTGCTCGGCGACGGCTTGCGCGACGCGCTCGACCCCAAACTGAAACGGATGGCCTGAAATGACACAACCCCCACGCTCATTTCAATCGCTGCCCCCCGAGGGGGCCGGTCAGCAAGCTTCGGGCGGCCGTGCGCTTACTGACAGCAATCTACTGACCATCCGCAATCTCGCGGTCAACTTCGGCGGCCTGCCCGCGGTCGACCGCATCAACCTCGACGTCGCGCCCGGAGAAGTGGTGGGCGTGGTCGGCGAATCGGGCTCGGGCAAGAGCGTGACGATGATGGCGCTGATGGGCCTGATCGACGCGCCCGGCAAGGTGAGCGCCGACGAAATCACGTTCGACGGCAAGGACCTGCTGAACGCCTCCGCGAAGCAACGCCGCAAGATCATCGGCAAGGACATCGCGATGGTGTTCCAGGACGCGCTGACGAGCCTGAATCCGAGCTACACGGTCGGCTATCAGATCAAGGAAGTGCTGAAGCTGCACGAAGGCTTGCGCGGCAGCGCGCTCGACAAACGTGCGCTCGAATTGCTCGACCAGGTCGGCATTCCCGATCCGAAAGGCCGCATCGGCTCGTTTCCGCATCAGATGTCGGGCGGCATGAACCAGCGCGTGATGATCGCGATGGCGATCGCCTGCAACCCGAAGCTGCTGATCGCCGACGAGCCGACCACCGCGCTCGACGTGACCATCCAGGCGCAGATCATGGAGTTGCTGATGCGCCTGCAGAAGGAACGCGGCATGGCGCTCGTGCTGATCTCGCACGACCTGGCCGTGGTCTCCGAAGTCGCGCAACGCGTCGCCGTGATGTACGCGGGCGAGGTGATCGAGACCAACAAGGTGCCGGACATTTTCGCCGCGCCGCATCATCCGTACACGGAAGCGCTGCTGGCCGCAATTCCCGAGCACAACGTGGGCGCGGTGCGGCTCGCGGCGCTGCCGGGCATGGTGCCGGGTCGCGACGACCGGCCCAAGGGCTGCCTCTTCGCGCCGCGCTGCAAGTACGTGGTCGACGACTGCATGAAGGGCCGCCCCGCGCTTGCGCCGCTGCCCGCTCACGCCGAGTTCACGCGCGTGCGCTGCATCAAGCCGCTGAATCTCGAGAAGGACGCCAACGTTCACACGCAAGGAGGCGCCCGATGAGCGCAGTACCCGAAACCCGTCGCCAGTCGGATCGTACTGGCGATCACGTGCTCGTCGCCGACCAGCTCGCGCGCTACTACACGGTCAAGCGCGGCATGTTCGCGCACGGCACGGTGAAGGCGCTGAACGGCGTGTCGTTCGCGCTCGAACGCGGCAAGACGCTTGCGGTGGTCGGCGAGTCCGGCTGCGGCAAGTCGACGCTCGCGCGTCAGCTGACGATGATCGAAACGCCGAGCGCGGGCCGCTTGCTGATCGACGGCGAGGATGTGGCCGGCGCGAATCACGAGAAGATCGCGGCGCTCAGGCGGCGCGTGCAGATGGTGTTCCAGAACCCGTTTGCGTCGCTCAATCCGCGCAAGACCGTCGAGCAGACGCTCGGCGAGCCGCTCGCGATCAACACCCAGTTGAGCGCGACCGAGCGCGCCGAACGCATCGCGCAGATGATGCGCACGGTCGGCCTGCGGCCCGAGCACGCGAAGCGCTATCCGCACATGTTCTCCGGCGGCCAGCGCCAGCGTGTCGCGATTGCGCGCGCGATGATCCTCGATCCGCAGATCGTCGTCGCCGACGAACCGGTATCCGCGCTCGACGTGTCGATCCAGGCGCAGATCCTGAACCTGTTCATGGACCTGCAGGATCAGTTCAAAACGAGCTACGTGTTCATCTCGCACAACCTGTCGGTGGTCGAGCATATCGCCGACGACGTGATGGTCATGTACTTCGGCGGCGTCGCGGAGTTGGGCGAGAAGAAGCGCATCTTCTCGAAGCCGCGCCATCCGTATACGCGCGCGCTGATGTCGGCGACGCCGTCGATCTTCGAGGCGGACCGCACGATCAAGATCAAGCTGCAAGGCGAAATGCCGTCGCCGCTGAATCCGCCGTCGGGCTGCACGTTCCATCAGCGCTGCCCGTACGTGATCGACCGCTGCCGCAGCGAGGAGCCGAAGCTGCGTGAAGTAGATGGCCGCCTCGTCTCGTGTCACCGCGCCGAAGAGGTGGGGGACGTGGATGCCTGATGCGGTGGCGGCGCGTCGTATTGCGCGCCGCTTGTGTGAGGGCGGTTGTCTCGCCGCCTTCGCGCGGCGCTGCGGGGCGCGTGCGCTGGAAGGCGCCGCGCTCCGCGGCGCGTTTACGCTTCGCGCGCCACTCGCCGCTTTGTTTCGCGTAGCCTGTGCGCTGTCGATTGGCGCGGCCGTACCCGGGATCGCTCAGGCAGCCGGCGCCGCGGCCAATGCGCCAGGTCAGGCGGGGCGCCCGTCGGTCACGGTGCCCGCCACACCACCGCCTTCCATTGCGCCGCCTCCGGTGCCCGGCACCACGGCGAGCGGACCCGTGCGCCAGCAACCGGCGCGCATGCCTTTCTATGTCGCCACGCGCGGCAATACCACCATCTACGTGCTCGGCACGCTGCACGTCGGGGATCCCGTCGACTATCCGGCGGCGCAGCCGTTCCGCGCGCCGATCCTCGCGGCGCTCGCCGCGTCGCCGACGCTCGCGCTCGAACTGTCGCCCGATGAACTGTTGGTGTCGCAGGACGACGTGTCGAAGTACGGTGTGTGCAAGCACGACTGCCTGCCCGGTCTGCTGCCCGAGCCGCTGTGGTACAAGCTCGCGTTGCGGCTGCGCGGCAATCCGGCCGCGCTCGATGCGATCAAGAAAATGCGGCCGTGGCTTGCCTCGCTGGTGGTCGAGACCTACGACTCGCTGTCCGCGGGTCTGCAAACCGAGTACGGCACCGAAGCGCAACTGCAGAACGTGTATCTGAAGACGCGCGGCAAGATCGTCGGGCTCGAAACGCTCGCGCAGCAGATGCGCGCGTTCACCGGGCTGTCGGCCGCTCAGCAGCGTGAGATGCTCGCGCAGGATCTGGTGCAGACGCCCGCGCAGAATGTCGCGGACGTGCGCACGCTGCATCGGCTGTGGCAGGTCGGCGATGCCGATGCGATCGCCGCGTGGCAGGCCGCGAAATCGGAGAAGCTCGCGCGCGACCAGCGTGTCTCCAATTCGATCGATAACCGGATCGTCTACGAGCGTAATCGCCGCTTCGCCGCAAAGATGTTGCAACTCGCCGCTCCGAACAAACCGCTGTTCGTCGCGATCGGCGCATTGCACCTCGGCGGTCCGAAGGGCGTGCTGCAGTTGTTGCGGCAGCACGGCTTCGTGGTCGAGGCGGGTTGACGCTACAGAAACATCAGGAAATTCAACAGAAGGATATTGATCACGAGCAGCGGCAGCGCGGTCGGAATCTGCACCTTGATCACCGCGTTCTTGTCCGGTAATTCGAGCAGCGCGGCCGGCACCATGTTGAAGTTCGCGGCCATCGGCGTCATCAGCGTGCCACAGTAGCCTGAAAACATGCCGATCGCGGCCATCACGGCCGGGTTGCCATGAAACACGCCGACGAGGATCGGCACGCCGACGCCGCCCGTCATCACCGGAAACGCGGCGAAGCCGTTGCCCATCACCATCGTGAACAGCGCCATGCCGATGCAGTACACGGCCACCGCGATGAAGCGATAGTCGAGGCTGATATACGACGTGGTCACGTGCGCGACCGCCTTGCCGACGCCCGCGTCCGAGAACACGAGGCCGAGCATGCCGAGCATCTGCGGCAGCACCGCGGCCCACGACAGCGCGTCGACGAGTCGGCGCGCTTCCTTCATCGACTGGCCGACCGTGTCTCGTGTGATCACGCAGGCGATCGCGAGCGCGATCACGCAGCCGAGGCCGAAGCCGATCAGCGTCACGTTGGCCTTCTCGATCAGCGGCACGCCGCCGAACACGAGGTGGCTCGCCGCGAGCGTGATGATCACGGTGACGACCGGAATCGTCAGCGCGGGCACGAACAGCTTGTTGCGCAGCCGCGCGGCGCTCGCCTGACGCGCTTCGAGCGACAGCGTCTTCGGTTTGCCCGCGGTGACGCCGCCGAAGCCCGCGATCAGCGCCATCGCGATCACCGCGACGCCGACCACGGCCGGCGGCAGCCGGTCGCCGATCAGGAAGATCAGCGCGTACAGAATCCAGAAGCCACCCGCGCTCAGGCGACGCGGATGCTCGCGGTCCGTGAGGATCATGCCGCCGACGATCAGCATCACGACGCCGAGCAACCAGAACAGGTAGGTGATCGTGAAGGTCATGCTTCGTCTCCGGTAGCGCGCGCGGCCGAAGAGGGCGTCGATGCGGTCGGCTTCGAACTGCCACCCAGCGCGTTGCCGCGCAATTCACGTTCGAGCCAGCGGTCGAGCAGCCAGAGCCGGAAGCCATGCACGATGAAGGCGCTGATCGCGGTTGGAATGCCCCACACTGCCACGTGAATCGGCTCGACGACGATGCCCGCTTCTTTCAGGAAGGTCGTCATCAGCACGATCGCGCCGAACGCGACGAAGACGTCTTCGCCGAAAAAGAGGCCGACGTTGTCGGTCGCGGCCGAGAACGCGCGCAGCCGGAAGCGCACCGCGTCGCCGATTTTGCCGAAGCGGTTCTCCGTCGCCCCCTCGGCCATCGGCGCGATCAACGGACGCACCATCTGCGGGTGGCCGCCGAGCCCGGTGAGGCCGACCGCGGCGGTCAGCTCGCGCACGGCCAGATAGACGATCAACAGGCGCCCGGCGGTCGCCGCCTTGATGCTGCTGATCCACGCCTGCGCGCGCTCGCGCAGGCCGTGTCGCTCGAGCAGGCCGATCACCGCGAGCGGCAGCAGGATGATCAGCGGGATGTTGCGCGTCTTGATGAAGCCGGTGCCGATCAGCGCGAGGATTTTTTCCGGCGGAAACTGCGCGGCGAAACCGGTGACGATCGCGGCGACGGCCACGATCAGCATCGGATTGAAGCGCAACAGAAAGCCGACGATGATGACGGCCACACCGATGAGCGGCCAGAGACTGACAGTTGTCTGCATCACGATCTCCAAGAGGTTATTCAACTTCGCCGCAGATGGCGGCTGATATGAACCGGCGCATGCGGCTTCACGCGCCGGCGTGCTGCCGCGGCTCTGCGGCCGCGTCGAACTCTCTTTACCCGCCCCGCGTCGGAGCGGGGCGCTGGATCGGTCACGCGCGCTGGATCGGGTCGACGCGCGCGCTGTGGAAGACTGTGATGCGAACGCTCAAACGCGCGCGGCGCCCGCCGCGTGCACTTCGATGCCGGCGTCGGCGAGCGCGCCGCGGATGCGTCGCGCGAACGCGAGCGCATGCGGGCCGTCGCCGTGCAGGCAGATGGTCTGCGCGTTCAGCGGCACCCATTGACCGTCGACGGCCTTCACGCGTTGCTCGCGGATCATCGTGAGCGTGCGCGCAAGCACTTCGTCCTCGTCCTCGAGCAGCGCGCCCGGCTCCTTGCGCGGCACGAGCGAGCCGTCGGCGCGATAGCCGCGGTCGGCGAACACTTCCTCGATCGCGGTCAGGCCCGCGATGCGCGCGGCGCTCACGAGCCCGCTGTTGGCGAGCGCGAACACCGCCACCGACGGATCGAAGTCGTGCACCGCGGAGACGATCGCGTCGGCGATCTTCGCGTCGCGCGCGGCCTGGTTGTAGAGCGCGCCATGCGGTTTCACGTGCGCGATGCGCCCGCCCTCGGCCTGAGCGATCGCCGACAGCGCGCCGAGCTGATACAGCACGCCCGCGTAGATCTCGCCCGCCGGCAGATCCATTTCCTTGCGGCCGAAATTCTCGGGATCGTTGAAGCTAGGGTGCGCGCCGATCGACACGCCCTTCTGCACGGCCCAACGCACGCAGTCGCGCATCGCGTTGGGGCCGCCCGCATGCCAGCCGCACGCGATGTTGGCCGAGCTCACGAGGTCGAGCAGCGCCTCGTCGGAGCCGCAGCCTTCGCCGAGATCGGCGTTCAGATCGATTTCCATGGGGATTCCTTTACTTAGTGTCACAGCGCCGCGAGCGCCGCCTGGCGCGCGCAACGCTCTTCGTGCATCGCGATCGCGGCATCGATCTGCCGCAGATACGTGCGTTCTTCCAGCAAAGCCTGGCGCGCTTCGAAGGGCGTCGTCGGGATGAAACGGACTGCCGCGTTCAGGCGCACCTGCGCGAGCTTCCACAGATCGGCCTGA
>DATAQT010000313.1:0-4200 GCA_036264535.1 Paraburkholderia sp. | reverse complement strand
CATCTCCGCCCACAAGATCGGTCTGCCGACGACGGGCGCCGTCGTCACATCGACCACACAGATGGCGGCGAGCGGTAGCGGCGCAACGGCGACCGGGTCGTACTGCCTCGTGGCCGGCGCGATTCATCCGGTCGATCCGTCAGCGCCGGACATCCTGTTCAACGTCGCGTTGCCGGACCAGTGGAACGGCAAGATCCTGATGCTCGGCGGAGGCGGTTTCGACGGCTCGATTCCGGCCGTAACGGGTAACGTGCCGAGCGCGCCGGCTAATCTGCCGGGACCGCTGTCGCGGGGCTATGCGGTGTTCGCGAGCGATTCCGGGCATGAGGCGACGAACGGTGGGGTCAACGGCGCGTTCTCCGTCAACGCCGAGGCCTACGACAACTTCATGGGCGAAGCGCTGAAGAAAACCCATGACGCCTCGCTCCTGATCATCGACGCGCACTACGGCACACATCCGTCCAAGGCGTATTTCGCGGGCGGCTCGACCGGCGGGCGCGAGGCGCTGACCGTCGCGCAGCGCTGGCCGAAGGACTGGGATGGCGTGATCGCGTTCTATCCCGCGTACGACTTTACGACGCTGAGCCTGCAGCAACTGCGCGTGACCGAAGGCTTTGCGGCGCCGGGCGCGTACCCCGACACCGCGCAGCGCGCGCTGCTGCTCAACGCGGTAATGCAGGCGTGCGACGGTCTCGACGGCGTCGTCGACGGGCTCATCAGCAACGTGCAGGCGTGCAATGCAACGTTCAACCCCGCGACGGCCAGGGTCGACGGCAAGCCATTGCGATGCGCCCACGGTGTGGCGGGCGGTGACACATGCCTGTCGGACCAGCAGATCGAGGCGCTGAACACGATGAACACGCCGCTCGTGTTCGCGTACCCGCTCGAGAGCGGCGAAACGTTCTATCCGGGCTATAACGTGTATGGCGCCGATCTCGGCGTGGGCAGCAGTTCGCCGCTCGAAGGGACGGTCACGACGCTCGCGCTCGGCACGACGCAGCCGTCGTTTCCGCTGCAGAGCACCGCGATGTTCGACGGGCAGATCGCCGACGAATTCGTCCGCTACACGGTGATGGACAACCCGAACGCCGACTCGCTGAGCTACAACCCCGCGCTGGCCGGTCGATGGTCCGGGCGCGTCAGCATGCTGTCGGGGCTCGACGCGACCGACGCGAACCTCACGCCCTTCATGCATCACGGCGGCAAGTTGCTGATGGCGCACGGTACCGTGGATCAAACCGTCAGCACGCGGGCAACCGAGATCTACTATCAGCGCATGCTGGTGACGATGGGCTTCGGTTCCGTCGCATCGTTCGCGCGCTTCTATGAGATTCCGGGGCTGCAGCACGCGGTCGGCACCGAGTTCAATGCGTCGTGGGACTCGCTGACGGCGTTGGAGAACTGGGTCGAGCACGGCACGCCGCCGGCGCATCAGGTGGACACCGATACCGCGGGCGTGCCAGGACGCACGCGGCCGCTGTGCCAGTATCCGGCGTGGCCCAGCTATAACGGCGCGGGCGATGTGAACAGCGCGGCGTCGTTTACCTGCGTGCAGTAAGACCGGTCGTGGAGAGGCTTGCCTGCCTCTGCACCGGCAGTCTGAAACGAGGTCACAGGGTGGCGGTCACGCCGCCATCCACATAGAGAATGTGACCGTTGACGAAGTCCGAAGCGCCGCTCGCGAGGAAGATCGCCGCGCCGACCAGATCCTGCACATCGCCCCAACGTCGCGAAGGCGTGCGTGCGGTCAGCCAGTTGCTGAAGGTTTCGTCGTTGACGAGCGCCTCGGTCAGTTCGGTCCTGATGTAGCCCGGGCCGAGGCCGTTGACCTGGATGCCATGTTGGCCCCAATCGATCGCCATGCCCTTCGTCAGCATCTTCACGGCACCCTTGCTCGCGGTATAGGCGGCGATATTGGGTCGGCCCAGTTCGCTTTGCACGGAGCAGATGTTGATGATCTTGCCGCGCTTGCGCGCGATCATGTGGCGCGCCACCGCCTGTCCGACCAGAAACACGCTGTCCACATTGGTCTTCATCAGCTGTTCCCACTGCGCGTGGGTGAACTGCTCGAGCGGCGCGCGGCGCTGCATGCCGGCATTGTTCACGAGAATATCGAGCGGGCCGATCCCGCGTTCGATCTGCGCTACCGCCGCTTCCACGGCGTCAGGCGACGTCACGTCGAAAGAGCACGCGTGCACGATCGCGCCCGCGTCGCGCAAGCGGCTCACCGCCTCCGCCAGCCGCGCTTCGTCGCGGCCGTTCAGAACGACTTCGGCGCCGGCGCCCGCGAGCCCCTGGGCCAACGCATAACCAATCCCCGTACTCGAGCCGGTGACGAGCGCGCGACGCCCGCTCAGGTCGAACATCTGCAAACCGTGGTTCAACTCCATTCCCCCTTTTGAATTCGATGTACCCAGCGTTCGGTTCGTGACGCTACCTTACCTGGATGAATCGAGATCGCGCCTGAACCGACGGCGCTGCGCGGCATCGGTGATGCAGTCTTCGACCCGCTGAACGAACTCGTCGAAATTCGCGGCGCGCCTCGCCTCGCGACTGGCGACCATCTTCGCGATCGGGCCCAGATAGACGGTCAGTGTAACGGCGACGGAATCGATGCTGGCCTGATCGATTGCACTGGCCGGTGGCGCGCTTGCTGCCGTCGGGGGCGATACGGGCGAGACGTTGGTCGCAGGCGTTTCGACGCGTGGGGCCGGCGCGGACCACGTCGCGATCGACATGTCCTGCAAGCTCATTGTCAGTCGCGCGAAAGCCTGCTCGAATTGGCTGCGCTCCGTGTCGGGCAACACGGCCGCCAGTTGTGAGCCCAGCGCAGGCAGGTCGTTCGCCTGCACGGCCGCGCGTCGCACCAGAAGGCTCGCGAGCGGGCCGATGTGTGTCGCGAGTAGCCGTTCGATGCGCTCGAGCAGATCGGGCGGCCAATTTTGCGCCGCCGCAGGCACTGGCATAGGTCGGTTGGCACTGCCGCTGGCAGACGCAGGCGTTGGCGAGGACGCGGCCAAAGAAGCGTGCGGCGTCACGATTGTCCGGTCATCGTTGGCTTGAGCCGGATCAATGGCCAACGACCTCAAGCTCGCGAGCCATTCCGCGGCCGAACCGAAGCGGTCTTCCGGCCGCCTCGCAAGCGCCCGGGCGAGCATCGCGTCGATCGGCGGCGGCAAAGCGGAGACGATCTCCGACGGCGGGCGCGGCGTCTCCTTCATGACCCGCTGCCTGATGGTATCCGGCGAGCCCGCGAACGGCTGGCGCCCCGTCAGCATCCGGTACAGCACGACGCCGGCCGAGAACAGGTCCGAGCGGGCATCGACCGCCTGGCCCTCGAACTGCTCGGGAGACATGTAGCTCGGCGTGCCGATCATCCACCCGACCGAGGTCACGCCTGAGCCGATGCGCGCGACGCCGAAATCGGCGACCTTCAGAAGCCCCGCCGTCGTGACGAGCAGATTCGCAGGCTTGATGTCGCGATGCACGACGCCGGCCTCATGCGCATACGCGAGCGCGGCAAGCAGTTGCGTGAGCCAATGGAACGCGTCCGACAGCGGCAGCGCGCGACCGCGCACCAGCAACGTATCGAGGCCGTGCCCAGCAACGTACTCCATCACGATATAGGCCGTGCCGCCGTCGTCGCCGAAATCGTGGACCGTGACGATGTTCGGATGCGCAAGCCGCCCGGCGGCACGCGCCTCGTTGCGAAACCGCTGCAGCATGTCGCCGCTACGGTCCTCGCTGGCGAGCAGTTCGCGACGCACGGTTTTCAGCGCCACCGGTCTTTCGAGGTGCGGGTCGAACGCGAGATAGACGACCCCCATCGCTCCCGCGCCCAGCACGCGGTCGATGCGGTACTTGCCGATATGGGTAGGCGTTGCTTCGTGGCTCATCCGACTTCCGATCGAGGGGAGCATGGCTGTTCACGCAAGCTTACGCTCCGAGCATCCTCAACGCTTCGACGAGACTGGTTTTCATGCGGTTGAACGAGACGGCGAGCGAGGCGATTTCGTCGCCGCCGCGCGTCGAAAACGCTGCCGTGTCGAGCTTGCCGAGGCTGACTTCGTCGGCCGCGCGCGACAGCGCCTTGAGCCGCTTCGTCACGAGGAAATGGACCATCAGGTTCAGCGCGATCAGCACGCATCCGAACACCGCGGCGAACGACACCATGAAGGTACGCCAGACGTTGTGCGCCTG
>DATAQT010000276.1:0-1842 GCA_036264535.1 Paraburkholderia sp. | reverse complement strand
TAGCGCTCGTCGACCCACGTGACCGGCAGATTGAAGCGGCCGTTCAGCTGGTTGCCGAAGCGCGTCGCGAGCTGCGTGCGTTCGTGCGGCGTGCCGTCGGGGTGCATCGGCAAGCCGACCACCAGCGCATCGGGCTTCCATTCGGCGATCAGCTTGCCGAGCGCTTCGAAGCGGTACTCCTTGCTGCGGTTCTGTACGACGACGAGCGGCCGCGCGCGGCGCGTCAGCGAATTGCCGACCGCCACGCCGATGCGTTTCACGCCGTAGTCGAACGCAAGCAGCGTCGCCTCACGTCCGGCCGGCAGACTCATGCGCGGCCCCTCATGCGTGCCCGGCCTCGCCCGACAGCATCGACAGCGACACGCCGAGCAGCGCGAGCGCCGCTTCGAGACGATCTTCGGCGGGCACGTCGAAGACGATCTTCGGATCGGCCTCGACCGTCAGCCAGCCGTTCTTCGAAATCTCGTCTTCGAGCTGACCGGCGCCCCATCCGGCGTGACCGAGCGTGAGCAGGAAACGTTCCGGACCGGTGCCGCTAGCAACGGCTTCGAGCACGTCTTTCGAGGTGGTCATTTCGAGTCCGCCCGGCACCGACATCGACGACGTGTACGCACTGCCGCCTTTCGGATCGTGCAGCACGAAACCGCGCTCGGTTTGCACCGGGCCGCCGAAATACACGGGAACATGGAGAAGCGGTTCGATCTCGAGCTTCAGATCGATGCGATTGAAGAGCGCCTGCAGGTCGATATCGGTCGGCCGGTTGATCACGAGGCCGAGCGCGCCGCGCTCACTGTGATCGCAAAGGTAGACCACCGTTCCTGAAAACGTCGGATCGGCCATGTTGGGCATGGCGATCAGGAACTGGTTGGTCAGATTGATGCGATCGGTACTCTTGGACATAGTTCGGATTTTAGCAAAGACGATGCGGGATGGCGGGCTGCTTTGAGCATTGCAGCGCCTTGCGTTGCATGCGACGTGCCGCGCGCCATCGACGCCGGGATCAGGTTGAACTTTATCACGCGCGCGACTCGCGCCATGCCGCGATCAGGCGCCGAAACACCGCGTAGAACGGCGGGTTCGGCGCGCGTCGCGACGTGGCGAGATTGTGTCTTGTCACAATCTGTTTGTGAGGTTTCCGCGCGCGTCAGTTGAGACGCTGTGGCCGCAAGTCGCGGGCCAGGTCGGGCGTCAGGTCCGCCTCGGTTTGCGTCTCACGCGCCCCCTTGCTCGATTGCGCGCGTGAGCGCGGCGAGCGCCGCCTGCGTGAAGCTGCCGTTGGCCGGCGCGACGCCCGCGGCGACCTTGTGCAGCGTCGCGCGCAAGGCCTCGGCAGCCTGCTCGAGCGTGTTGGCCGGCGGCGCGCCGACGATCACGTGCGCGCGCACCGCCGGCGTCGCAACGCCCGCGTGCGCGCGACGCCGCCATGCGAGACCTAGCGCGTCGGCGAGCAGTGCCACGTGACCAAGGCCGAGCGCGCAGGCGGCCGAGCCGAGCCGGTAGGCGGCGTCGCCCGCCTGCAGCGCTTCGCTCGGGTCGGCTTTCTCCGGCTGATCGGCCGCGCGGGCATGCGCGGCGAGCGCCTCGATCGATGCATCGGCGGTCTGCAGGAAGTCTTCGTAGGCGTTCGCATTGACGCTCAGCACGCCGAGATCGCGCGTGTGCGGCAGCGCCTGCGCCTCGAGCGCGCCCGCCTCCCACAGCGCTTCCGACAACTGCGTGCCCGCGACGTGCCAATCGACGGTCAAGCCGTAATCGTGCAGCACTTCGACCTGGTCGATGTCTTGCGCGGCCGCGCCGAACAGCGCGTAGTCGCGCCACAGCAGCGCGAGCGTCGCGCGCACC
>DATAQT010000272.1:0-2637 GCA_036264535.1 Paraburkholderia sp. | reverse complement strand
CCCCATCTTGTCCAGCTCGGCCGAGCGGCGGTCGGTGATCGCGATTTCGGCCGGGCACTTCATGTCTACTCCGCCGTCGTCGCTCGGGAACGTATGCACCGGCAGGTCTTCCACGGTGCCGCCCGATTCCACGCCGCGAATACGCGTGCACCAGCCGTACAGCTTGAACGAGCGGTTGATGTTCACCGCCATCGCGTACGCCGCGTTCTGCCACGTGTACTTCGACGAATCCGCGCTTTCGGTGTCCTCCTCGAAGTCGAACTCCTCGACGGGGTCCGTCTTCGCGCCGTATGGCAGTCGTGCAAGCGTGCGCGGCATCGTCAGCGCGAGATAGCGCGCGTCGTCCATTTCGCGCAGGGAGCGCCAGCCGGCGTAATCGGGCGTCGTGAAGATCATCGACAGATCGCGCGGATTCGCCAGCTCGTTCCAGTTTTCCATGCCGAGCAGCGTCGAATCGGCGGCCGAGATGAACGGCGCGTGCGCGGCGGCGGCGACCTGCGACATGCCACGCAACAGTTCGACATCCTGAGGACTATGATCGAAGTAGTAATCGCCGATCAGGCAGCCGTACGGCTCGCCGCCGAGCTGGCCGTATTCCTCTTCATAGATCCGCTTGAACACCGGGCTCTGGTCCCACGCGACGCCCTTGAAGCGTTTGAGGTTTTTCCCGAGCTCCTTCTTCGACACGTTCATCACCCGGATTTTCAGCATCGGATCGGTTTCCGAATTCGTGACGAGGTGGTGCAGGCCGCGCCACGCGCCTTCCAGCTTCTGGAATTCGGCGTGGTGCATGATGCGGTTCAACTGCTCGCCGAGCTTGCGGTCGATCTCCGCGACATACGCGTTGATCGTCTGCGTCACGTCGTCGGACACGATGTTCGAATCCCGCAATACCTGTTCCGCGAGAGTGCGCACCGCCGCTTCGACTTCCTCTCTCGCGCGCTCGTTCTTCGGCCTGAATTCCCTGCTGAGCAGCGCTGCGAAATCGCTGCTCTCGCCCAGTGCGCCTGGCGCATCCTGCGTGGCCGATTCGAATTGATTCTGGCTTTCCATGATCGCCGTTACTCCTGTACGGGTTCGGTGTCGGTGGCCTTCGGGGCCGCGCTCAGCGATTGCAGCAGCGCCGGGTCCTTGATCGCCTGCGCGATCAGCTTTTCAGCGCCGGCCTTGCCGTCGAGATAGGTGCCCAGATTCGCCAGCTGCGTGCGTGCCTTGAGCAGCCTGGCGAGCGAATCCACGTTGCGTGCGACCGCCGCCGGTGAAAAGTCGTCCATGCTCTCGAACGTCATGTCCACTTCGAGATTGCCTTCACCTGTCAGCGAGTTGGGGACGTTGAAGTTCACGCGCGGCTTCATCGATTGCATACGGCTGTCGAAGTTGTCGACGTCGATCTCCAGCGCCTTGCGCTCTTCGATCGGCGGCAGATCGCCGGCATTCGCGCCGGACAGATCCGACATCACGCCCATCACGAACGGGAGTTGCACTTTCTTCTGCGCGCCGTACAACTCCACGTCGTACTCGATCTGGACGCGGGGCGCCCGATTCCGTGCAATGAATTTCTGACTGCTCTGCTTCGTTGCCATGCGCTTGTTCCTTTTGGGGTACGTAGGGTTTCAGGGATTCGACGCAGTCGCGACCAGAACCGGGGTGGCTCGCAATGGGCTTGTGTCGTTCCGCGACAATCGTCCACGTTCACAGAACAGCGCAGCCTCGCGATCTATTCCAGGTTCCTCGATCGACATGTACGGGCTTCCGGTCACGGACGCATTGCCCGCGCAAAACAGAACAATCGGCACGCCACGGATATTCCATGCATCGGACCGAATGCGGGAATAAATACGCGGGGCTGACTGTTCAGTCCGTATCGACGTCTTGGCCGACAGCGGAATCAACGCACCTCACGCAATGACACACTCACCCGAACACGCTAGAACGCTCTCGCGGGCACCGCTGCGGCTCGTGCCGCTCGGCCTGCTGGCGATCGCGTCGTACGCGCATGCCGGCTGGAGCCTGGCGCGTGCCGACACGCCGGTCACCGTGATTCACACAACGAGCGTGTATCAGGCCGAGACCGGCCAACGCCTTGCACAGGACGACATCGTCGAGACGCCGTCCGGCAGCGTCGTGCAGATTCAGGATGAAAGCGGCAATATCGTTGCGCTGGGCCACGACACGCGCGTGCTGCTGACACACGATGCGCACGTCGCGTTGCTGCGCGGCTGGGTCAAGGTGCTGAGCGCATGCAGCGTGCCGAACTGCGAGCCGCCCGCCGTCGATACCGAACGCACGCGGTTCACGCTCGCGGATCGCGCCGCACTGGTCATTGCCGCGACGCCGCCCGGTTACGACAGCGCGGACGCGGCGTACTGCGAAAGCGGCTCGGCCCAGTTGCTCGCACTCGGCAAGTCGCGCGGCACGCCGGCCGAAGTCCGGATCGACGCGCATCAGTTCGCACTGCGTGCGAAAACGAATGAGACGATCTCCGTTTCCGCGAGCCCCGATCCGACGTTCCTCGCAACGATGCCGGTCACGTTTCGCGATGCGCTACGCGCGCTGCCGTTGCCGGCGAAGCCCCGCGACCTGTCAGCCCATGACCTGCACCCGGTCACCTACGACGACGTATCGGACTGGCTCGGC
>DATAQT010000263.1:0-5108 GCA_036264535.1 Paraburkholderia sp. | reverse complement strand
TCCATCGCGAGCGCACGCGCGATGGCCACGCGCTGCTGCTGACCGCCCGACAGCCTGGCCGGATAGGCGTCGCCCTTGTGCGCGAGGCCGACCGTTTCCAGCATCGCGTTCGCACGGCGGCGCGCTTCATCGTGCGACAGGCGCCGCGCGCGCAGCAGCGCTTCCATCACGTTGCCGAGCGCCGTCATGTGCGGCCACAGGTTGAACTGCTGGAACACCATGCCGACGTTGCGGCGCACGCGGTTGATCTCGCCATTCGACGCGCGCACGCGTTTGCCATTGCGCTCGGCATAGCCGAGCAGCTCGCCTTCGATGCGCACGTCGCCGTGATCGTAGGTTTCGAGCGCGGCGAGGCAGCGCAGCAGCGTGCTCTTGCCCGAGCCCGACGGCCCGATGATGCAGACCACTTCGGAGCGCGCGATCTGCAAATCGACGCCGCGCAGCACCTCGACATCGCCGAAGCGTTTGCGCAGATCGCGCACGTCGATCAGCGGCGCGGCATTCGATGCATTCGCCGCGGCGCTGGCGGACGGCGCGGAAGATTGCGCGGAGGAGGGCATGTCGGCGATGGCGTTCATAGGTGTTCCGGAATCATGCCATGAAGCGTGCGAGGCGGGCCTCGGCCCACATACCCGCGCGCGAGGTCAGCTCGACCAGCGCGAGGTAGCACACGCACAGCACCAGCAGGGTTTCGACGAAAGCGAAGGTGGCCGAGCCGATGCCGGTCAGCACGAACGTCAGCTCGGGCACGGTGACGATCGACAGCACGGCGGTTTCCTTGCTCAGCACGATGATCAGATTGGTCAGCGCGGGCACGATCAGCACCAGCATCTGCGGCGCCTGGATGCGCAGGATCGCCTGCCAGCGCGTGAGCCCGAGACACGACGCCGCTTCGAGATGGCCTTTCGGCACCGACTGGAAGCCCGAGCGGAACGCTTCGGCGAAATACGCGCTGCCATAGAGGCCGAGGCCGACGATGCCGGCCGTCATCGGTTCGAGCGTGAGTCCGATCGACGGGCCGCCGTAGTACAGCAGAAACAGTTGCACGAGAAACGGCGTGCCGCGAAACAGCTCGATATAGACGCGCAGCGCGGCGCGCAGCCAGCGTCCGCAGAACAGTTGCAGCACCGCGATCAGAAAGCCGATCACGAGACCGATCGCGACGCCCGCGACCCAGCTGCCGAGCGTCGTCGCGAGGCCGGCGGCGATCGGCTGCAGGTTGTGCGTGATGACGGTCGGGTCGAACGTTTGCATGGCGGAGTGGGCGTAGGCTTGGGATCGGTCAGGCGTGCTGTAAACGGTACTCGGCCGCATGCGCGACGAGCGCGAGCGAACCGCAGATCACGAAGTAGATGAGCCCCGCCGCGACATACGCTTCGAGCGGCCGGTAGGTGCTCGCGGCAATGTTCTGCGCGGTGCGCGTCAACTCGGCGACGCCGACCACCGAGATCAGTGACGAAGCCTTGATCAGCAGCACCATTTCATTGACGAGCGACGGCAGCGTCAAACGGAACGCCTGCGGCACCAGAATGCGCCGCAGCGTATCGAGCGGCGACAGCCCAAGCATGCGCGCGGCTTCCAGATGTCCGGGCGGAATGCTCAGAAAACCACCGCGCAGAATTTCGGCGATATACGAGGCCGAGCACAACGACACCGCGCTGATCGCGGCGACGATCGGCGACACGTTGATGCCGGCGAACGGCAGCAGGTAGTAGACGAGCAGCAGCTGCACGAGCATCGGCACGCCGCGAAAGAAAAACACATAGGCGCCGCCCGCGAGACGCGCTGCGCGATGCTGCGACAGCCGCGCGGTGCATACGCCGATGCCGACGAAAAAGCCGATCACGAGCCCCGTCAGCGAAATGCCGACGGTGGCGAGCGCCGCATGCAGCAGGAGCGGCAGGCCCTGAAGAAAGACGGTTGTGTTGAACATGGCGCGGCGAGTGGAACGGGAAGGGCGACGCGCGTTGGGCTATGGCGAAACTATCGCGCAGCGCGTGACGCCCACGTCAAAATCAAAGACGCTCAGTAGTTCGGCGTAGGTTGTGTGCTCGGCATCTCCATCGCGACACCGAACCACTTCTTCTGCAACGCGGCGAGGCGGCCGTCCTTCTGCATCTTCACGAGCGCGGCGTCGAACGCGTCTGCGAGCGGTTTGCTGTCGGCGTCCTTACGCAAGGCATACGCGAAGTACACCTTCGCGCCGAACGGCGGCTGCACGACCGCGAACATCTCGGGGCGCTGCTTCGCCACGTAGGCGATGTTGGTCATCGAGTTCGCGACCGCGGCGATACGGCCCGCGGCGAGGTCCGCGTAGGCCTGATTGTTGTCGACGTACTCGCGGATTTCAGGCTGCTTCGGCAGCGTGGCCGTGTAGCTCTTCAGCTGATCGAGCTGCGCGGTGCCCTTGCCCGCGCCGACCGTCTTGCCCGCAATATCCGACGATTGCTTGACCGATGCATCGTTCGCGCGCTTGAGCAGCGCGTCGGTCGCATCGGCGACGGGCAGCGTGTACGTGTAGCGTTCCATGCGCGCCTTGGTGACCGTGAGCGGGCCGCCCACCATGTCGAACTTGCCCGCTTCGAGACCGGGCAGCACGCTCGGCCACGGCAGATCGATGAAGCGCACCTTCACGCCGATTTCCTTGCCGATCTCCGAAAACAGGTCCTTGTTGAACCCGGCCTGCTGACCGTTCTCGAGAAAGTCGAACGGCGCGAACTGCATTTCCGTACCGACCACCAGTTCGCCGGCCTTCTTCACTTTGGCGAGCTGGTCTTCGGCGTGAGCGGCGACGCTGGCCGCGCACAGCGCCACCATGACCAGACGACATTTCCAGCCTGCAAGGATACGCATGGGGTTCTCCGGGGGCGAATGGGTGTTGGGTTGCCGGGTGTTCAGGACTCTGCGCCGAACCCGCCGCGCCGGCGGCGAATTGCGGTCCTGAATGGCAGTATATACCGCGTTTCCGGTGAAAAATAAATGCTCGCGCGAGTAGAGAAAAGCCCTGATACGAAGCTGCGCAAAGCAACTTGCGGAGCTGCTTTTGGCGGTATATACCACTGCAATACCGATCCATGAAGGAGCAGCGCGATGCCCGTGACCCGCATTCCGATCATCGATCTCGCCGGCGTGCGCGCGGGCGACTCGCACGCGCTGCAACGCGTCGCGAAGGAAATTCATGAAGCGTGTACGACGATCGGCTTTTTTTACATCGTCAATCACGGCGTCCCGCAAGCGACGATCGACGCCGCCGCGCAGGCCGCGCGCACATTCTTCGCGTTTCCGGTCGACACGAAGCGCCGCGCAGCGGTCAATCATCGGCATCGCGGCTTCAATGCGCTGGGCGACGCGACGATGTACCAGGCGAAGCGTCCCGATTACAAGGAGTTCTTCAGCATCGGCCTCGAACTGCCGGAAGACGATCCCGACGTGCTGGCGGGGCAGGCACTGCGCGGACCGAACAACTGGCCGGACTTCATGCCCGAGCTAAGGCCGGCGCTGTATGACTATTACGAAGCGGTCGGCGCGTGCGGCGCCGACTTGCTGCGCGCGGTCGCGGTGAGCCTCGGCATCGACGCCAGTTTCTTCGCGCCGCGCTACACCAAGCGCATGCAGCGCACCCAGATGGTCTACTACCCGCCGCAGCCGCCGCAATCGGATGAAGATCAGTTCGGCGTCGCGCCGCATACCGACTACGGCTGCATCACGCTGCTGTGGCAGGATCAGGTCGGCGGCCTGCAGGTGCGCGAAATCGCCAACGATACGTGGATCGAGGCGCCGCCCGTCGAAGGCAGTTTCGTCGTCAATGTCGGCGATCTGCTCGCACGCTGGACCAACGACCGCTTCCGCTCGACGCTGCATCGCGTGATCAATGCGTCGGGGCGCGAGCGCTATTCGATCGCGACGTTCTACGATCCGACCTATGGCGCGCTAGTCGATCCACGCGAACTCGGGGCAGGCGACGCGCAAAGCAAATATGCGCCGGTGGCCGCGGGCGACTATATCCTCGGCCGCATCAACGATTCGATGGGCTATCGCAAGAAACTCGCCGCTACGGCACAGCAAGGAACTCCTGCATGACAGAGCACGGCATCACTGAAGACAGAACGACACAGACCGCGACCACGGCCGCGCCGCTCCCGACGACACTCGACGCCTTGCGCGCCGCACTCGGGGCCGACGCGGTGCGCGTCGGCGAACAGATCGGCGAACGCGCGATGACCGATTGGACGCGGCACGAGCCGACCCGTCCGGCGGCGCTGCTCCTGCCGCGCACGACCGATGAAGTATCGCGCGCGCTCGCGATCTGCCATGCCGCGCATCAGCCGGTGGTGCCGCAAGGCGGTATGACTGGACTCGCTGGCGGCGCGATCGCGCGGGCCACCGATATCGCGTTGTCGCTCGAACGACTTTCCGGCGTGGAAGAACTCGACGCCGCGTCGGCCACGCTGACCGTGCGCGCCGGCACCACGTTGCAGACCGCGCAGGAAGCCGCCGAAGCGGCGGGCTTCGAACTCGCACTCGATCTCGGCGCGCGCGGCTCGTGTCAGATCGGCGGCAATCTCGCCACCAACGCGGGCGGCAATCGCGTGATCCAGTCCGGCACCGCGCGCGACCAGGTGCTCGGGCTCGAAGTGGTGCTCGCGAATGGCGATGTGCTCACTTCGCTCGGCAAGATGGTCAAGAACAACACCGGCTACGACCTGAAGCACTGGTTCATCGGTTCGGAGGGCACGCTCGGCGTGATCACGCGCGCGGTGTTGCGGCTGCATCCGCGGCGCGCCGCGCGCCACACGGCGCTCGTCGCGCTCGACGATTACGATGCCGCGGTGAGCCTGCTGCGCCGTCTCGCGACGCGTTTCGGCAACGACATCGGCGCGTTCGAGATCATGTGGCCGGACTTTTACGACTTCGGCGTGAAGCTGACGGGCGCGCGCTCGACGTTCGACGCTGCTCATCCGCTTTATGCGTTGATCGAGCATGCGGGCTTCGATGCCGACGACGCGGGAGAACGCTTCGCGCAAGTGTTGACCGATGCGCTGGAAGCGGGCGCGCTACGCGACGCGGTGATCGCGCAGTCGGTCGGCGCTGCGCGCGCGCTGTGGGCG
>DATAQT010000233.1:0-29061 GCA_036264535.1 Paraburkholderia sp. | reverse complement strand
CGATCCTGACCACGAGCGCGAGCCACGGAAACGTGGCGAACACGATGCCGACACCGAGAATCGCGCAGCTTGCCCAGAACAGATTGACGAGCACGATGCCGGCGACCATCGCGAGCGCTTCGATGCGTGTCGCCGAAGCGGCCTTGTGCGCGACCGCGACGAAGTTCGGGCCAGGACTCACCACGCCCGCGATATACACGGAAAACACCCCGACCACGGCGGACCCATCGATCACGACACCCTCCCTGTTGAAAAGCTCTGGATCAAAGGCGACGCAAGCGCCGCGCTCATAGGCCGAAGAACGCCGCACCCGCGGTCACGACGCCCGCTCCCGCGACGAAGTAGGACAGGCTGCGCAGCCAGTTCTTGCGCGTGAGCAGCGTAATCGCGCACAGCGCAATCGCGACCTGGATCAGCAGCGTCGCCTGAGCCCAGCGATGATGGCCATGCAGCAGCCCTTCGCTGCGCGTGTCGGCGGCGACGACCTCTTTCTCGATCGCCTCGGCGTTCGCGCGAATCGGCTCCTTCTGCTGCTTGTATTTCTCGACGTCGGCGAGGAATTTCGCGTGCGCGTCGCTATTGGGCGCCGACAGCGCCGCGCCGAGTTCGGCGAGGTTTTCCTTTTCGCCCTTGGCCTGGTAGTAGTTCCACTGGTTCGATGCTTCGGTCTTCTTGATCGCGGCTTCGTTCTTGTAGAACAGCGCGAGATTTTCGGCGTTGCCGCTCTGATAGGCGCACAGCGCACCGATCGTCGCGAGGATCGCGGTCATTACGGCCATGCGGCTCGCGAACGGATCGGCGTCGTGATGCGCGGCGTGGCCGGCATGTTCGACCGCATGGTCGTGCGGACCATGCACTTCGTACTCTTCTGACATCAAATTCTCCGAGGCAGTGCTTTTGTCGTTATCGCCGGGCGGCGCGGGCGCCCGGCGGCCTCAATCTTAGCGCGTCGCGCGCGGCGCGAGGTTGAGGAGTCAATGCAGCGACGTCGCGAGCCATGTGCGCACGAACGGAATCAGATGCTCGCCCCCGACCATGCCGAGCAGGCCGATCAGCGCGACCGTCGGCGGCGCGGGCGATTCCACGTCCAGCACGTTGTAGAGCAGCCCGACCAGCAGGCCGGCGCCGAGCGACAGCAGATACGCTTTCATGATGCGGATACCGGTGTGAAAGCGGGACGCTATTGCATGCGGATCACGACGCGTCCGCGCGTGCCGGCGGCGACCGCCTCGTAGGCTTCGCGCGCGCGGGCGAGTGGAAACTCCTGCGCGATTGCCGGGGCGCTCAGCTTGCCGCTCTCGAACCCTTCCACGAGCGCCGTCATGAGCGGCGCCGATTCCACGACGCCGAGCTTCGCGCTATCGACGCCGAGCAGTTGTGTTTCGTTGTGATAGAAATCGATCAGATCGAACTCGACGCGGCGCTTGCCGGTCGCGCTGATTTCGAGCACGCGGCCACGCCGCTTCGCGAGTCTCAGCGCGGTCTCGAACGCCACGCCGCCGACCGTGTCGTAGACGACGTCCGCGCCCGCGCCGTCGGTCAGCTCGCGCACCCGTTCGGCCGCGTGTTCGTCGAACGGAACGTAGGCGTCGGTCAGGCGGCCCGCGGGCGTGGCCGGATCGAGCGGCCGGCGGTCGACGGCGATCACGCGCGCGCCGCGGGCTTTCGCGATCTGCGCGACCGCGCCGCCGACACCGCCGCCCGCGCCCAGCACGGCAATGGTCTCGCCGGCCTGCAAATTGGCGTATTCGACCGTGCCGAGCCACGCGACCACGAAGTTCACGCCGATCGCCGCGGCCTCGGCGTGGCTCAGCGCGGCGGGCTTGCGCGACAGCGCCGCGACCGGAATTTTGATGTATTCGGCGTGCGTGCCGTCGCGCGTGAAGCCGATGTCGCCACCCGTGCCCCAGACTTCGGCGTTGAGCCACGCGGCCGGGCCCTCCACCACCACGCCGCTGAAGTCGCGCCCCGGTGTGCGCGGCAGCACCGTGTGCTCGAAATGGCCGGACACGTTCTTCACGTCACTCGGATTCACCGAGGCCGCCATGACGCGCACGACCGCCTGGTCCGCATCGGCCTGCGGCGTCGGCAGATCGAGGTATTCGAGCACTTCGGGGGCGCCGAAGGATTTGAACTGGATCGCTTTCATCGTGCTTTGCTCCGATTGATCTTGCGCCGCGTTGCGCAGCGAATGCACCGTAGTCTAGGTGACGCCCGTCAAGGCATCAGGACAACGGCTTTCGAATTTCGGACAACACCCGCGCGGGATGCGCGAACCAGCAGGCGCTATCCCGCCTGAGCCGCCTCGCCGGCCTTCGGCGCCTGAGCATGCCGCTGATGATCGGTGGCCAGAAACATATACATCGCCGGCACGACGAACAGCGTGAACAGCGTGCCGATCGACATCCCGGTGAAGATCACGAGCCCCATCGCGTTGCGGCCCGCCGCGCCCGCGCCCGAGGCGATCACGAGCGGCAGCACGCCGAGCACCATCGCCGCGGTCGTCATCAGGATCGGGCGCAGCCGCACGCCCGCGGCTTCCTCGACCGCTTCGCGCTTCGGGCGGCCGGCGCGCTGCAATTCGTTGGCGAACTGCACGATCAGGATGCCGTGCTTGCTGACGAGTCCCATCAGCGTGACGAGGCCGACCTGCGTGTAGATGTTCAGCGTCGTCAGGCCGATGTTGATGAAGATCAGCGCGCCGAACAGCGCCATCGGCACCGAGATCAGGATCACGATCGGATCACGGAAGCTCTCGAATTGCGCCGCGAGCGCGAGAAACACGATGATCGTCGCGAGCAGCAGTGTGATGACGAAGCCGCCCGACTCCTGCACGAACTGGCGCGACGCGCCCGAGTAATCGGCCGAATAGCCGGCCGGCGCGACCTGCGCGGTCGCCTTGCGCAGAAAATCGAGCACCTGGCCTTGCGACACGCCCGGCACGATCACGCCGGAGATCGTCGCCGAGTTCAACTGCTGGAAGTGGTTGATCGATTCGGGCACGACGCTGTGGCGCAGATGCGCGACCGTCGACGCCGGCATCACGCTGCCGTCCGGCGTGCGCAGATAGTAGTCGAGCACCTGAGACGGATTGAGCCGGTCGGTTTGCAACACCTGCGGAATCACCTTGTACGAACGCCCCGCAATCGAAAAGTAGTTGACGTAGCCGCCGCCGAGCGCCGAACCGAGCGCCTGTCCGACGTCGCTCTGCGACAGCCCGAGCGAGGCCACCTTGTCACGGTCGACGATCAGCGCCACTTCCGGCTTGTCGATCTTCAGGTCGCTATCGACGAAGAAGAACATGCCGCTCTCGCGCGCCTTTTGCAGCACCGCCTGCGACACCTCGTTGAGGTTTTCGAACGGCTCGGTCGTGCTGATCACGAACTGCACCGGCAGGCCCTGCGAGCCCGGCAGCGGCGGAAACTGGAACGCCGCGACGCGCGCCCCCGCGATCTGATTCCACTTCTGCTGCAACTCCTGCTGCAGCACGGTCGCGTTCTTGCCGCGCTGATTCCAGGTCTTGAACAGCACGCCGCCGATGCCCTGGTTGATGGTCGGCGAGCCTGTGAGCTGGAACATCTGCGCGTATTCGGGCAGCGTCTTCGACGCATCGAACACCTGGTCCGCGTAGGTCTGCATCTGCTGGATCGTCGCGTTCGGGGGCCCGATGATCTGCGAGAGCACGACGCCCTGGTCCTCCTGCGGCGCGAGTTCCGACTGCGAGGTCATGAACAGGTACACCGTGCCGCACAGCAGCAGCGCGCCCATGATGACGAACACCGGCCAGGTATCGAGCGTCGCGTGCAACAGGCGGCCGTAGCCGCGATGCACGCGCTCGAACTGGCGGTCGACGAAACGCGCGAAGCGCCCCGACTCCTGCTCGGCGCGGAAGAAGCGCGAGCACATCATCGGCGACAAGGTGAGGGCGATCACGCCCGACACGGTCACCGCGCCCGCGAGCGTGAACGCGAACTCGGTGAAGAGCGCGCCCGTCAGGCCGCCCTGGAAGCCGATCGGCGCGTACACGGCGATCAGCACGACGGTCATCGCGAGGATCGGGCCGCCGAGTTCGCGCGCGGCGATCAGGGCGGCGTCGAACGGCGTCTTGCCTTCGTGCTTCATATGACGGTCGACGTTCTCGACCACGATGATCGCGTCGTCCACGACGAGTCCGATCGCGAGCACGAGCGCGAGCAGCGTCAGCAGATTGATCGAATAGCCGAGCACCTGCATCACGAAGAACGTGCCGATCAGCGACAGCGGCATCGCGATCAGCGGCACGATGACCGCGCGGAAGCTGCCGAGAAACAGGAAGATCACGACCGTCACGATCAGGAGCGCTTCGACGAGCGTCTTGATCACTTCCGTGATCGCGGTGTTCACGAAGTCGGTCGCGTCATACACGATGTCGCCCGTCATGCCGGTCGGGAACTGCTTCTGCAATTCGGGAAACAGGGTCTTCACGCGCTTCGCCACGTCGAGAATGTTCGCGTCCGGCGCGACCTTGATGCCGATGAACACGGAGCGTTTGCCGCTGAACGCGACGTTGAAGTCGTAGCTATCGGCGCCGAGCACGACGTTCGCGACATCCTCGAGACGCACGATCGAGCCGTTCTTCTGTTTGACGACGAGCTGCTTGAAGTCGTCGACGGTATGCAGGTCGGTACCCGCTTCGAGGTCGACGCTGACCATCTGCCCCTTCGTGGTACCGAGCGTCGCGAGATAGTTGTTGTTGCCGAGCGCGGTGAATACGTCGCTCGCGCTCACGCCGTGCGCGGCGAGCCGCGCCGAATCGAGCCACGCGCGCATGGCGAACTGCCGGCCGCCGAGCACTTCGGCGGTCTGCACGCCCTGGACCGAATCGAGCTTCGGCTTGACCACGCGCAGCAGGTAATCGGTGACGTTGTTGCTCGGCAGCACGCTGCTATAGAAGCCCATGTACATCGCGTCGGTGGTCTGCCCGGTCTGTATCGTGAGCACCGGCTGCTGCGCCTGTGGCGGCAACTGGTTGCGCACCGAGCCGATCTGCGTGTTGATCTCGGTCAGCGCGCGGTTCGCGTCGTAGTTCAGGCGCAGCGTCGCGATGATCGTCGACACGCCCGTGATGCTCGTCGACGACATGTAGTCGATGCCCTGCGCCTGCGCGATCGCCGCTTCGAGCGGCTGCGTGATGAAGCCGGCGATGGTGTCCGAGTTCGCGCCATAGTAGGCCGTCGTGATCGTCACGACCGCGTTCTCGGTCTGCGGATACTGGCTGACCTTCAGCACCGCGAGCGCGCGCAACCCGAGCACGAGGATCAGCAGGCTCACGACCGAGGCGAGTACCGGCCGGCGGATGAAGATGTCCGTGAACATGATCGGGCGGCCTCGCTTATTGTTCCTGGGGCGCCGGATTCGGACTGTCCGACGGCTGCACGCGGTTATCGATGATGAGCGGCGTGCCGTTTTTCAGCTTGATCTGGCCGCTCGTCACGACCTGCGTGCCCTCGTCGACGCCCTTGAGAATCGCCACCTGATCGCCGCGCGTCGGCCCCGGCGTCACGAATACCTGCTGCGCGACGGGCAGCGTCTTGCCCTGCGCGTTGGGCTGTGTGCCGGGCTTCACGATGAATACGGTCGCGCCGTACGGGTTGTAGGTGATCGCCGTTTGCGGCAGGGTCAGGTAGCGCGCCGCGGCGCCCGAGTCGATCTTCACGTTCGCGTACATGCCCGGCAGCAGCTTGCGCTCGCGATTGTCGACGCTCGCTTCGATCTGCACGTTGCGCGTCGCGCTATCGATTTTCGGGCTCACCGACTGGATCTTGCCGGAGAAGGTTCGCCCGCTGTACGCGTTGGTATCGACGCTGACGGTCGCGCCGATCGCGAGCTGGCCGAGCTGCTGTTGCGGCACCGAGAAGTCGGCGTAGATCGGATCGATGGCTTGCAGCGTGACGATCGCGTCGCCCGGATTCAGGTATTGCCCCGGATTGATCGTCGTGATGCCGAGGCGCCCCGCGAACGGCGCGCGAATGGTCTTCTTGTCGACGAGCGCCTGCTGTTGCGCGACCTGCGCCTTCTTGCCCTTGAGGTCGGCGGCGTCCGCGTCGAGCTGCGCCTTCGCGATCGCCTTGATGTCGTACTGCGCGAGGTCGCGCGTGTAGACCGTCTGCGCGAGTTCGGCCGCGGCCTGAAGCGATTGCAGCAGCGCGACGTCGCTATCGGCGTTGAGTCGCACGAGGATCTGCCCGGCTTTCGCTTCCTGCCCCGAGACGAACGCGACCTCGCGCACGAGGCCCGCGACTTCGGTCGTCACGTCGACGCCGCGCACCGCGCGCAGACTGCCGACCGCCGCGAGCTGCGGCTGCCACGACTGATAGTGGACGATCACCGCCGACACCGTCGCGGGCGGCGCGGTGTTGCCCGCCATGAACTTCGCGAACATGTGCGCGCGGAACAGGTTGAAGCCGACCAGCGCGGCGAGCAGCAGGCCGACACAGATCAGCATGATCACCATCCGCTTTGTCATCGGTTTTCTTTCGGCCATCGTGATGTCCTTGCTCGGCTTGGGGCGAGGGCTGGGGTTGCGTGAAGCGCGGTCAATGCGGCGTTGCCGCGGCGGCTGCCGGTGTCGCTGTTGCTGCTGTCGGGGCGGCTGAGCGGTCAGTGGCAGCCGGCGCGGACGCAGCCGCGGACTCGGGCACGGCGGCATTCCACCAGCCGCCGCCCAGCGCCTGGAACAGCGCGGCCGTATCGGCGTAGCGCGCTGCCTGCGCCTGCGCGAGGTTCACCACCGTTTGCTGATACTGGCGTTGCGCGTCGAGCAGCGCGATATAGCTCACGCCGCCGATGCGATACTGTCCGCGCGTCAGCTCGAGCGAATCGCTCGCGGCGCGCGACGCGTCGGTCTGCGCCTTGAGGCCGGTCGCGTCGTGTTCGAGCGCGCGCAGCGTGTCCGCGACGTTCTGGAACGCGAGCAGCACCGTCTCGCGATATTGCGCGCCAGCCTGCTCGTAGGCGGCCTCGGCCGCACGCTTTTGCGCGCTCAGCTGGCCACCGTGAAAGACCGGTTGCAGCAGGCCCGCGCCGATGCTCCAGATCGTGCTGCCGGCCCTGAGCACCTCCGCGGGCGTCAACGCCTCGGCGCCGTAGCTCGCGGACAGCGTGATCTGCGGATACATCGCCGCGGTCGCGACGCCGATCTGCGCGCTCGCCTGATGCAGCGTGGCGTCGGCGGCGAGGATGTCGGGGCGCTGGCGCACTAGCGACGATGGCAGGCTTACGGGCAGCGTGTCGGGCAGCGAGAACATGGCGAGCGTGAAGTCGGGCACCGAGGTGTCGCTCGGCAGTTTGCCGGCGAGCACCGCAAGCTGATGGCGCGTCTGATCGAGTTGCTGCGAGAGCGGCGGCAGCGTCGCGCGGGTCTGCGCGAGCAGCGTTTCCTGCGCCAGCACGGCCGCGCGGCTCACGCCGCCGAGGGCGAACTGCTGGTTGAGCACGTTCAGCTGCTGGTCTTCCTCGGCGGCGATCTGTTCTGTCGCGTCGATCTGCGCGCGCACCGATGCTTCCCTGACGGCCGCGGTCACGATGTTGGCCGAGATCGTGAGGTAGGCGGCCTGCAACTGGAAGCGCTGATAGTCGATCTGCGCGTGCAACGCTTCGAGTTCGCGCCGCGAGCCGCCGAACATGTCGAGTTTGTATGAGACGTTGACCGACGCGTTGTAGAGATTGAATTCCTCGACGAGACCGGGCTGGCCGAACGCGATGCCGTTCAGCTTTTCGCGCGTGGCGCCCAGTTGCGCGTCGACGCTCGGCAGCAAGGTGCCCCCGGCCTGCGCGGTGAAATTCTCTCGGGCCTGGCGCAACGCGGCCTGCGCCGCGGTCATGTTGGGACTGTTGGCGATACCCTCGCGGATCAGCGCGTCGAGCGGCTCGCAATGAAACAGCGTCCACCACGCGGCAGGGATGTCCTCGGCCGGCGCGAAACGCTGCGGCAGGCCGGCGGGGCCGGGCGCGGAGGCGGTCTGATCGGGTAGCGGGGTGGCGGTGAAGGTATCGGTGACCGGCGCGGGCGGCGAGTGGTAGTCGGGGCCGACCATGCAGCCGGCCAGCGCGACGCAGCCGCCTAGTGCTACGTAGAGGCGCCGCCAGACAATACGCTGACTCACGTCGATCATCGATCTACCTTGTATCGCCAGGGGCGGGTGGACCGGACGAAGATGTTCAGGTCACCCGAACGTTCCTGGAGTTGTCTTGCCGACGCTGGAATTTACCACGCACCGCACGAATTGCGCTTGGCCTGGTATTGGCCGGCGGACGAAGGCGGGTACGAGATTACGTAGGAGGGAGTTTGCTACCGGGCAGCGCTGCCCGGTGCGATGTTTTATGTGCTCGCCTGAATCGGGCGGTGCGATCACGGCGTCCAAGTCATCACCATTGAACGTTGCCTCGAAAGCAACCGGGACCTGCGCTGGCGTTCAGTCCCCGTGCTCCAGTTCGCCGATGAAGCCGCGGATCGCGGCGACCAGCGCCGACGGCGCCTCCAGCGGAGACAGGTGACCGATACCCGGCAAAATCTGCAGGCGCGCACCAGCAATTCTCGGCAGCAATTCGGCCCGCAACGTTTCCACGCGATCCACCTGATCGCGCTCGCCGGCGATCACGAGCACGGGCACCTCGATCGCGGCGACTTCGGCCGTGATGTCCTCGCGCATCGCCACGTTCGGCCACCCGGCCTTCGCCTGCGGCGCGCCGCGCAGGCTATCCTCGATGACCTGCTCGCGGCGTTCCGCGGCGAGCGGGCTGCCGGTCAGCACGTGGTCCACCACCCAACCGACCGACTCACGCGAGTCATATGCGCTCAGCAGGAGCGCGCGCTGCTCGTCGGAGAGCAGCATCGGCGCAGGCGGCGATGGCGCGACGAGCACCAGCCCTTCGAGTCCCGGCGGCCGGCGCGAAGCCAGCAACTGCGCGACCTTGCCGCCCATCGAGTGACCGACGACGACGTAGCGCGAGAGCCCGAGCGCTTCGATCGCGCCCTGGGCGTCGTCGGCGAGATCGGCGATCGTGTAGCCGTGGGCGGGCGCATCTGACTGGCCCCAGCCGCGATGATCGGTCGCGATGGTTCGATAAGCATCGGACAGATCCTCCGTGACGAATCGCCAGGTACGCGACGAGCCGCCCCAGTAGTGCAGAAAAACGATGGCCGACTCGCCGTGACCTTTCTCGCTGACGTGAATCCGGATGCCGTTGGTGGCGAGCTCCATTGCAATGCTCCTTGTGTTGACTGAGTCCGTTCGGGCGATGATGCAAGGGTAGATTCCAGCGCTGCGTTTGATAATTGGCGATTCGCGATGTGCAGTCGATAATCTCGCTATCGAATCGAGGAGTCAGACCATGGACCGCTTCACCCGCATCGGAGTCTTCGTCGCCGCGGTCGAGGAGGGCAGCCTCGCCGCCGCCGCGCGGCGTTTCGGGCTGTCGGCGGCGATGGCCGGCAAATATGTGAGCGCGCTCGAAGCGGAGCTGAATGCACGGTTGCTTCAGCGCACCACGCGCCGTCTGAGCCTGACCGACGTCGGCCACGCGTACTACGAGCGTTGCAAGCGAATTCTCGATGCGTTCGACGAAGCGAATCGCGAGGCGAGCGATTCGCAAAACGTCGCGCGCGGCGTGTTACGTGTCGCCGCGCCGGTGACGTTCGGCGCGATGCATCTGGGCGACGTGGTGGCGCGCTATCTGGACGCGCATCCGCACGTGAGCGTGGAGGTGCTGCTGAACGATCGCTACGTCGATCTGCTCGACGTCGGCGCGGATCTCGCCGTACGGATCGGCCGGCTGCGGGATTCGGATCTGGTCTCGCGGCGCATCGCGCCGTGTCGCATGACGGTGTGCGCGGCGCCCGCGTGGCTGCAACGGCATGGCACGCCGCGCACGCCGGAAGACCTGCGCGGCGCGCAACGGCTTGCGTTCAGCGAGGCGGTATCAGCCGACGACTGGACCTTGATCGATCGGAAAGGCCGCGCGCATCTCATCGACGGCGCGTGCCGCATGACCGCCAACAACGTGCAAATGCTGCTCGGCGCAGCGCTGGCGGGCGCGGGCGTCGCGTATGGGCCGACGTTCGTGTTTGGCGGCGCTATCGCGCGTGGGGAACTGGTCGAGTTGTTGCCTGGGTATCGCGCGTCGGAACTGGCGATTCAGGTCGTGTATCCGAGTGCGCGTCATGTGCCGCTGAAGGTGAGGACGTTCATCGATCACCTCGTTGAGACGTTCGGGGAGAAGCCGTCGTGGGATGCGGCGTTGTCAGAGCGATAACGTCACAGCCGGATCGAACGCGGTCGGCGCCGCGCCCAATTCCCGCCGGAACATATCGCTGAAACTGCTGGGCTGAAACCCCAGCTCACGGGCGATGCTGCTGACCGGTCGCCCTTCGGCGAGTCCCGACAGCGCCACCGCCAATTGCACCTGGCGTCGCCATTCGGCAAAGCCGACGCCGAGCTCGCGCGTGAAGAGCCGCGCGAGCGTGCGCACGCTTGCGCCCACCGACGTCGCATGCTGCTCGAAGCTGATCGCGATCGATGGATTGTCGATCACCGCGCGGCACAACGCTTCGAGCCGTCGATCGGAGGCATCGGGCAGCGCGATGCGCAGCGACGAGCGCGGCGCGTGTGCGAGTTCGAGCATGGCGAGACGATAGGCGGCGTCGAGATAGAGCGGATCGCGCGCAGCGACGCGCTCGTGTTCGGCAATCGATGCGATCAATTCGCGCAGCAGCGCATTGACCTCGAATACATCACTGCGCTTGCTCAGATGGCCGACATTGCGCTCGTGCAGATACAGATTGCGCATCTCGACGTCGCTCATCATGTGGATCGAGTGCGAGATGCCGGCGGGTAACCAGACCGCGCGCTGCGGCGGCACGACCAGCGCCTCGCGGCCGACTTCGACCCACATCACGCCGGACACCGCATACAGCACCTGAGCCCACGTGTGCGAGTGCGGATCGATGCGCAGCCCACGCGGATAGCGCCGCGCGAGCGAGCGGGCGTTGGCGTCGTCGTCGAGTTGGGGAGGGCGGGCTTGGGGCACGGTCAGTGGATTGCGCTACAGGTTGCTTCGGGATCGCGGACCGTCAGGGTCCGTCTGCGAAGCATAGCGCGGCGCGCCGGTTACGGCGCATCCCAGCCTTCAGCTTCGGTGTCCCATCACCATCAGCAGCAACGACAGCGACACCATCGACCCCACCGTCGAGAGCAGAATCGTGCGCGATGTAATGTGCGCTTCGCGCTCGTAGAACTCGGCGAGCATGAATGGGCCGGTGCCGGTCGGCAGCGCGGCGAGCACGACGGCCATCTCGACCAGCGTCGGCGCAAGCCCGAATACGCGCGCCGCGAGCCACCAGGTCAGCGCCGGCTGTACGACCAGCTTGACGCCGGTCAGCAGCAGCGAAATGCCGCCCGCGCTGGCTCCGTCTCCGGCCTCGACCGGACGCTTTTCCGCGAGAAACAGGCCGAGGCTCACGAGCGCGCACGGACTCGCCGCACCGGCCAGCAGCTTGAGAAATGTCTCCGCGCTCGCGGGCAGCGTCACGTGCAAGCTCGCGACCGCGACGCCCGCGAGCGGCGACACGATCAGCGGATTGCGGGCGAGTGAGCGCAGCACTTTCAGGCCGAGCTTGTGCGGTGTGCGCTCGGTTTGCAGGCCGATCTCGATCAGCACGATCGCGACCGCGAACAGCACACATGCGACGAGGATCGTCGCAATCGTGGTCGGCGTCAGGCTCGCCTGACCGAACGCGATCACGCCGAGCGGAAAGCCGATGTAACCGGTATTCGGATACGAGGCCGCGATCGCATCGACGCTCGCGTCGGCCAGATGCCGTCCGCTGACAAGGCGCAGCGCGAGGATCAATGCGAACACGCTCACGCAGGCAATCGAAAACGTCGCGACGAAGGCCGGCTGATAAAGCTGATGCCATGTGGCGTGCGCCATCGTGTCGAACAGCAGCGCGGGCAGCGCGAGCCAGACGACGAAACGATTCAGTTCGGACGCGGAGTTCGGTCCGAGCACGCCGCGTCGACGACACGCGAAGCCCGCGAAAATGAGGCCGAAAACGGGAAGCAGGATTTCGAGGGTGGCTAGCATCGGTGCAAAAGGGGGCGTGCGGGGCACGTGCGCGCGCGGAACGGGTCGGAACGAGTGACCCGCCAGCGTAGCGAATTGCGTTGATACAATCCAATACTGTCTTGAGGGGTCGACAATACCTTTTTTGCATCGTCCATCCACGGGGGTGTCGTGATCGATGTCAAACCGTTGCGCTACTTCGTGACGCTCGCCGAGACGCGTCATTTCGGCCGGGCGGCGGCGCGGCTCAATCTGTCGCAGCCGCCGCTGAGCCGGCAGCTCGCGGCGCTGGAGGCGAGCCTCGGTGTCACGCTGATCGAGCGCAGTTCGCGCAGCGTCACGCTGACCGCCGCCGGCGAGCGTTTTTACGCGGACGCGAAGGCGATTCTCGTGTCGATCGAGCAGGCGGTCAGCAACGCCCGCGCCGCCGCGCACGGCGAGGCCGGCAAGCTCGAAATCGGTTTCACGATGTGCTCGGCTTATAGCGTCGTGCCCGGCTATGCGCGAACGTTCGGCGCCGCGTATCCGGAGGTCGAGCTGAAGCTGCGCGAGGTCGTGTCGAACGATCTGGCCGCGCAGTTGCTTGCCGGGCACATCGACGCGGCGATCATGTTCCCGACCGTGCCCGACAAGTCACTCGCGACGCGCACGGTACTCACCGAACCGCTGTGCGTCGCGCTATCGCGCAGCCATCCGCGCGCGCGTGCGCGTCGCTTGAAGATCGCGCAACTGGCGGGCGAGCCGTTCGTGCTCGCCTCCGAAGAAGTCGCGCCGAGCCTGCGCGCGACGATCCTCGAACATTGCCGCTCGGGCGGCTTCGAGCCTGACATCCGCTTTGAAGTGCAGTTGCAGCAGACGGTGCTGAGTCTCGTCGATGAAGGCGTGGGCGTCGCGCTGGTACCGTCGTCGATGCGCAAGGCGCAGCTTGCGGGCGTGGTGTTCCGGCCGCTCGCCGACGCACCGTTGATCGAGCAGGTGCTGGCGTGGTCGCCGGCGAATCGGAATCCTTGTTTGGCGAGGTTTTTGGAGTTGGCGTGAACGGAATGGCGACGCAGTCGGTCACGCACCCGCCACCGAACTCGCCGGCGCCGGCGCGTCGGCCGGATAGCGCTGCGCGTCCTGCCTGATGCGTCGGCGAATCAGGAACGTCCACAGCGTCAGCACTGCATACACACCGTAACGCAGCACGGTGGATGCGATCGCCGAGCGCGGGTCGTCCGGCCACTGCAAGACGATCGCGCTGCGCACGAGGTTCTCGCCGATCATGCCGACGCCCCACACGAACGTCATCAGGCGGATATAGGCGGCGAGCGTCGGGCGCTCGCGCCAATGGCGCTCGAACAGCTCGGCGCCGCGATGGTCTTCGCGCGACATCGTCGAGCGCGCCAGGTAGAACACCATCGGCTTGCGTAGCGCCAGCGACGCGAGAAACACGATGCCGATAAAGCCCGACACCATCGGATCCTCGACCAGTTGCAGCCGCGCGTCGTTGAAGATGAGCCTCGTCGCCAGCGATGGCAGCACGCCCGCGAGCACGAGCGCGCTCAGGGCGTCGAAATGCCGGTAGCGCAGCAGATCCAGCGTCATCCATGCGATCAGCGGCAGCGCCGACGCGGCGAGCGCACCCACCTGCCCCCAGTGCGGAAACGCGAGCCGGTAGGCAAGCCAGGGCAGCGCAACGTTGACGAGCAAGGCGCTCAGATAGCGCAGGCGGAATTTCATCGGCTCGGCTGTGACGGGCGCGGAAAGTGGCACGCGTGGCGCGTTCCGGTGCCGCGGTGAGGCTCGCGCCGGCATCGTCACGCGAACGTATCTGGGCAGTTTAGGGCGAAGTTGCGACACTTGCCGGAGTTGGCGGCGCGCGGCGAATGGCTGGCGGCATCGGCGGCGCGTTGATTCTACCGCCTCGTTTTACCGGGCCGCGTCCGTCGGCCGCCGCTGCGCGATCAGATCCGCGAGCCGCTGGACCTGCTGCCCTTGCGCATCGAAATTACCTGCGTCGAGCCACGTCTGATAGCACGAGCGCAACACCGGCCACTCGCTGTCGATAATCGAATACCACGCTGTGTCGCGATTGCGCTCGCGGTAGACGATCGCCTGCCGGAAGATCCCTTCGAACGTGAACCCATAGCGCAGCGCGGCCCGGCGCGATGGCTCGTTCAGCGAATCGCATTTCCATTCGAAGCGCCGATAACCGAGCTTGTCGAACACCTCGCCGAGCAGCAGAAACATCGCATCGGTCGCGATGCGCGTGCGCTTGAGCCGTGGCGAATACGTCACGTGGCCGACTTCGATCACACCGTTGGCGGGATCGATCCGCATCAGCGAGAGCGTGCCGACCGGCTTGCCGGTCGCGAGGTCGATCACCGCGTAGTGCAGCGGGTCTTTCGATTCCGCCATCTGCGTCAGACGCTCACGATAGGCCGCGAGGCTGTCGAACGGGCCGACCGCGAGATAGGTCCAGTCGCGGCCGTCGGTGGCGGAGCGGTACGCGTCGAAGAGGTCGGCCGCGTGATGTTCGACGTCGACTGCTTCGAGCCGGCAATAGCGGCCGGTCAGCGGTTCGCGGCCCGGCGGCTGCGCGCCTTGCCAGCCAGGCACGGGTGCGCCGATCGGCTGGCCGTAAGAGTTACGGGTGGGTTCCATGTCTGTTCTCCTGTCGATGAATGGGCGCTGTGGAGGATGCCGATGCATGTCGATGGAGGAACGATACGGCAAACGTGGTATGTTCAAAAGATCCACGACACGCTTATTCGATAGGTCCAGCCACCATGATCGAAATCATCGGACCGCTCGCCCATGCGAGCGGCGCCGCCCGGCCCGTGCCACTGCAAAAGCAGCTGATCGACCGTTTGCAGCAGGCGATTCTCACGGGCCGTCTGCCGGCCGGGTCGCTGCTGCCGTCGTCGCGGCTGTTGGCCGCCGAAATGGGCGTGTCGCGCAACACGGTCGTGATCGCGTACGAGCATCTCGCCGCAGTCGGCTACGTGATCGCCGATCGCCAGGGCACGCGCGTGAGCCCGCTGTCGAGCCCCGCCGCGCGCGGCGAGCCGGCGGTGGCCTCGGCCCCGCCGCAGGTCGTGTACGCGGCGCGCGTCGAGCAGTTCGCGGCGTCGCACCATCAGGCCGGCAACGCGTACGCGCTGACCCCCGGCACGCCCGCGCTCGACCGTTTTCCGCTCGCCGCATGGCGGCGCGCGCTCGAGCGGGCCATGGAGCGCGCGTTACCGCGCGCGCTCGGGTACGGCACACCGGCCGGCGAGCCCGCCTTGCGCGACGCGATCGCCGCGCATCTGCGGATGGCGCGAGGGGTGCGCTGCGACGGCTCGCAGGTCGTGATCACCGAGGGCGCGCAGGAGGCGCTGAACCTGTGCGTGCGACTGCTGACCAATCCCGGCGATATCGCGTGGATCGAGGATCCCGGCTATCGCGGCGCGAAAGCCGCATTCAACGCGGGCGACTTGCGCACGCTGCCGATTCCGGTCGACGCTGAAGGCATGGCCGTGCCGGCCGACGCGTGGCGCACGCATGCGCCGAAGCTGATCTACACCTCGCCCGCGCATCAGTATCCGACGGGCGCGGTGCTGTCGGTGGCACGCCGGCTCGCGCTGATCGCGCAGGCGCGGCGTTGCGGCGCCTGGGTGATCGAAGACGACTATGACGGCGAGGTACGCCACACCGGCGAGCCGATCGCGAGCATGCAGGGCCTCGTCGACGAGGCGCCCGTGCTGTATGTCGGCTCGTTCAGCAAGACGATGTTTCCGGCGTTGCGCATCGGCTTTGTCGTGCTGCCGCGCACGATCGCCGCGCATGCCGCTGTTGCGCTGCAAGAAATGCTGCGCGGCGGGCATCGGCTGGAGCAACTGGCGCTGGCGTATTTCATCGAAAGCGGGGAATTCGGGCGGCATCTCGGACGGATGCGGCGGCTCTACCGTGAACGCCAGCAGTCGCTGCGCGACGCGCTGGCCGGGCATTTCCCGGCGGCGACGATTCTCGGTGGGGATTGTGGGATGCACCTGACGCTGCGACTGCCCGCGTCGCTCGACGACCGCGAACTGGCGGCGCGCGCGCAGTCGCGGGGGCTCAATCCGCGACCGCTGTCGGGGTTCGCGATGCGGGCGGCGCCTGAGACGAACGGGCTCGTCATCGGGTATGGCAATACGGAGGCGCAGCGGCTCGGGCCTGCGGTGAAAGAGCTGGCCGAGTTGGTGCGGGAGATGGAAAACGAGGCGCGAGCGGCTGCAAGGCGGGCGGCAAGACCGGCCGTAAATACCGCCGCCAACCCGTCCGCGCGGCCCCGGAAAAAGCCCGCCCCGCAACGCCGTACGTCCGCTACCCCGAACGTGTAAGTTTTACGTTTGTCCGCCCGGCCCATGTCGCGCTATCGTGTCGTATGCGCGGCGACTTCGCAGTCCCGATATGCTGGTCTGCCCGCATGTGCCGCCGTTGGCCGGGCCGCCGCGTCGCGGGTGTGGCGCCGGCGATAGGCACGAACAATGCATTGAGTGTGGTTATCGATGACGATCTATCCGACCGGAGACGACATGAAGGAAATCGAACCGACCTCGTGGTTTGACCTTGCCATCCATACGCCCGTCCGCGAAGGCTGGTACGAGGTGCAGTTAGCGAGCGGGGACACGGCGTTTGCGAAGTTTGGCGACGGCGTGTGGACCGAAAAGCCGTTGCTCGTATTCACGCATTGGCGCGGCCTGTCCGCCGATCCCTCGAAAACCGCCGATGGCGCGGCCGAGTCGATCGGCGGCGAAGCCGCCGCGGCTCAAGGCGTGCGCGCTGCCTGGAACGCGTTCTTCCCGGGACTCGGCGACGAACAGCACAAGCCGCTCGATGCGGTGCCGAACGGCAAAGCGCCACATTGAGGGTCTCTTGAAACTCGCTTGATGTCTGGCGGGCGGCGGCGCGTGGGTTGCCGCCCGGCAGATCGATGTGCATGTCATTTGCGCCGCGTTTCGCCCTCCTATCGCCCTCGTCTCGCTGGACCCCGCGCCGCACCGCATTTCTTCCGCCCCGCTACAATCAGCGTCATCCTTTCCGACGCCATCACGATGCAATGAACGCCAGCCGAGAACCCGTGGAATTGTCGCGCGCGACGCAACTTCTCAATCACGGACCGGTCACGATCATCACGAGCGCGCACGACGGTCGATCGAATGTGATGGCCGCGTCGTGGGCGATGCCGCTCGATTTCAATCCGCCGAAGGTAGTGGTGGTTGTCGATGGCCGTACGCTGACGCGTCGCCTGATCGAAGCGAGCGGCGTGTTCGGGCTGCAATTGCCGAGCCGCGGTTTCGCCGCGCAAACCCTCGCGGTCGGCACGCACGCGGGCGCGGAACTCGACAAGTTCTCCGCGTTCGATCTCGAGACTTTCCGCGCGCAAAAAATCGACGTGCCGATGCTGGCCGGCTGCATCACGTGGATGGAATGCAGGGTGATTCCGGACGACAGCCAGCGGCACGATCTGATCATCGGCGAAGTGGTGGCCGCCTACGCGGATAGCCGCGTGTATTCGCACAACCGCTGGCATTTCGGCGACGACCCCGAGCTTCGCACGTGCCATTACGTTGCCGGGGGCACCTTCTTCGCGACGGGCGATCCGTTCGAGGTGGCGCCCGTGGATGCATCCGCTCAGTGACGGGCTTATGCGTTCCCTTCGGTTTCGCCTTCGGCGAATGCTTTGAGCGCATCGCCCGCGAGACGGTAACGCACCCATTCGCTTTGCGGATTCGCGCCGATCGACTTGTAGAAGCCGATGGCCGGCTCGTTCCAGTCGAGCACGCTCCATTCGAAGCGGCCGCAGCCCGTTTCGCAGGCGATTTGCGCGAGATGGCGCAACATCTGTTTGCCCGCGCCGCTGCCGCGCGATGCGGGCGACACGTACAGGTCTTCCAGATAAAGCCCCGGCTTGCCGAGCCACGTCGAATACGAAAAGAAGTACACGCAAAAGCCGACGGGCTCGCCGTTCATTTCGCAGATTAGCGCTTTGGCCGACGCGCCCGCGGAAAACAGGCTCGTTTCGATGTCCTTGACGCCGGCGACGACTTCGTGCTCGGCTTTCTCGTAGATCGCGAGTTCGGTGATGAAGCGCAGGATCAGGGGTGCGTCGGAGGCGGTGGCGGGGCGGATGTGGATCGTCAAGGTCGAGTGCTCGATGTGTTCTGAGGTGAATCCTGGCCGGCTGGCGGAATCCGCGCAAATGCGCCGGCGTCGGAGCAGACTCACATCGTAGCGTTTATCTCGTCCTTGTGGCCAGTGTCAACCCTCCGGCAACACGGACTTACGTCGCTTCCGGGGTTTCGGTTCCACCCCCACCCGCGCATCACGCTCCAGCACAAGCGCCGTCAACTGCTCAACCGTGTCTTCAAACGCCGGATCCTCCTGCGGCACATAAAGCCATTTCCCGAGCACCGGGTGAGGCCGCAACGCAGGCATATCGGCAACCAGGGCAGCATGGCGCTCCTGCGACGTGCAGACGAGCAGCCCATTCCACGGCTTGTCGCGATCGGCCGCAACCAGACACAGCTGCCCATCGACATACGCAGCGTCGCTACCGAACATCCGCCGACGCACATAAGTCGGCTCGCGATCGAACGCGTCGAAGATCCAGAGGAGCGAATTGCTGATCGAAGAAGGCATGGGGCGAAAATCTCAGGACGCGGGGGACGGACGACGACAAGTCTACGTAAATTCTCCGGGCCCGGCAGCGAGCCGATTGATCATCGAGCAAGTGCGGCTAGGTAAGATGTGCCCGACCTCGGCGACCATATCGGAACTCGCACGACCCAGACCATGCAAGCTCATACAGACGCTACCGCCGCTTACACGAAGCGCTTCGAAGCCGTTCTCGCCTATATCGATGCAAACCTCGAGGGCGATCTGTCGGTCGACGCGCTAAGCCGCATCGCAAACTTTTCGATGTTCCATTTTCATCGACAGTTTGTCGCGTATGTCGGCGTGCCCGTCGCACGCTATGTGCAACTGATGCGCTTGCGTTGCGCGGCTCGCCGTCTCGCTTCGCAAGCGTCGTGCTCGGTGCTCGATGCCGCGCTCGACGCCGGCTTCGATAGTCCCGAAGCCTTCAGCCGCGCGTTCAAGCGTGCGTTCGGCACGGCGCCGAGCGCATTCCGGCGGCATCCGAGATGGCAAGTCTGGAGTGCGAACTTTGTTGTTCCCTATCTTTCGAGGAGACTGACCATGCAAGTGAAAATCGTCGATTTTTCTGAAACCCGTGTTGCCGCGCTCGAACACCGCGGTCCGCCTGGGCTCGTCAACGAGAGTGTGCGCAAGTTCAAGGATTGGCGTATTCAGAGCGGACAATCGCCGGTGGCGTCGAGCCGAACTTTCGGTATTCCGTACGGCAATCCGGACACGGTGCCAGCGCAGGAATTCCGCTTCGATATCTGCGGCGAGATTGACGAGCCAGTCGCGTCGAATACTTATGGCGTACGCGAACTCGTCATTCCAGGCGGACGTTGCGCGGTGGTTCGGCATACCGGATCGACCGAGCACATCGGCGAGACGATCTATCCGATCTATCGCGACTGGCTGCCTTCGAGTGGAGAAGAATTGCGGGACCATCCGCTGTTTTTCCACTACCTGAGCGTCTATCCTGAGACGCCGCTCGATCAGTGGCAGACGGATATTTTTATCCCTTTGGTGTGATGGGAGATGCGTGCGGAATACGTGTGGGCAATCGAATTAGCTATAGCAATAGCTATTAGTCACATCGGTATCGATTGCTTTGAAACGACGAATGTCCTATTTGTCTATTCAGTAAATAATGCAATTAACAAACGTATTCAGAAATAAAGGTCTGGATCTCTGCGAATAACTGTTCAAGCTCGAAATTTATTGAGCCAGGCTCGCGGCCATACCAGTAGCCGCAAAGGCGATTTCGCCGTGCGCACCTCGCGTCATCACCGGAACCACCGTATACGCCAACTGTCACAGAAAAATATCACACGTCCCATTTGCATTTGGGGAGATATCAAATGGCTGCCACGCAATCAGGGTCATTGACCCTCTCCGATGAGGAGGCTCGGCGCCAATTGCGCCGCGCTGTCATCGCCAGCACGATTGGTACCACGATCGAATGGTATGACTTCTTCCTGTACAGCATTGTCACAGGTCTTATATTCGCGAAGCTGTATTTTCCACAATCGGACCCGCTCGTCGGCACACTCCAGGCGTTTCTGATTTACGCGGTCGGGTTTATTGCGCGGCCAGTGGGTGCGGCGATTTTCGGTCACTATGGCGATCGCATCGGGCGTAAAGCCACGCTAATCGTGACGCTATTGCTGATGGGACTCGCAACGTTTGCCGTGGGCTTCGTTCCGACCTACGCGACGATCGGCATCTGGGGGGCAATCGTGCTCACGGTGCTGCGCTTCATTCAAGGTGTGGGCGTTGGCGGCGAGTGGGGTGGCTCGGTGCTGATGTCGATGGAATGGGCTCGCACCAACAAGCATCGCGGTTTCGTCGCGTCCTGGCCGCAGTTCGGCGTACCGGCCGGATTGTTCCTCGCGAATCTGGTGGTGCTGGGCACAAGCCAGATCTCCGGCAGCGCATTTCTCACGTGGGGCTGGCGCGTGCCGTTTTTCCTCAGTATCGTGCTGGTCGCGATCGGTCTTTATATTCGCTTGAGTATTCTCGAGACGCCGATCTTCACGAAGCTCCTCGCTGAGCGCAGGATCGAAAAGGCGCCGATGCGTGAAGTATTGCGCCGGCAGCCGAAAGACATTCTTCTGTCGGCTCTTGCGCGTATGGCCGAACAGGCGCCTTTCTATATTTTCACGGCTTTTATATTCACCTATGGCGTGATGAGGCTGGGCGTCTCGCGCGACCTGTTGCTAACAGCGGTGCTGGCCGCTGCGGTGCTGGAATTATTTACGATTCCGCTCTTTGGTCACGTCTCTGATCTGATCGGACGGCGGCGCATGTACGTGATCGGCGCCGCTGCTGCCGGGTTATTCGGTTTCGTGTACTTCTTCATGCTCGGCACGCATAACCCGATGTTGATCTTTGCGGCCATCGTGCTCTCGCTGGTGCCGCATGCAATGATGTATGGTCCCCAGGCCGCATTGATCGCCGAATCGTTCACGGGGCGCTTGCGTTACAGCGGTGCGTCGATGGGCTATCAGTTGGCGTCCGTCATCGCTGGCGGTCCGGCGCCATTGATTGCGACTGCGCTGTACGCCTATTTCCATTCGGGCTTTGCGGTGGCGTGGTATGTCTTCGGGTGCGGCGTGATTAGCGTGGTCGCCGCGATGCGATTGGGCGATCGCACGAATAAGGACATTTCGCAGGAATACGACGACGTGCGTGCGATGCATGACCCGCGGCATGCCACTCCCTGATCGATCAGGCGGATGACCGGCCACAACGGCCGTCCGCCGAATCGACCGTCAACTCTTCAACGGCAACCAGACTTCGACTCCACCCATCCCCGTGACCGGATCGAATTGTTCGCTATACCGTTCGAAATGCGGTGCATCGGCAGGCACGTGCCCTGATGCGGGCAACCACTGATTCCAGATCGTATTCATCGTGCGGCGAATGCTCGAGATGTGCTCGCGATGACTGAACACGGCATACCGTTGCGCGGCGACCCGTAGACGACTCAACTCCGCTGGCAACGCCGAAAAGTCGCCGACTTCGACGCCGCACATGTAGTCGAAGTTGCCTAGTTCATCGGCGTTATAGCCAACGCCATAAGCCACCTTGCCGACCTGTCCCGGCACCTTGCCGAACAGCGGGCCAAAGCGCTGCCATTGGGACGGTATCGCTTTGCTGCTCTCGCACGTATAGCGCTCGCTCAGTCCCGCGACGAGAAACGGCTTGCCGTCTTCGAAGCGCGGCGGTTCCAGATGGGTCAGAAGGGTTTCGTCCATTTTGATCGGCTCCACGATGCTCAGGTTGTCGAGATGACCGCGCGCGCGCAGCGCCTCGGGCGTGAGCCCGAACTGCTCGCGAAACGCACGCGTGAATGCTTCGTGAGAGCCGTACCCGGCATCGATGGCGAGCGCCAGAATGTCGGGCGCGCGGTCGGCGAGACGCCGCGCGGCAACGCTCAAGCGACGCGCGCGCACGTAGCGCATCACCGACATCCCGGTTGCCGCTTCGAACGCGCGTGCCAGATGAAAGCGCGACACGCATGCGCCGCGGGCAATGTCGTCGAGCGTCAACTCGCCGGCAAAGTGGCTTTCGATATACCAGAGCGCCTTACCAACCGGGTTCATCTCGCCTCTCATGTCAGCATGAAGCCAGCATAGCCAGTGGCGAACTCATGCATTTGATCGTGCTTGCGGTTTCGCAGTCGCAGGGGCGGGCGCAGTCGAATCCGCTGCGTCACCATGCACGCCCGCGGCACCACCCGCCTGCCCCGGCCTCAACAACACCCCACCCAACACGCCAGCCACCGCCGCAAACACCGCTCCCGACAGAAACGCGACGTGATACCCGCTGTTCAGCGCAGCCGCGGCACTCGACGACGCCAGCATCGCCTCGCTACGCGCGGCTGCAAGACTCGCGAGCACGGCCAGCCCGAGCGCCCCGCCCATCATGAACGACGTGTTGACGATGCCGGACGCGAGGCCCGAATCGGCGGGATCGACGTCGCTCATCGCGGCGAGCAGCAGCGGATTGAATGCGATGCCCGCGCCGAAGCCGAGCAGGATCATGCCGGGCAGCACGTCGGGCAGGAAACTGCCGTCGACCGGTGCGCGCGCGAACAGCGCGAGCCCGCATGCCGCGACCAGCAGGCCCGCCGCGAGCGGCCGACGCAGGCCGAAGCGCATCACCACACGCGCCGACAGACCCAGCGAAAACAGTCCCATGATCAGGTTCGCGGGCAGAAACGCGAGCCCGACCTGCAACGGTCGATAGCCGAGCACGCGCTGCAGATACAGCGCCGAAATAAAGAACCACGCGAACATCGCCGCCGCCCACAACACGCCCACCACGTTCGCGGTCGCGACATTGCGCAAACGCAGCAGACCGAGCGGCATCAACGGATGCTCGACCCTCGCCTCGATCGCGAGGAATGCGGCCAGTAGCGCGAGCGCGACGAACAGCAGGCCGAGCGTTTGCGCCGAGGTCCAGCCTGCTTCGTTACCGTTGACGATCGCATAGACCGCGAGCATCAGCGAGGCGGTCACGCTGAGCGCGCCGGCCACGTCGAGCCGTTCACCGTGTGCGTGTCCGCGCGCGGCGGGCAGCAGCGCGAGGCACAGCGCGTACACCGCGATGCCGATCGGCAGATTGACCAGAAAGATCCAATGCCAGCTCAGCAGGTTCGTCAGCAGTCCGCCGAGCAGCACGCCGATGCTGCCGCCGCCCGCGCAGACGAAGCCGTACACGCCCATCGCTTTCGCGCGTTCGCCGGGCTCGGTGAACAGATTCATGATCAGCGACAACGACACCGCCGATACGATCGCGCCGCCGAGACCCTGCACGGCGCGCGCGGCGACCAGCAGCACTTGCGAGTTGGCGAGGCCGCAGGCGAGCGAAGCGAGCGTGAACAGCGTAATACCGCAGAGAAACAGCTTGCGGTGTCCGTACAGATCGCCGAGCCGGCCGCCGAGCAGCAGGCAGCCGCCGAAGGTCAGCATGTAGGCGTTGACGACCCACACGAGCGAGGTTTCGCTGAAACCGAGATCGGCCGCGATGGACGGCAGCGCGACGTTCACGATGGTCGTGTCGAGCACGATCATCAGCACGCCGAGGCAGAGCACCATTAGTGCGAGCCAGCGTTGCTTGCCGTGGAGGGTATGGGTCATGCGGGCGCCCCTTTTACGCGGATCCTGGCGATTGCCTACGATGGGCTTTCGAGTCTAGCACCCGCGCATTTCGCGTCCAACTACGGAAACCTGGGCGACGACGCGTCGATTGTGAAGCTGCCCCCGTCACTCTATGACCGGACCCTTACACCTTCGACTTACTCCCCATCAACCCATTCGACGGCAACGTCTCGTCCAGCAACTTCTTCGCACTTTCAATCCCTGCCACCGGCAAGCCCTCGGGATTGAGCAGCCCCACCTGTACGAGCACCGAAGCCTGATCCCAATAGATGTGCTCGTTATAAAGCTTGTCGCCGCGGAAGCACACCACGGCGAGCATCGGCACCTCGAAGTACTTGCCGGTCGGTGCGACGCCCGGCAGCAGCCAGTCGATCTCACAGCTATGCGTGCAGCTGAAGATGAATTCATCGACGACGCGATCCGAGCCGATCGTGCGCGAGATCGGAATCAGCTTCGTGTCGGGTGGATTCGAGTTGACGAAGTGATGCGTGTAAAAGCGCTTCAGATTGTCGTGGCCGACGCCGCCCGTCATCGTCGGCACATGATTGACGTAGGGTTGCGCGACCATCGTCGGCATCACCGCGTCGACGTCGCGTGTCGCGAACTCGTGATAGCAATGCGCTTCCCACAGCGCGTTCAGATCGTAGACCGGACCGAGCACCTTGCGCAGCAGCGCGAGCGTGCGCGAGTACGCCATCATCGCGGCGGGCTTGTCGTACTGCTTGCGCTGCGGCGCGGCGAACGCGTGATCGCAACCGGGGTACACGTATTGCTCGATCTGCGGCCGCGTGCGCAACGCCGCGCCGATGCGCTCGCGCACTTCAGGCGGGCAGTGCGCGTCGTTTTCGTGGAAGTGGAACACCATCGGGCAGTGGATGGCCGGCACCTCGTCGAGATGCGCTTCGAGCCCCACACCGTAGTAGCTGATCGCGCAATCGACGTCGGTGCCCGCCGCGCTCAGAAACGCGAGCTTGCCGCCGAGGCAGTAGCCGACCACGCCAACTTTGCCCGCCTGTTCGGGCAGCTCGCGCAACGTGGCGACGGTGGCGGCGATGTCCTTGACCGCGAGATCGGCGTCGAACTGGCCCAGATAACCAAGAGCCTGTTTCATGTCGGCGTCGCCGTAGCCGAGCGAGATGCCGGGCTTGATGCGCCAGAACAGATCGGGCACGAGCACGACGTAGCCTTCTTCGGCGTAGCGGTCGGCGCTCGCCTTCATCGAGTCGTTGACGCCGAAGATTTCCTGCAGCAGCACGAGCCCCGGGCCCGAGCCCTGCGCGGGGCGCGCGACGTAAGCGTTGAAACGGCCGCCATCGTGGGCGACGACTTCGATGAAAGAGCCGGCCATGCAGTCTGCCTCCAGTCTCATGAAAGATAGGGGTTACGTCATCGTGCGCAACTCGAACCGTTTGAGCTTGCCGGTTTCGGTACGCGGCAGCGCGCCGACGAAGCTGATGACGCGCGGATATTTATACGGCGCGACGTTATTCTTAACGAAATCCTGCAGTTGCGCGACCAGTTTGTCGTCGGCCGTGTAGCCGGGGTTCACCACGACGAAGGCCCGCACGATCTGCCCGCGCGTTTCGTCGGGCACGCCGATCACGCCGCATTCGGCGACCGCCTCGTGTTGCAGCAGCACGCTTTCCACTTCAGGACCGGAGATGTTGTAGCCGGCCGACACGATCATGTCGTCGGCGCGCGCCTGGTAGAACACGTAGCCGTCCGCGTCGAGATAGACGGAGTCACCCGGCAGATTCCAGCCATCGCGCACGAAGCGCAGTTGCCGTTCGTCGGCCAGATAGCGGCAGCCGGTCGGGCCGCGCACCGCGAGTTTGCCGATCGTGCCGGCGGGCACGGGCTGCATGTCGTCGTTGACCGCTTGCACGACGTAGCCCGGCACCGCGCGGCCGATCGCGTTCGGCCGGATGTCCGCGCCTTGCGACGAAATGAAGATGTGGATCAGTTCGGTGCCGCCGATGCCGTCGATCATGTCGATGCCGGTCGCCTCGCGCCACAGGTGCCGCGTCGAATCGGGCAGCGCCTCGCCGGCCGAGACGGTCTTCTTCAGCGACGACACGTCATGTTGCGTGACGAGCGGCGCCATCTGCCGATAGAACGTCGGCGCGGTGAACATCACGGTCGCATGAAAACGCTCGACCACCTCGAGCAAGGTCTGCGGCGTGAGCTTTTCGATGAGCACGGTCGAAGCACCGACGCGCAACGGAAAGCACAACAGCCCACCGAGCCCGAACGTGAACGCGAGCGGCGGCGTGCCGCAGAAGATATCGCTCGCGGAAGGTTTCAGCACGTGACGCGGGAACAGGTCGCACATCGCGATCACGTCGCGATGGAAATGCATGCAGCCTTTCGGCGAGCCGGTCGTGCCGCTCGTGAACGCGATCAGGCAGACGTCGTCGGCGGCGGTATCGCATGCGGTGAAGTGCTCGGGCTTGTTGACGGCGAGCGTCTCGAGCGAATCGGTGGAGTCGTCGTGAAAGCGGCGCGTTTGCTTGAGCCCCGCGCAGTAGAACTCGTCGCCCGGATTCGTGCAACGTTCGAGCTCAGCGGTCAGGCGTGCGTCGCAAAGCGCGGCGCTGACCTGCGCTTTCTCGATGATCTGCCTGAGCTCCTTCGCGCGCAGCAGCGGCATGGTCGGCACGACGACGAGGCCGGCCTTCAGCGCCGCGAGCGCGGTGACGGCCATCTGCAACGTGTTCGGTCCGCGCAACAGCACGCGGTTGCCGGGCCGCAAGCCCATTTCATCGACGAGCACATGCGCGCTGCGGTTGACCAGCGCGAGCAGTTCGCCATACGTGGTCGCCTGCGGCTTGCCGTCCACCTCCGACCAGATCGCCGGCCGGTCTCGATGCCCCGCCTCGATGGTCCGCTCCAGCAGTTCGGTCGCGCAGTTCAGCCGCGGCGGATAGGCGAGCTCCGGATTGTCGAGCAGAAAGACGGGCCATTGATCCTGCGGCGGAAGGTTGTCGCGCGCGAAAGTATCGACGTGTGCTGACGGTTCCATCATGGTCTCCCGGGGCGTTGTGCCGGAAAATGCGCTTCGTTCGGTGTGAGGAGCGTGTCTGGTTGTTCTCTGCCTGTACGACGTTCAGTGCGGAATCACCGCAGTGGCTTCGATCTCGACCTTCGCGCGGTCCTCCATCAGCGCGACGACCTGCACCGCGCTCATCGCGATGTCGTAGTCGCCGATCAGTTCGCGAAACGCGCGGCCGATGTCCCTCAGCGATGCGAGGTACTCGCGCTTGTCGGTCACGTACCACGTGAGGCGCACCAGGTGTTCGGGCTTGCCGCCCGCTTCGCGCAGCACGGCCAGCAGATTCTTCAGCGCCTGCGCGGATTGCTGCGCGAAGTCGTCGGTATGGAACTGTGCCTGTTCGTCCCAGCCGATCTGACCAGCGATGAACACCTGCGTGCCGGTCGCCGCGACGCCGTTCGCGTAGCCGCGCGGTTTGACCCAGCCGGCGGGAAGGAGAGCTTTTTTCATGAGCGATGCGCCTCGATGGAGGAGGACGATGAAGCGTACGCCGCGAGCGCGCTCGCGATGTCGCCGGGAATATCGATCGATTTGCCGCTGTCGAACGACATGAACACGAGCACCTGTTTCGAGCGGAAACGCGTTTCGCCGTTGCAATGACCGTGAATCTCGATGCCGATCGAACTGCGGCCGATGGCGCTGACATCCAGCGTGAGCAGAATCGTTTCGCCCATCTGGCTCGGCCGCGAGAACTCGCAGTCGAGTTTGACGATCGGCAGGCCGATGCGCCGCCGCGCGATCATGTGCGCGTAGTCGATGCTCATGCCCTCGTTGAACCAGTCTTCGACGAGCACGTTGGTCATCACGAGGTACTGCGGAAAGTACACGATGCCCGCGGGATCGCAGTGCGAGAAGCGGATGCGTACGGGCCGCTCGAACGACGTGCTCATTGCGCATTCCCGTTCGCGGCGGCATGCGCCTTCAACAGATCGCGACCGACGATCAGCTGTTGCACTTCGGTCGCGCCTTCGTAGATGCGTAGCGCGCGGATTTCGCGGTACAGCATCTCGACCGCGGTGCCGCTTTGCACGCCCATGCCGCCGTATAGCTGCACGGCGGCGTCGATCACCTGCTGCGCGCCTTCGCTTGCGTGCCACTTCGCCATCGCGGCTTCGCGCGTGACGCTTTCGCCCTGATCGCGCAGCCACGCGGCGCGATAGACGAGCAGCGCGCTGCTGTCGATCGTCAGCGCCATTTGCGCGAGCTTCGCTTGCGTCAACTGGAAGTCGCCGAGCGTCTGGCCGAACATCTTGCGCGAGGCCGCGCGGGCGAGGCCCTCGGCCATCGCATGACGCGCGAAGCCGAGCGACGCGGCCGCCACCGACGTGCGGAAAATATCGAGCGTGCGCATCGCGATCTTGAAGCCTTCGCCGGGCACACCGAGCATCTGGGTCTTCGACACGCGCGCGTTCGTGAAGCGCAGGCGCGCGAGCGGATGCGGCGCGATCACGTCGATGCGCTCGGCGATTTCGAGGCCCGGCGTCTCTGCATCCACGATGAACGCGCTGATGCCGCGCGCGCCGGGCGCCTCGCCGGTGCGCGCGAACACCACGTAGAAGTCCGCGATGCCGCCGTTCGAAATCCACGTCTTCTCGCCGTCGAGCACGTAGTGGTCGCCGTCTTCGCGAGCCGCCAGCGCCATCGCCGCGACGTCGGAGCCCGCTTGCGGCTCCGATAGCGCGAAGGCGGCGATCGCCGTGCCGCTCGCGACGCGCGGCAGATAGCGCGATTTCTGCTCATGCGTGCCCGCGAGCGAGATCGCGCCCGAGCCGAGGCCTTGCATCGCCAGCGCGAAATCGGCGAGACCCGAATAGCGCGCCAGCGTTTCGCGCAGAAGGCACACCGCGCGCGTGTCGATCTTGTCGCCGTGGCCGCCATACGCGACGCCGCCGACGCCGTGTTTCAGCCAGCCGGCCGCGCCGAGCTCGCGCACCAGCCGACGGCAGGTCGCATCGGTGTCGCCATGTTCGTCATGCCCGAGATGCGCGCGGCACCATGCGTCGATGCCGGCCGCGAGTTCGCGATGACGCGGCTCGAAAAACGGCCACGCGAGCGGGCTGTGCAAATCGATCGAGGGGTTCTGGTGGTCGGTGC
>DATAQT010000217.1:0-11996 GCA_036264535.1 Paraburkholderia sp. | reverse complement strand
ACGAACACGCGGCCCATCAGGTGATCCATCTCGTGCTGGATGCACACGGCGAGGAGCCCCTCGCAATCGAGCTCGAACGTTTCACCCTTCGCGTTCAGCGCGCGCACGCGCACTTTCTCGGCGCGCTCGACGTTGTCGTAGATTCCGGGCACCGACAGGCAGCCCTCTTCCGACAGCTTCCTCTCATCGCTCGACCAGACGATTTCCGGATTGATGAACGCGAGCAGTTCGTCGTGCGTTTCCGACACGTCGATCACGATCACGCGCTCATGCACGTCCACCTGGGTGGCGGCGAGGCCGACGCCGGGTGCTCCGTACATCGTTTCGGCCATGTCTGCGACGAGCCGGCGGATACGGTCGTTGACCTCCGCGACGGGCTTCGCCACCTTGTGAAGCCGTTTGTCCGGGTAATTGAGGATATTCAGTAAAGCCATGATTTTGAGTGTGATTTCAGACGCCGCCAACCGTTCGGAGGCTCGCGTTGGCCATTCGGCCAGGTTGTGAGCCCGTCGTAATACGCAGAGGATAGATGGTGTCGAACCAGTTCGATTCAACGCGCCTCATGCGCCCGACGACGAACCCGCGCCCGTAAGCGCGGGGCCGCGGTCATTCGTGATTTATCGCGGCTTATTTCGGATGATGAAAATTTTAGCATGGCGCCCGCCTGCCCGCAGGCCCCACCAGAGGAGTGATCCGCATGCAGAGCTTGCCCGCAACCCGTATCGAACTGGCCGCCTGGTTGCGGTTGTCGCTTGCGCCTGGCCTCAAACCCGCGGCGTTGCGCCTGTTGCTAGGCGCGTTCGGGCTGCCGGAAGCGATTTTCGCGCAGTCGCTGGAGGTGCTCGCCGAGGTCGCCGGCGAGGCCGCTGCGCGCGCGGTGCTGGCACCGCCGGGTCCGGCGTTCGATGGCCAGCTCGATGCGGTGCTCGCATGGCGCGAGCTGCCGGGTAATCAGATCGTCACGCTCGACGACCCCGCCTATCCGCCCGCGCTGCTGACGATGCCCGATCCGCCGCCGTTGCTATATATAAAGGGCCGGCTCGATCTGCTGCATACGCGCGCCGTCGCGCTGGTGGGCAGCCGCAGCGCGACGCCGCAGGGCATCGAGGACGCGCGCAGGTTCGCGCGCGAGCTGTCCGCGGCTCGCGTGACGGTCGTGTCGGGACTCGCGCTCGGCATCGACGGCGCCGCGCATCGCGGCGGCCTGGAGGGCGTCGGTGGGACGGTCGCGGTGATCGGCACCGGCGCGGATCTCGTGTATCCGGCCGTGCATCATGCGCTCGCGCGGCGGATCGCGGCGCAGGGCGCGATTCTGTCGGAGTGGCCGCTCGGCACGCCGGCGCGTGCCGCCAATTTCCCGCAACGCAATCGGCTGATCGCCGGGCTGGTCAGCGGGGTCGTGATCGTCGAGGCGGCAATGCGCTCCGGTTCGCTAATTACCGCGAGGCTCGCCAACGAGATGGGACGCGACGTGTTCGCGTTGCCCGGATCGATTCACGCGCCGTTGTCGCGCGGCTGTCATCGGATGATCAAGCAGGGGGCGCGGCTCGTGGAAACGCCGGATGAGGTGCTCGATGAGCTGGGTTTTGCCGGTCGGCCGCCGAGCCACGCGGGACGCGCAGCGAAGCGAGCCGTGCCGAAAAAGTACGCGGGTTTGGAGGTTTCGTCGGATGGGCAGACTTCCCAACCTACGTCCGCCGCCTTCGCGGACTCGCCACCGTCGGATCCTTCCCCCCAGCCGGTGCTCGCCCCAGACGCCGAGCGTCTGCTCGCCGCGCTCGGCCATTCGCCGACGTCGCTTGAAATTCTCGCCGCCCGCACCGAGATGGAAGACGCCGCCCTGCACTCCACCTTGCTGCGGCTCGAACTCGCCGGCGAGGTCACGCTGCTGCCCGGCGGCCGCTTCATGCGAGCCCATCATGAGTGAGCCAGGTCTGACCGGCATCAACGCAGATTGGACACTCTTCGCGTTTGGCCATGCTACATTCGCGCCAAAGCACCCGACAAAGTACACAAGGAAACCACTTCATGCCCGCGCTGAACCTCGACACCGATCAGGACCGGATCGCCGAGCGCGTCAACGAACCCGACACACTGTTCGTTGCCTGCCTGTGCGCGGAGTGGTGCGGGACGTGTCGCGAGTACCGGGAGGCTTTCAACCAGCTTGCCGAGAGGCACCCGGAGGTCTGTTTCGCATGGATCGACATCGAAACCCATGCGGATCGCTTCGACGACCTCGACGTCGAAAATTTTCCGACTGTCCTGATCGAAGACTCGGTGACGACACGATTCTTCGGTACGGTTTTGCCACAGGTGTCGATTGTCGAGCGGATGCTGTCAGATCTGACCGCGCTGCCCGGCATGCACGGCGCGCCGAAGCTGCGGCCGGCGCTGGCGGTCGCCTGAAGGCGGCCTCGCGCGTCGCCCGGCAAGACGAAAAGATTAGCCGCGCGCGGCTTGCGACGTGGCCTGTCGTCGGCCATTTTTGGGACGGCATCGCCGTCCGCACGCGGCGTTTGCCGCAGTTGATCAACGGTCAGCCGCGCAAATATGATGACGCGCTTTTATGGCACTTGACCCGCCGGGTTCGCGCCTTGTGCTATAAAGCGGTCGTTATTGGGTCGAAGAAGGTCTCAAGCGAGCGTCGCGCGCCATGTTGGCGCTCAAGGCCACCAACCCGGATCTACCAACCTCACATCGAGTCATGTCCAAAGCACTGATCATCGCCGAAAAGCCTTCTGTCGCGAACGACATCGCGCGCGCTTTGGGCGGCTTTACCAAGCATGACGAGTATTACGAAAGCGACGACTACGTCCTTTCGTCGGCAGTGGGCCACCTGCTGGAAATTGCCGCACCCGACGAGTACGAAGTCAAGCGCGGCAAGTGGAGCTTTGCCAATCTGCCCGTCATTCCTCCGCATTTCGATCTGAATCCGATCGCCAAGAGCGAGTCGCGCCTGAAGGTGCTGACCAAGCTGCTGAAGCGCAAGGACATCGACCGTCTGATCAACGCATGTGACGCGGGGCGCGAGGGGGAGCTGATTTTCCGCCTGATCGCGCAACACGCGAAAGCCAAACAGCCGGTGCAACGGCTGTGGCTGCAGTCGATGACGGCCGGCTCGATCCGCGACGGTTTCGCGCGGCTGCGCAGCGACGAAGAGATGCAGCCGCTCGCCGACGCGGCGCGCTGCCGCTCGGAAGCGGACTGGCTAGTCGGCATCAACGGCACGCGCGCGATGACCGCGTTCAACAGCAAGGGCGGCGGCTTCTTCCTGACCACGGTCGGGCGGGTGCAAACGCCGACGCTGTCGATCGTCGTCGAGCGCGAAGAGAAGATTCGACGCTTCGTGCCGCGCGATTACTGGGAAGTGAAGGCGGAGTTCGTCTGCGCGGCCGGATTCTACGAAGGCCGCTGGTTCGACCCGAAATTCAAGCGCGACGAGTTCGACCCCGAGAAGCGCGATTCACGCCTCTGGGCGCTGCCTGCGGCAGAGACGATCGTCGCGGCCTGCCGTGGCCAGCTGGGCACGGTGACCGAGGAGTCGAAACCGTCGACGCAGCTATCTCCCGCCCTTTTCGACCTGACCAGTCTGCAGCGCGAAGCCAACGGCCGCTTCGGCTTTTCGGCGAAGAACACGCTGGGCCTCGCTCAGGCACTGTACGAAAAGCACAAGGTGCTGACCTATCCGCGAACCGACGCGCGTGCGCTGCCGGAAGACTATCTGGATACGGTCAAGCAGACGCTCGGCATGCTCAAGGAGAGCAACAACTACCTGCCGTTCGCGAAACAGGTGCTCGACAAGGGCTGGGTGAAGCCGAACAAGCGCATCTTCGACAACTCGAAGATCAGCGACCACTTCGCGATCATCCCGACGCTGCAGGCGCCGAAGAATCTGTCCGAGCCGGAGCAGAAGCTCTACGACCTCGTCGTGAAGCGCTTCCTCGCCGTGTTCTTCCCGGCCGCCGAATCCCGCGTAACGACGCGTATCACCGAGGTGGTCGGGCATCACTTCAAGACCGAGGGCAAGGTGCTCGTCGAGCCGGGCTGGCTGCAGATCTACGGCCGCGAAATCAGCGGCGAGGACGCGAACCTCGTGCCGGTGCAGAAGGACGAGAAGATCAAGACCGACAAGATCGCCGCCCAGCAACTGGTCACGAAGCCGCCCGCGCGCTACAACGAAGCTACGCTGCTGTCGGCCATGGAAGGCGCGGGCAAGCTGGTCGAAGACGACGAGTTGCGCGAAGCGATGGCGGCCAAGGGTCTTGGCACGCCGGCGACGCGCGCGGCGATCATCGAAGGTTTGCTCACCGAAAAGTACCTGATCCGCGAAGGCCGCGATCTAATTCCGACCGCCAAGGCTTTCCAGCTGATGACGCTCTTGCGCGGCCTCGGCGTGAAAGAGCTGACCGCGCCGGAACTGACCGGCGAGTGGGAATACAAGCTGTCGCAGATGGAGCGCGGCAACTTGCCCCGCGACGCGTTCATGCAGGAAATCGCGCGCATGACGCAGACCATCGTGAAGCGGGCGAAGGAATACGATTCCGACACGATCCCGGGCGATTACGCGACGTTGCAGACACCTTGCCCGAATTGCGGCGGTCAGGTGAAGGAAAACTACCGGCGTTTCGCGTGCTCGAAGTGCGAGTTCTCGATCTCGAAGATTCCGGGCGGCCGTCAGTTCGAGATCCCCGAAGTCGAGGAACTGCTGCAGAACAAGACGATCGGACCGCTGTCGGGATTCCGCAGCAAGATGGGGAGGCCGTTCTCGGCAATCCTGAAGCTGACGCTCGACGACGAGATCAAGAACTATAAGCTCGAGTTCGACTTCGGCCAGGATGCGGCCGGAGAAGACGGCGAACCGCCCGACTTCTCCGATCAGCAGCCGGTCGGCGCGTGCCCGAAGTGTCAGGGTCGCGTGTTCGAGCACGGCATGAGCTACGTGTGCGAGAACTCGGTCGCCAATCCGAAGTCGTGCGACTTCCGGTCCGGCAAGGTCATCCTGCAGCAGGAAATCGCCCGCGAGCAGATGGCCAAGCTGCTCGAGGAGGGGCGCACCGATCTGCTGACGAACTTCAAGTCGTCCCGTACGGGCCGTAACTTCAAGGCGTTCCTCGTCAAGCAGAACGACGGCAAGATCGGCTTCGAATTCGAGAAGAAGGAGCCGGCGGCGGCGAAAACCGCGGCGGCGAAGACTTCGGCCGCTCGCTCGGCAGCGAAAGCAATGCCGGAAGCAGACGAAGGCGATACCGCGGTGGCCGTGAAGGCCGAGCCGGCGGAAAAGAAGGTGGCGGCAAAGAAGGCGCCCGCCACCAAGACAGCGGCGGCCAAAAAGGCACCGGCGAAAAAGACTGCGGCGCGTAAAACCGGCTCGTAAGGCGGGTTTCGGATCAGCGGCCTGGGTTGGCGGGAGTCGCTGCGTTAGCCGCCGGTCGGTGATCCGTGCAGATTTACAACCAGGAACGACCGCACCAGGCGCTGAAATACAAAACGCCCGATGAAGTTCATCGAGCGTTTTTAGCTGCTATGTAGGTGTCAACCTATGGCAGGACGGGTCAGTCCGCACCGCTGCGGGCCTCGGCATTCGGAGATTTACAGCGGCGACAACGCCGTCGGCCGTGTGCTGAGATTGGGCGACTTCGCCAGCGGTTTCGGCACGACCGGCGACAGTTCGCTATCGAGCAGACGCGACAGCGGCTCAGCGCCGTCGAACGCTTCCGGCGCGCGCGATTCGGCAGATTCGAACGGAGCCGACGTTGCTGGCCGCTCCAAACCATCCTTGATCCACTGCTCGCCGAGCACGCTGTTCGGCGTCTGGTTGAAGTGCTCGACCAGATGGTCGATGAACGTGCGCACCTTGGCCGGCAGGTGACGACGGCTCGGGTATGCAATGTTGATCTCGACCTGCGGCAAACGATAATCGCCGAGCAGACGCACGAGCCGACCGCGCGTCATGTCGCGCCCGATCAGATAGCTCGGGAGAATCGCGATGCCCATGCCGAGCAGCGCAAACTGCCGCAACATTTCCGTATTGTTCGCGACGATCACGTTCGACGGCCGCACGCGCACTTCGCCTTCCGGCCCGGTAAACACGCGCTCGTCGCCCCAGTATTCGGACGGCAGGCTCAAGCACGGATGTTCGAGCAGATGTTCGGGACGCGTCGGCGTGCCATGCTTTTCCAGATACGCCGGGGTCGCGCAGACGGTCATACAACCGGTCGTCAGACGCCGTGTGACGATGCTCGCGCTGCGCATTTGCCGCGCGATCACGACGCCGACGTCGAAGCCTTCCTCGACCAGATCGACCTGACGATCGACCAGCGTGACGTCTGGAATGACTTTCGGATAGCGTTCCGCGTACGTTTGCAGCACCGGCGCGAGGTTATGCAGCCCGAACACGACGGGCGCGACGATGCGCAGGGTGCCGACGGGTTCGTGATTGCGAGCGACCACCATCTGTTCGACATCTTCCAGTTCGTCGAGAATCTGACGGGCGCGCTCGAGATAGACCTGACCGGATTCGGTCAGCGACAAGCTGCGGGTTGTGCGATTGAGCAGCCGCGTACCAAGACGGCCTTCGAGGTCGGCAACGTGACGGGTGGCAACCGCGTTGGAAATATCCATCGCGCTCGCGGCGCGGGCAAAACTGCCGAGATCCGCCACCTTGACGAAAACTCGCATCGACTGCAAATGATCCATATGACAACTCCCTGCCTTGTTACCGCTTCCTGACAATTGGTGAAAACCAGTGCAGCGAACTTGGAATTCTCCTACGACTCGCAAAATCGTGCAGAAGTTGCCTCCGGAACAGGAAATATTGTCAATTTTGATACGACTGCGTCGCTAGAACCGGGGACTGACCACCTATTATTCCAAAAACAAGAACAATCTGCTGCGCTGCAGCTTGCTCTATATTTTTTGTTCGCACAGACGCAAAGGTCGTCCGGCCATTGCGGGATTGAAAAAATCGAGATAAAACCAATGGACCAAAGAAAAAGCCGCCCGAGGGCGGCTTTTCATGCTGAGTGAACACTCACATCAGGCCGTGAGTTTTTCCTCGAGCGCGCGTTTCGTTTCGGTCAGTGCCGGTGGCAGACCGTGCTGCAGCGTGTCAAACAGCTTCGCATGCAGCACGAGTTCGTCGCGCCATGCCGCGTCGTCGACGGAAATGACTTGCTCGAACTGCTCGCGGCTGAAGTTCAGACCGCTCCAGTCGATGTCCTCGTAGTGCGGCGAAATGCCGAACGCATGCTCCTCGCCCTGCGCGGTGCCCTCAATGCGGCCGACCATCCAGCTCAGCACGCGCATGTTCTCGCCAAAGCCCGGCCACACGAACTTGCCGTTCGCGCCCTTGCGGAACCAGTTCACGCAGAAGATTTTCGGCAGCTTCGCGCTCAACTGTTGCAGACGCTCGCCGGTTTTCAGCCAGTGGCTGAAATAGTCGCTCATGTTGTAGCCGCAGAACGGCAGCATCGCGAACGGATCGCGGCGCACCACGCCCTGCTGGCCAGCCGCCGCGGCGGTGGTTTCGGAGCCCATAGTCGCCGCCATGTAGACGCCCTCGACCCAGTTGCGCGCTTCGGTCACGAGCGGCACGGTGGTCGAGCGACGACCGCCGAAGATGAACGCGTCGATCGCGACACCGGCCGGGTTTTCCCAGTCCGCGTCGATCGACGGGCACTGCGACGCCGGCGCCGTGAAGCGCGCATTCGGGTGCGCCGCCTTGCGGCCGCTTTCCTTCGCGTCTGCAGGTGTCCAGTCCTTGCCCTGCCAGTCCACCAGGTGCGCCGGCGGCTCGTCGGTCATGCCTTCCCACCAGACGTCGCCGTCGTCGGTCAGCGCGACGTTCGTGAAGATCACATTTTCCTTCAGCGTGGCAAGCGCGTTGTGATTGGTCTTTTCGCTCGTGCCCGGCGCGACGCCGAAGTAGCCTGCTTCCGGATTGATCGCGTACAGGCGGCCGTCCTTGCCCGGCTTGATCCAGGCGATGTCGTCGCCGATCGTCGAGATTTTCCAGCCGTTCAGGCCCGCCGGCGGGATCAGCATCGCAAAGTTGGTCTTGCCGCACGCCGACGGGAAGGCCGCCGCGATGTGATGCTTGCGCCCTTGCGGCGACGTGACGCCGAGAATCAGCATGTGTTCGGCGAGCCAGCCTTCGTCGCGGCCCATCGTCGATGCGATGCGCAGCGCGAAGCATTTCTTGCCGAGCAGCGCGTTGCCGCCGTAGCCCGAGCCGAAGCTCCAGATTTCGCGCGCTTCGGGGAAATGGACGATGTACTTGGTCTTGTTGCAAGGCCACGACACGTCCTGCTCGCCTGCCGCGAGCGGCGCACCGACGGAATGCACGCACGGCACGAACTCGCCGTCCTCGCCGAGCACGTCGTACACCTTGCGGCCCATGCGCGTCATGATGCGCATGTTGGTCGCGACGTACGGGCTGTCGCTCAGTTCGACGCCGATGTGCGCGATCGGGGAGCCGAGCGGGCCCATCGAGAACGGCACCACGTACATCGTGCGGCCGCGCATCGCGCCGTCGAACAGACCGTCGAGCGTCGAGCGCATTTCGTCCGGAGCCATCCAGTTGTTGGTGGGACCGGCGTCTTCGGCGCGCTGCGAGCAGATGAAGGTGCGATCCTCGACGCGCGCGACGTCAGACGGATCGGAGCAGGCGAGATAGGAGTTGGGGCGCTTGGAGGGGTTGAGCTTTTTCAGGGTACCGGCTTCGACCATCTGCGCGCACAGGCGGTCATATTCTTCCTGCGAACCGTCGCACCAGACCACTTTTTCGGGCTTGGTCAGCGCGGCGATGCGCCGGACCCAGTCGATCAGCTTGCGGTGTTTGACCCAGGTGGGCGCCTCGATGGTGGGCTGTCCTTCGAAAGAGGGATGATTCATCGACTTGTCTCCGTTTGAAGCAATGGAAAAACGGTACAAGCCCTGGGACGCTGCATGCGAGAGGCATTGAATTCATCGCGCCGGCGTGTCGATTCGACCGCCGACTTACGATTGCGCAGATCGTCCTGGGCCACACAGCTTGCAAGGCGGAGGCCCGCTCCAGACAAGGCTTCTGCAACCTTGTGTAAAGCGACTTGCCTCAACACGCAACAAACTGCTAAAAACGTTCTCAATTCGCCTTCACGTAGCGCCGCCGTTCTTTGGTGTGCGGCAGCTTCTACGGTAGGGTATCCAGCCAGACCATCGTGTGACCTAAGTCACATGCTGGGACAGTCAGCATAACATTCCGTTCGCACCACCGAGGTGCGCCGCAAATTACATACCATGAAGATTGCCATCCTCGACGATTACCAGGACGCCGTCCGCAAGCTCGACTGCTTTCAATTGCTGGCCGACCATGAAGTCAAAGTTTTCAACAATACCGTGCGCGGTCTCGGACAACTCGCCAGCCGGCTGGCCGAAGTCGACGCCCTCGTGCTGATTCGCGAACGTACCCGCGTCACCTCGCAACTGCTCGACAAGTTGCCGCGTTTGCGCATGATCAGTCAGACCGGCAGGGTGTCGAACCACATCGATCTCGCGGCCTGTACCGAGCGCGGCATCGCCGTGCTCGAGGGCACCGGCTCGCCGGTCGCGCCGGCCGAGCTGACGTGGGCACTCATCATGGCCGCCCAACGGCGCATTCCGCAATACGTGGCAAACCTTAAACAAGGCGCCTGGCAACAGTCGGGGCTCAAGACGTCGGCACTGCCGCCGAACTTCGGTCTGGGTCAGGTGCTTCGCGGACAGACGCTCGGGATCTGGGGCTACGGCAAGATCGGCCGGCTGCTGGCCGGCTACGGCAAGGCGTTCGGCATGCACGTGCTGGTCTGGGGCCGCGAGCATTCGCGCGAAGCCGCTCGCGCCGACGGCTACGGCGTCGCCGCCACTCGTGAGGAGTTGTTCGAAAACAGCGACGTGCTGTCGCTGCATTTGCGTCTGCACGACGACACGCGTGGCATCGTCAAGCAGGACGATCTGATGCGCATGAAGCCGACCGCGCTGCTCGTGAATACGAGTCGTGCCGAGCTGTTCGAGGAGAATGCGCTGGTGACCGCTCTGTCGCACAACCGGCCGGGGATGGTCGCGATCGACGTCTACGAAAGCGAGCCGATCCTGCAGGGCTACAGCCTGCTGCGCATGGAAAACGTGATCTGCACGCCGCACATTGGCTATGTGGAGCGCGAGAGCTACGAGCTCTATTTCTCCGCGGCGTTTAAGAACATTCTGGCGTTCGATACCGGCGATACCGCCAGTGTCGCGAATCCGGAGGCATTGCAGGGCGGACGTCGCCGGTGATGGGTGGGTGAGGTGGCTGGCGAGTCAGGTCTGGTTTGGCTCGCCGGGCCTCGTCGCTCACCGCGCTTCGTGCGCCCCCGCCTCCATCAGCGCAGGCACGCGTTCAAGGAAGACTTCGCCGTCCGCACGGCCGAGGTTGTAGGCGTGCACCATCTGCGACGGACTCGTGTAATCCCAACTCGAAATCGGCACCTTGCGCGACGGCTGCACGTATAGCCGCTGCTGCACGCCATGCGGCACGACGAACATCTGCGGCCGCGGATAAAGACGCGTGACCATCACGAGCACGTTGCCGGGCACATCGGCGTCGAGCGCGCCGACCGGCACGTTATCGACCATGCCGCCGTCCAGCACGGGGCGGCCATTGCGCCGCAGGACTGGGGTGAACGGCGGCGTACTTGACGATTGCAGGATCAGATCCGCAAGCTCGTCGACGCTCGCGCAATCCTGCGCGCGCACGAATTCCGGCTGAAAACCGAGCGTCCGACCGAGCGTCGGATGCAACGTCTTGCGCACGTACTTTTCGATGTTGTACGCGACCAGCCCTGCCGCGACCGCGCTTCTCGCACCGAGCCAGCGCGGCAGATGCGACACGCCAATACGGATTTCCGGCGCCTGCGCGAGCTTCGAAAACTTGTCGCCGTAGATATCGAGCAGCGCCTGCCGGTAGATCCGGTAATGCGGGAACACGGATTCGCCGCGCAGCAGGTTGCCCCAGTAAGCGTTGCGCGTGTTGTGACGCAGCGCATCCTCGTAATAGCGCATGACCCAGTCGGAATCGCCGCGCGTATAAATCATGCAGGCGGTCGCGGCGCCGGCCGAAATGCCGGTGATCACGCGCGGACGGATGTCGAGCCGCGGCTGCACGACGTCCCAGAAACCCGCCTGCCACCAGCAGCGGTTGCCGCCGCCGGCGAATACGACCTGATCGAACATGCTGCTTTTCCTTGCTTTCCTTTGCTCTTCCTACGGGCAATTTGCGCGGCCGGATCGGCTGGGCCGCGTCGGGCGCGCATTCACCCGAGCAGCGCGTAAGTCGTGGTGGCTTGAACGGCCATGTTGCCGCCATCGTCGAACAGTTCGACTTCGCCGAACACGAGATTGCGGCCCATACGCAGCACGCGCGCCTTGATGAGCACGTCGCCCTTGCGGACCGCGCGCATGAAGTTGATATTCAGCGACACCGTGCTCATCGGCTTGAAGCCGCCGAGTGCGGCGGTGATGGCAACGACCATCGCCGTGTCCGCAGCCGCCATGAACACCTGGCCGCTGATCATGCCGCCCGAGTGACGCCATTCGCCGGAGAACGGCAGACGCAGCGTCGCGCTTTCCTCGTCGACCTTGATCGGCCTCAACGTGAGCGCCCGGACCCATGGCGCGAGGACTCGGTCGAGCAGCTCGGTAATCTCTTTGTCATCCATGGCAATCCCCAGTCGAGAGCCGCGCGATGCTGCATGCGGCGACGTGTCCGCGACATGATACCGGCAGCGCCGGGCGCGGCGACGTTTTCGGGATGGTAGCTTTGCCGAGGGAAGGCTCGATCCCCCGCGATGCGATCTTCTTAATAAAGCTGCTAAAAGGGCTTGGCAATCTCGAAAATATGCTGCATACTTTCGCTTCTGTTGGGGGCGTTAGCTCAGTTGGTAGAGCAGCGGACTCTTAATCCGTAGGTCGAGTGTTCGAGTCACTCACGCCCCACCAAAGAA
>DATAQT010000188.1:0-6952 GCA_036264535.1 Paraburkholderia sp. | reverse complement strand
CCACGCCCGGTGCCGATCATCACCACGCCACGCGTATCGATCGCGAGCGCCTGACGCAGCGTTTCCTTCGCATCGAGGCCCATCAGAATGACGCCGCGACCGCCGCCCGACAGCGTCTTCATCTCGTCCATACCGAAGACGAGCAGCTTGCCCGCGCTCGACAGACACGCCACATAAGTCGCCCCGGGGACGACAGGCATCGGCGCGAGCGGAGCCGCGCCTTCGTCGATCGTCATGAAGGCCTTGCCCGCCTTCTGACGGCTCACCAGGTCGCCGAGTTTCGCGATGAAGCCGAAACCATTGCTCGATGCCAGCAGCAGTTGCTGCTCCGCATTCGCCGCGAAGTAATGCAGCAGATGCGTGCCCGATTCGAGTTCGATCAGCGACGTGACCGGCACGCCATCGCCGCGTCCGCCGGGCAGTTGCGCCACCGCGACGGAATAGACGCGCCCGTTGCTGCCCCACGCGATCAGCGTGTCGGGCGTGCGGCACTGGAATGCCGCATAGAGGCCGTCGCCGGCCTTGAAGGTGAAGCCCGCGGTATCGAGCCCATGCCCCTTCAGCGCGCGCACCCAGCCCTTCTGCGACACCACGACCGTGACCGGCTCGTCGACCACGCGCGCTTCGAACGTCGCGCGCTTTTCCTGCTGGATCAGCGTGCGGCGCTCGTCGCCGTACTGCTTCGCGTCGGTTTCGATTTCCTTGATCAGCAGGCGCTTCATCGCCGATTCGCTGCCGAGCAGCTCTTCAAGCCTGGCCTTCTCTTCGCGCAGCTCGGCCAGTTCCTTCTCGATCTTGATCTTCTCGAGGCGCGCCAACTGACGCAGCCGGATTTCGAGGATGTCTTCGGCCTGGCGGTCCGAGAGGCCGAACGCGGCCATCAGCGCGACCTTCGGCTCGTCCGATTCGCGGATGATGCGGATGACTTCGTCGATATTCAGGAAGACGATCATCCGGCCTTCGAGAATATGGATCCGGTCGTCGACCTTCGACAGACGATGGCGCGTACGGCGCGTCACGGTCGCGAAACGGAACGCGATCCACTCGTGCAGGATTTCGCTCAAGCCCTTCTGACGCGGCCGCCCGTCACCGCCGACCATCACCATGTTCAGCGGCGCGTTCGATTCGAGGCTCGTATGCGCGAGCAGCGTGGTGACGAACTCGGTCTGATCGATGCGGCTCGACTTCGGCTCGAACACGAGACGCACTGGCGCATCCTTGCCCGATTCGTCGCGCACCGCGTCGACGAGCGCGAGCAACGTCTGCTTGGTCTGCAACTGCTCGGGCGTCAGCGCCTTCTTGCCGAGCTTGATCTTCGGGTTGGTCTGTTCTTCGATTTCCTCGAGCACCTTCTGTGCGGCCGTACTCGGCGGCAATTCGGTGATCACGAGTTGCCATTGACCGCGCGCGAGCTCCTCGATCTTCCAGCGCGCACGCACCTTCAGGCTGCCGCGACCGGTTTCGTACGCGGCGGCGATCTCGGCCTCGCTCGAAATGATCTGGCCACCGCCCGGGAAGTCCGGCCCCGGCACATGCTGCATCAGTTCCGCGTGCGAGAGCTTCGGGTTGCGGATCAGCGCGACCGCCGCCCCCGCCACTTCGCGCAGGTTGTGCGACGGAATTTCCGTCGCGAGACCCACCGCGATGCCGGATGCGCCGTTCAACAGCACGAACGGCAGACGCGCCGGCAGCACCTTCGGCTCTTCGAACGAGCCGTCGTAGTTCGGCATGAAGTCGACCGTGCCCTGGTCGATTTCGGCGAGCAACAGCTTCGCGATCGGCGTCAGACGCGCTTCGGTGTAGCGCATCGCCGCCGCGCCGTCGCCATCGCGCGAGCCGAAGTTGCCCTGGCCGTCGATCAGCGGATAGCGCATCGAAAAGTCCTGCGCGAGACGCACGAGCGCGTCGTAGGCGGACTGGTCGCCGTGCGGGTGATACTTGCCGAGCACATCGCCGACCACGCGCGCCGACTTGACCGGCTTCGCGTTGTCGGCGAGGCCCATCTCGTTCATCGCGAACAGGATGCGGCGCTGCACCGGCTTCTGGCCGTCGCAAACATCCGGCAGTGCGCGGCCTTTGACCACGCTGACCGCATACTCGAGGTACGCGCGCTCCGCGTAGTTGCCGAGCGTCAGCGCGTCGTTATCCGACGGCGGCTCGTTGAAAAGGTCGAGAGTGTTATCGTCGTCCATCTAGATTCCGTGTCCGTGTTTGGCTTGAAGTGTCGCGTGGCGCTCAGATGTCCGCTTCGACTTCGTTGCCCTTCTCTTCGAGCCAGCTGCGGCGCGACGCCGCTTCGCCCTTGCCCATCAGCATCGTCATGCGCGCGACGGTCGCATCGTAGTCGAGTTCGCCGAGCGCGACCGGCTGCAGGCGGCGGGTGTCGGGATTCATCGTGGTGTCCCACAGCTGCTCGGCGCTCATTTCGCCGAGACCCTTGAAGCGGCTGATCGACCACTGGTTGTCGCGTACGCCGTCCTTGCGCAGCTTGTCGAGAATCGCCTCGAGCTCGCCTTCGTCCAGCGCGTAGAGCTTTTGCGCGGGCTTCTTGCCGCGCGCGGGTGCATCGACGCGAAACAGCGGCGGACGCGCGACGCACACATGGCCACGCTCGATCAGCTGCGGGAAATGCTTGAAGAACAGCGTGAGCAACAGCACCTGAATGTGCGAGCCGTCGACGTCCGCATCCGACAGAATGCAAATCTTGCCGTAGCGTAGATTCGACAGATCGATCTTGTCGTCCGGACTGTGCGGATCGACCCCGATCGCCACCGAAATGTCGTGCACCTCGTTGTTGGCGAACAGGCGATCGCGCTCGGTTTCCCACGTATTCAGCACCTTGCCGCGCAGCGGCAGGATGGCCTGGTACTCCTTGTCACGCCCCATCTTCGCGGAGCCGCCCGCCGAGTCGCCCTCGACGAGGAACAGCTCGTTGCGCGCGATTTCCGTCGATTCGCAATCGGTCAGCTTGCCCGGCAGCACCGCGACACCCGAGCTCTTGCGCTTCTCGACCTTCTGCCCGGCGCGCGTGCGCGCCTGGGCCTGCTTGATCACGAGGTCCGCGAGCTTCTTGCCGTGCTCTACGTGCTGGTTCAGCCACAGTTCGAGCGCCGGCCGCGCGAACGACGACACGAGCTTCACCGCGTCGCGGCTATTCAAACGCTCCTTGATCTGCCCCTGGAACTGCGGGTCCAAAACCTTAGCCGACAGTACGAACGACACGCGCGCGAACACGTCTTCGGCCAGCAGCTTCACGCCCTTCGGCTGCAGGTTGTGCAATTCGACGAAGCTCTTGACCGCCTGGTAAAGACCGTCGCGCAGACCCGATTCATGCGTGCCGCCCGCGGGCGTCGGAATCAGGTTCACGTACGACTCGCGCGTGAGCGGCCCTTCCTCGCTCCATGCGACGACCCACGTCGCGCCCTCGCCCTCGGCGAAGGTCTCTTCGCTCGAACGCGAGTTTTCCGCGTAGCGCTCGCCTTCGAACAGCGGGATCAGCAGATCGCTGCCGTTCATGCCTTCGAGCAGATAGCCGCGCAGGCCGTCTTCGTATTTCCAGCTTTGCTGCTCGCCGGTTTTCTCGTTGACGAGCGTGACTTCGACGCCCGGCAACAGCACCGCTTTCGAGCGCAACAGACGCTGCAGTTCACCGAGCGGCAGGTTCGGCGAATCGAAGTATTTCGGATCGGCCCACGCGGTCACGCGCGTGCCGGACTTCTTGTCGCTCCTCGCGGCGGCGCGCACTTCGAGCGGTTTCGCGACGTCACCGTGCGCGAAGCTCAATTCGGCGATCTTGCCGTCGCGCCACACGGTGACGTCGAGTCGCGTGGACAGCGCGTTCGTCACCGACACGCCGACGCCATGCAAGCCGCCCGAGAACGTGTAAGCGCCGCCGGCGGCCTTGTCGAACTTGCCGCCCGCGTGCAGACGCGTGAAAACGATCTCGACGACCGGCACGCCCTCTTCGGGATGCAGGCCGAACGGAATGCCGCGGCCGTCGTCCTCGACCGAGACCGAATGGTCCGCGTGCAGCGTGACCTTGATTTGCCGGCCGTAGCCGCCGAGGGCTTCGTCCGACGCGTTGTCGATGACTTCCTGAATGATGTGCAGCGGATTCTCGGTGCGGGTGTACATGCCGGGTCGTTGCTTGACCGGCTCCAGACCCTTCAACACCTTGATCGACGCTTCGCTATACGCGGCGTTTGGCTTTTTCGTAGACATGATTGACTCGGTGCGTCGGTTCATCGTTGTCCACAGGTCCTGTGGACAGGGCCGTGGACAATGCGTTGAGTTTTCAAAAAAAGCGAAACGAAACAACGGGGTTAGGCGGGGTGCCCGCGATGCGGGCACGCTGTTTTGTTGCGCGGCCTCCGCTGGCGCACTGCAAAGCCGGACGCGGCCGAGGAGCCCGCCGGGGAAGCCTGTTCGCGGGGTATTGTACTGATTTCAATCACGGCGGCAATTGACGTTGCGCTGAATTAGCCGACTGGATAAGGCGCGGCGGGCGCTGGGGGACATGCGCTTCAGTGCGATTGAAGGCTCGCGGGATGGCTGCGCGATGGGTATAGGCGGAAATGCACGAGCGTGCGCCCGCTGTATTTATGGGTGCGGGCGCGGCGGCGCTTTCTGTTGTTTTTTGCGCCGGCCGCGCAGGCCGCGCAGGCCGCGTCAAATGCGGGTGGAGCGCACCGCGCGGCGCTCGCACCACTTTGCGTTACTTGACGCGGTTTTCCAGCTCGTCCCAACGCTCGAGCGCGAGCATCAACTCTTCGTCGATCTCGGCATAGCGCTCGGTCAGCCGTGCCCCTTCGCGCGCATCCTTCGCGAACAACGAGCCGTCTTCGAGCTGCGCGCCGATCGCCTTCTGTTCGGCTTCGAGGTCCGCAATCTTTTGCGGCAGCGCCTCCAGTTCGCGCTGCTCCTTGAACGACAGCTTCACCGTGCGCTGGGTGTTGCGGCCCCCGGCGCTGTCCTTCGGCGCCGTTTCTTTCGCCGCTTCCTTGCTCGCGCCTTTCTGCGCGTCGAGCGCGAGTTGCTGCGAGCGATCGCGTTGCGTCTGCCAGTCCGTGAAGCCGCCGACGTATTCACGCCACTTGCCGCCGCCTTCCGACGCGATCACCGACGTCACCACGTTATCGAGAAACGCGCGGTCGTGGCTGACGAGCAGCACCGTGCCGTCGTAGTCGATCAGCAGTTCTTCGAGCAGTTCGAGCGTCGGGATGTCCAGGTCGTTGGTCGGTTCATCGAGCACCAGCACGTTGGCCGGCCGCGCGAACAGACGCGCCAGCAAAAGCCGGTTGCGCTCGCCGCCGGACAACGACTTGACCGGCGAACGCGCGCGCTCCGGCGCGAACAGGAAGTCGCCGAGATAGCTCATCACGTGCTTCTTCTGGCCGTTGACTTCGACCCACTCGCTGCCGGGACTGATCGTGTCCGCGAGACTCTTTTCCAGATCGAGCGCCGCGCGCATCTGATCGAAATACGCGACCTGCAGATTCGTGCCGACGCGCACGTTGCCTTCGTCGGGCGCGAGCTCGCCGAGGATCAGCTTCAGCAGCGTGGTCTTGCCCGCGCCGTTCGGACCTACGAAGCCGATCTTGTCGCCGCGCATCACCGTGGCCGTGAAACGGTCCACCACGGCGCGCTCGCCATAGCGTTTCGTCACGTCCGTCAGTTCCGCGACGATCTTGCCGGACTTCTCGCCCTGACCGACGTCGAGCTTCACGTTGCCCTGCACGTTGCGGCGCTCGGCGCGCTCGTTGCGCATGTCCACGAGCCGCGCGATGCGCCCGACGCTGCGCGTGCGCCGCGCCTCGACGCCCTTGCGGATCCACACTTCTTCCTGCGCGAGCAGCTTGTCGAACTTCTCGCTTTCGATGCGCTCGACTTCCAGCTGCTGCGCCTTGCGCGTCTGGTACGCGGAGAAATTGCCCGGATACGACAGCAGCCTGCCGCGATCGAGATCGACGATGCGCGTCGCGACGCGGTCGAGAAACGCGCGATCGTGCGTGATGAACAGCAGCCCCGCGCGCAGCGACACCAACAGCTCTTCGAGCCAGCGGATACCGTCGAAGTCGAGATGGTTGGTCGGCTCGTCGAGCAGCAGCACGTCGGGCTGCACGACGAGCGCGCGCGCGAGCGCGGCGCGCTTCTGCATGCCGCCTGACAGCGAACCGATGCGCGCTTCGCCGTTCAGGCCGATCTGCTGCAGCGTGGTCGCGACGCGCGTGCTCCAGTTCCATGCGTCCGCGGTGTCCAGCGACGATTGCAGCGTGTTCATGCGCGCGAGCAAGGCGTCGTGCTCGGCGCCCTCGGGCGTATCGGCCAGTTGATGCGCGACCGTGTCGTATTCGTCGAGCAGCGCGCGCGCCTCGGTGAGACCGGCGGCGACCGCGTCGAACACAGTGTCGTCGGCGTTGAACTCGGGCTCCTGCGGCACGTAGACCGTGCTCAGATGCTGCTGACGCGTGACGAGGCCGTCGTCGGGTTTGGCGAGATCAGCGACGATCTTGAGCAGCGACGACTTGCCCGCGCCGTTGCGCCCGATCAACCCGACGCGCTCGCCCGCTTCGAGCGAGAAATCCGCGTGGTCGAGCAGCGCGACGTGACCGAACGCCAGTTGAGCGCCGGTAATGGTGTAAAGCGACATGGGAATGGGAGAAGGCAGCGATGAGTCGGAACTGCTCATTGTACCGGGCGCGGGGCCGGTCGCAGATATGCCGGGCGGCGGAGACGTGCAATGCAAGGAGTACGGGCGGGCGATGCGCGCGGCGGCCCGCACCTTTCGAACAGCGGCTTACTTGACGTGGATCGTGATCGTCTTGCTCATCTCCGGCCCATACGAGCGATGCGCGCCGTCTACACCCGACGCCACGAGCAGCCCAGCCGCCGTGATGCCAGCCAACCATCTGTTTTTAAACATCGTTTTCTCCTTTGGGAACGAAAATCGGCC
>DATAQT010000165.1:0-13818 GCA_036264535.1 Paraburkholderia sp. | reverse complement strand
CCGCGCGCGAGCATTTTCTGCGCGCGTTCGACTTCCGCGCGGCGCAGCGCATCGGCCTGCGTGTGCATATGGCGGATCACCGGCACGATGCTGCGCGCGTCGAGCCACTGCATGAAATTCTGCACGCGCGTTTCGATGATCGCTTCGGCCTGCGCAACCGCGGCTTGCCGCGATGCATTGCCTTCGCGGACGATCGCGCCGAGGTCGTCGACGGTGTACAGGAAGACGTCTTCTAGCTGGCCGGCTTCGGGTTCGATGTCACGCGGCACCGCGAGGTCGACCATGAAAATAGGGCGGTGGCGGCGAGCCTTCACCGCGCGCTCGACCGCGCCGAGGCCGATGATCGGCAACGTGGACGCGGTGCACGACACGATGATGTCGAATTCGTGCATTCGCGCGGGCAGTTCGGAGAGCGGAATGGCGCGGCCGTTGAAGCGCTCGGCGAGCCGCATGCCGCGCTCGGCGGTACGGTTCGCGACGACGAGCTCACGCGGATGCTGTGCGGCGAAGTGCGTCGCGCACAGTTCGATCATTTCGCCGGCACCGATGAACAGCACGCGCTGGTTCGCGATCTTGTCGAAAATGCGTTGCGCGAGGCGTACCGCGGCGGCGGCCATCGACACCGACTGCGCGCCGATTTCGGTCGTGCTGCGCACTTCCTTCGCGACGGCGAAGGTGCGCTGGAACAGTTGGTTCAGATAGGTGCCGAGTGCACCGGCTTCGGACGCGGTGCGCACCGCGTCTTTCATTTGTCCGACGATCTGCGTTTCACCGAGCACCATCGAATCGAGCCCCGACGCTACGCGGAACGCATGCCGCACCGCTTCGGACTGCGGCAGCGCGTAGACGTGCGGCGCGAGTTCGTCGATGGGCAGGCGGTGGTATTTCGAGAGCCACTGGATCGCGGCTTCGCGCGCTGCGAGGTCGTCGGTCGCGCAGTAGAGTTCGGTGCGGTTGCAGGTGGACAGAATGGCTGCTTCTGGCGCATTGGGGGCCATACGGCCCAGCCAGATGCCTTTGAACGTCTCCAGTGCGGGCTTGATCTGTTCGAGCGGAAACGCCACGCGTTCGCGCAAGGCGACAGGCGCAGTGTGATGATTGATTCCGATCGTTAGAAGCTGCATTTGGGGGAGCTATCGTTCAGTCCCATATTATAGCGTTTCCACGATTCTTACATCCTGCACGCCGTATACGCCGCATGCGTTAGCTCGCGCCTGGCAGGCTCTCCAGCGGAATCGGGTCGAGTTGATAACCGTAACCATAGACCGGCGTCAGCGTGTAGCCAAGCTCCGGGCGCAGTTGCAGCTTGCTGCGCACACGCGAGGCGTGGGTGTCGATGGTGCGCGACTTTACGTCGCGGCCGCGCGACCACACGGTTTCGAGGATATGCGCGCGTGACACCGGGCGCGCGAGATTGTTGAACAGCAGAAGCGCCAGGCGGAATTCCTTTGGCGTCATGGTGACCGTCTGCTCGCGGAAGGTCACGGCAAAGTTCGCCGCGTCGAACGTATAGCCGCCGATCACCTCGCGCCGCCGGTTGGCGGGTCGCCGCACGCCCGCGCGACGCTGCAGCGCCTCGACGCGTGCGAGCATTTCGGGGCCGCGCACCGGCTTGCTGAGGCAGTCGTCGGCGCCGGCGTGCAGCGCGGCGACGATCTGGCTTTCGCGCGGGGCAGTAATCAGCATCATGATGGGCAGGCCCGGCAAAATGGAGCGCGCGCGCGGGATCACGTCTTCGGCGCAATGGTCGCCGGCCCAGGCTTCGGTGATGAGCAGGTCGAAAAATTCGTCCGTAGCGCTCTGCAGGAAGGTGGTGCTGGTGGTGAAGTGCAGGCAAACGTGGCCGCCGGCGAAAATGAGCCGGTCAACCAGTTTGGCGTGTTGCAGGTCGGGTTCGATAAGGGCGATGCGCATGGCGTGACGTCAGCCTGGCAACGGGGGGAGCGTCAGGCGCTTTCGTCAGACGTACAAACTTGCCTAAGCACATCCCGACCCCTAAACTCAACCGCTATGCGGAAAGCGCCGTGCTGAACTTCTATAGTTAATGAGGCAAAAATGCTAGCCTTGGCGGCTCCTTTCGCCTATGAGACGAATCCGAAATTGATTTTGATTTTGCCGTGTTTCAACGCCCAGTCTGGAGCCCACGCCTGATGGGTTGGTCAGGCATTCTCGTACTCGGCGTCGTGATCGGCTTCGCGGGCTGGTGGTTGCATCCGCTGCGCCGGGCGAGCCGCGCCCGCTGGTGGGCCGCGCTGTTGGCCGGCGTGTTCGGCGCGAGCGTCGCGCGCATGGCCGGCAACGTGACGGGTCTATTCCATGACGGCGACATGCTCGAATGGCCGGTATGCACCGCCGTCGCGCTCATCGCCGTCGCCTTGGCGGTCGGCCTCTTTTCGCGTCGATGAACCGTCGATGAATCCTTGCAGGTAACTCCATGAACGCCCGACTCCCCGAAACCTCCTCCATTCCCGAGCGCCTCGCGAGCCTGCGCGCCGCGATGGCGCGCGAAGGCATCGCCGCTTACCTCGTGCCGTCCGCCGATCCGCATCTGTCCGAATATCTGCCCGGTCGCTGGCAGGGCCGCCAGTGGCTGTCCGGCTTCACCGGCTCGGCCGGCACACTGATCGTGACCGCCGATTTCGCCGGCGTTTGGACCGACAGCCGCTACTGGGAGCAGGCGAGCGCACAGCTCGCCGGCAGCGGTGTCGAGCTGATGAAGATGACGGGCGGCCAACTGACCACGCCGCATTTCGAATGGCTCGCGCAGAACTTCACGAGCGGCGCGACCGTTGGTGTCGACGGCGCGGTGCTCGGCGTCGCGGCGGCGCGCGCCTTGAGCGCGGCACTGAACGCGCGCGGCGTGCAACTGCGCACCGACGTCGACCTGTTCGACGCGATCTGGGCGCAGCGTCCGGCGCTGCCCGCCGACGCCGTCTTCGAGCACGCCGCGCCGCAAGCGGGCGTCGGGCGCGCGGACAAGCTCGCGCAGGTCCGTCGCGCGATGGCCGACAAAGGCGCGCAATGGCACTTCATCTCGACGCTCGACGACCTCGCATGGCTGCTCAACCTGCGCGGCGCCGACGTCAGCTACAACCCGGTATTCGTCGCGCATGCGCTGATCGGCCTGGATCGCGCGTCGCTCTTTGTCGCCGATGGCAAGGTATCGCCGGCGCTCGCCGAAGTGCTCGCACGCGACGGCATCAGCGTCGAGCCGTACGCGAAAGCCGCCGACGCGCTTGCCGCGCTGCCGGCCGGCAGCACGCTGCTGATCGATCCGCGCCGCATCACGTACGGCTCGCTGCAGGCGGTGCCGTCGTCGGTCAAGGTGGTCGAGGCGGTCAATCCGTCCACTTTCCTGAAGTCTTGCAAGAGCGCCGCCGACGCCGCGCACGTGCGCGCGACGATGGAGCAGGACGGCGCCGCGCTCGCCGAATTTTTCGCGTGGTTCGAAAGCGCGCTGGGCCGCGAGCGCATCACCGAGCTGACGATCGACGAACGTCTGACGGCCGCCCGCGCGCGCCGTCCCGGCTTCGTGTCGCTGAGCTTCGCGACGATCGCGGGCTTCAACGCGAACGGCGCGATGCCGCACTATCGCGCGACCGCGGAGTCGCACGCGGTGATCGAAGGCAACGGCCTGTTGCTGATCGATTCGGGCGGCCAGTACCTGAGCGGCACGACCGATATCACGCGCGTCGTCCCGATCGGCACACCCAGCAATGAACAGCGGCGTGACTTCACCGTGGTGCTGAAGGGCATGATCGCGCTGTCTCGCGCGCAGTTCCCGCGCGGCATCCGCTCGCCGATGCTCGACGCGATCGCCCGCGCGCCGATCTGGCAGGCCGGCGCCGATTATGGCCACGGCACCGGTCACGGGGTCGGCTACTTCCTGAACGTGCACGAAGGCCCACAGGTGATCTCGCACTACGCGCCGGCCGAGCCGTGGACCGCGATGGAAGAGGGCATGATCACGTCGAACGAGCCGGGTCTGTACCGGCCGGGCAAGTGGGGCGTGCGCATCGAAAACCTCGTGCTGAACGTGGCCGCGGAAAAAACCGAATTCGGCGATTTCCTGAAGTTCGAAACGCTGACGCTGTGCCCCATCGACACGCGCTGCATCGAGCTATCGCTGTTGCGCGAGGACGAGCGCGCATGGCTCAACGCGTATCACGAGACGGTGCGCGCGCGCCTCGCGCCGCATGTGTCGGGCGACGCGAAGGCGTGGCTCGAACTGCGCACGCAACCGATCTGAGCGCAGCGACGATCTTCCAAACGAACGGAGCGTGCATGACGATCAAGGCAGTGGTGTTCGATTTCGGCGGCGTGCTGATCGACTGGAGTCCCGAGTACCTGTACCGCGAGCTGATTCCCGACGAAGCCGAGCGCCGCTGGTTCCTCACGCACGTGTGCTCGATGGACTGGGTGATCCGCCAGGACGGCGGTCAGTCGATCGTCGAAGCCACCGACGAACTGATCGCGCGGTTTCCCGATCACGAGCCGCTGATCCGCGCGTTCTACGAGCGCTGGCACGAGATGGTGGCGGGCGTGCTCGACGACGGCGTCGCACTGATGGAAAAGCTCGAAGCGGCCCACGTGCCGCTCTTCGGGCTCACCAACTGGTCGGCCGAGACGTTCCCGTATGCGTGGGAGCACTATCCGGTGCTGCGGCGCTTTCGCGACATCGTCGTGTCGGGGCGCGTGAAGCTCGTCAAGCCTGACCCGGCGATCTTCGCGGAAATGCACCGGCGCATCGAATCGCAGATGCCCGGCGTCGAGCCGGCCGAGCTCGTCTTCATCGACGACAACGCGAAGAACGCCGAAGCCGCGACGGCGCTCGGCTGGCACGGCGTGCATCATACGAGCGCCGCGCAAACGGAAGCGAAGCTGCGCGAGTTGGGCTTGCCGGTTTGAACTGACCGCTACTGCCCCAGCAGATTCTTCAACGCATTGCCGAGACCCTTGACGGTCTCGCCCGCGCCCTTCGCGACACCTTCGACGCTCACCCCCAACGCCTCTGCAAACCCCGCGCCGACGCGCGCGAGGATCCCTTCGCGCACCGAGAACTTCGGATCGCGCAAATCGCCGTCGAGCACGAAATGCAAGATGATGTCGCCGTTATGCGTGCGCAGCGCGGCGACGGCGGCGCGGGTCGGAATCGACATGAACGTCTCGAGCGGATTGTCGGTTTCGGCGAGTTGCAGATTGTGGACCGTCACCGTGCCGGGCGCGTGCAGGTGATAGTTGCGCACCGTCGATTCGATGCTCAGATCGACGGTACCGCCCGTCACCTGTGCCCGCGTGCCGGCCTTTTTCAGCAGGTACGGATCGAGCATCGCGACATCGACGCCGCGCAGCGTGCTCGTCGTCTGTGAGTCGCGGCTGGCGATTTTGATCCAGCCGTCGAACGTCACGGTGCCCGTATGCGCCGGCCCCTTCAGCGAGCCGCGCACGCTGACGTTGGTGGGCTCGGCGAGCGACGGCAGATGCAGATTGTCGACGCTCGCGTTCGCGTTGCTGACCGTCACCTTGAACGGCGGCGGTCCGACGGTCATGTCGTAGAAGTGGAAATTGCCCTGCTCGAAGCGAATATGGTCGACCTGCTTTTCGCGCGGGATCGGCGGTGCCGTGCCGGTGCCGCCCGGCTGATCGCCACGGTTCAGCGTTTCGCGCAGGTTCGGCAGCAGATTGATCGAGCCGTCCTTGGTGCGCAGTACGGCCATGTCGAAGCCGCGCACGACGACCTCGCGGATATGCATACGCCGTGCGATCAGATCGCGCACGTCGGGGGTGATCGTGATTTCGTCGGCGCGTAGCGGTTCGCCCGCCGGCCAGCCGGGTGGCGCTTTCAGCACGACGTGGGTGAGGTGAACCGAGGTGAGGCCGACATCGATGCGATCGGCGCTGCCGAGCGGCCCGAGCGCCGCGCTCACGCGATTCTTGACTTCCTGTTGCGCGAATTGCATCGCGCCGATCGCGATCAGAATCAACGCCAATAGCGTTCCGCCCACGACGACGATCCAGCGTCTGCCCTTCGACATCGCCATGCTTGTCTCCTGTCGACCCGAGTTAGCGCTTCAGCGTTTACTCGGGTCCCATGCAAGGCCGTCACCGCGTGGCGCGGCGTTGTGTTGACCGTCGGTCGCGTGCGCGGGATGTTCACGCGCGGCCCACACCTGCGACGGCTAGCAACGCGCATGCCCCGCGGCCCGTCCGGCATTGCGCCAGACGGGCCGTTGTCCGCCGCCTCTGTTAACGCGAGATCGGCTTGTAGCGCAGACGCTTCGGCCGTGCGCCTTCTTCGCCGAGGCGTGCGCGCTTGTCCGCTTCATACTCCTGGTAGTTGCCGTCGAAGAACGTGACCTGCGAATCGCCTTCGAACGCGAGGATATGCGTCGCGATACGGTCGAGGAACCAGCGATCGTGCGAGATCACGAGCACCGAGCCCGCGAATTCGAGCAGCGCGTCTTCGAGCGCGCGCAGCGTTTCGACGTCGAGGTCGTTCGACGGTTCGTCGAGCAGCAGCACGTTGCCACCCGCGATCAGCGTCTTCGCCAGATGCAGACGACCGCGTTCGCCGCCGGACAGATTGCCGACGATCTTCTGCTGGTCGCCGCCCTTGAAGTTGAAGCGGCCGATATACGCGCGCGACGGCGTTTCGTACTTGCCGACCGTCAGCACGTCCGCGCCACCCGAGATTTCCTCGAACACGGTCTTCGTGCCCGCGAGCGCTTCGCGGCTCTGGTCCACGTAGGCGAGCTTGACGGTCGGGCCCTTCACGATTTCGCCCGAATCGGGTTGCTCGCGGTCGGTGAGCATGCGGAACAGCGTCGACTTGCCGGCGCCGTTCGGACCGATGATGCCGACGATCGCGCCCGCCGGAATCTTGAAGCTGACGTTGTCGAGCAGCAGCCGATCGCCGTACGACTTGCTGACGTTCTTGAACTCGATCACTTCATTGCCGAGGCGGTCGCCGACCGGAATGAAGATTTCCTGCGTTTCGTTGCGCTTCTGGTAGTCCTGGCTGTTCAGTTCCTCGAAGCGGGCGATACGCGCCTTCGACTTCGCCTGGCGGCCCTTCGGGTTCTGGCGCACCCACTCGAGCTCCTTCTTGATCGCCTTCTGGCGCGCCGATTCCGACGATTCTTCCTGCTTCAGGCGCTCTTCCTTCTGATCGAGCCAGCTGCTGTAGTTACCCTTCCACGGAATGCCGTGACCGCGGTCGAGTTCGAGAATCCACTCGGCGGCGTTATCGAGGAAGTAGCGATCGTGCGTGACGGCGACCACGGTGCCCGGGAAGCGCGTAAGGAACTGCTCGAGCCATTCGACCGATTCCGCGTCGAGGTGGTTGGTCGGCTCGTCGAGCAGCAGCATGTCGGGCTTCTGGAGCAACAGCTTGCACAGCGCGACGCGACGCTTTTCGCCGCCCGACAGATTCTCGATCTTCGCGTCCCACGCGGGCAGACGCAGCGCGTCGGCGGCGATTTCGATCTGCTGCTCGGCGCTGCCGTCGGTCGTGGCGAGGATCGCTTCGTACTTCGCCTGTTCGGCGGCGAGCGCGTCGAAGTCGGCATCCGGCTCGGCGTACGCCGCGTAGATTTCGTCGAGCTTCTTCTGCGCGTTGAACACGTCGCCGAGGCCTTCCTCGACCGCTTCGCGCACGGTCTTTTGCGGATCGAGCTGCGGTTCCTGCGGCAGATAGCCGATGTTCAGGTTCGGCATCGGCGTCGCTTCGCCTTCGATTTCCGTGTCCACACCAGCCATGATGCGGATCAGCGTCGACTTGCCCGAGCCGTTCAGGCCGAGCAGGCCGATCTTCGCGCCGGGGAAGAACGATAGCGAGATGTCTTTCAGGATCTGGCGCTTGGGCGGCACGATCTTGCCGACCCGGTTCATGGTGAAAACGTATTGGGCCATTTGCTTGCAGTAGACGTTGACGACGCCGGCCGCGTGCGGGCGGGCAGTCGAGGGTGAATGGGTAATCGGTGTGAGGGCCGGGCGGAACACCAGGCGCCGGCCGGCGTGGCGTCGGACTCAGACGACGCTGCCGCGCGCGGCGTGTGGTTCAGGTGGCATTGTACTTCCCGGCGGGGGCTGGACGGCAGGGGAGTTCCGGCGGCGGACCGCCGTCACGGCGGTCCGAGGTCGTCTCAGTTCGCGCGATGTCCCGTCGCCGGATCGAAGAAATGCAGGTGCTGCGCGGGCAGCGCGACCTGCAGCACCTCGCCCGCTGCCGGACGATGCGCGTGCGGCAGCCGCGCGGTCACGTCGTGCTTGCCCCAGCGGCCGTGCGCGAGATTGTCCGCGCCGAGCAGTTCGCAGGAATCGACGGTGAGCGACGCGTGCTGCGCGTGGGCCGTGCCCGGGCTCAGATGCTCGGGACGGATGCCGAGCGTCCATTCGCGGCCTGTCGCGACTTCGCGGCCAATCGACGGTACCCCCGCGAGCGGCAGCTTCGGGCCGTTGCCGGTGACCTCGAACGTGGCGCCGTCGTCGGATACGCGGCCTTCGAGCAGGTTCATCCCCGGCGAGCCGATGAAGCTCGCGACGAATACCGTGGCCGGTCGCTCGTAGACCTCGGTCGGCGCGCCGATCTGCTCGGCGTGGCCCTTGTTCATGACGATCACGCGTTGCGCCAGCGTCATCGCTTCGATCTGATCGTGCGTGACGTACAGGCTGGTCGTCTTCAGGCGCGCATGCAGACGCTGGATTTCGAGGCGCATCTGCACGCGCAGACGCGCGTCGAGATTCGACAGCGGCTCGTCGAACAGAAACACTGCCGGTTCGCGCACGATCGCGCGTCCCATCGCGACGCGCTGCCGCTGCCCGCCCGACAACTCGCGCGGCTTGCGCTGCAGCAGCGCGCCGAGTTCGAGAATCTGCGCGGCGGCTTCCACGCGCTTCGCGATCTGCGGACGGTCGACGCCCGCGATCTTCAACGCGTAGCCCATGTTCTCGGCCACGCTCATATGCGGATACAGCGCGTAGTTCTGGAACACCATCGCGATGTTGCGATCCTTCGGCTCCAGTTCGTTGACGACCTTCCCGGCGATCGAAATGCGGCCGTCCGAGATGCGTTCGAGCCCGGCGACCATTCGCAGCAACGTCGATTTGCCGCAGCCGGACGGGCCGACCATCACGACGAATTCGCCGTCGGCGACGTCCACGTCGATGCCGTGCAATACGAACTGTTTGCCGTCGTAGGTTTTCTTAACGCCTTGCAGAGTCAGTGCAGCCATGCCGTTCTAGCCTTTGCTTTTGAGTGCTTGTCATTTTTCCGAATCCACGAGGCCGCGCACGAACCAGCGCTGCATCGTCAGCACGACCACGAGCGGCGGCAGCATCGCGAGCAGCGTGGCCGTCATCACCAGATGCCATTCGGTCGCGGTATCGCCCGAGGCGATCATCCCCTTGATGCCGATCACCGCGGTGGTCAGCGACTGCTGGCTCGTGATCAGGATCGGCCACAGGTACTGGTTCCAGCCGTAGATGAAGGTGATCACGAAGAGCGCCGCCATCGTGGTGCGCGACAGCGGCAGCACGACGTCCCAGAAGAAACGCAGCGCGCCCGCGCCGTCGATGCGCGCGGCTTCCATCAGCTCGTCGGGCAGCGTCTTGAAGAACTGGCGGAACAGGAACGTCGCGGTCGCCGAGGCGATCAGCGGCAGCGTCAAACCGGTGTACGTATTGCTCAGATGCATCGACGACACCACTTGCACGGTCGGGAAAATCCGCACTTCGACCGGCAGCATCAGCGTGACGAAAATCAGCCAGAACGCGAGCGTGCGAAACGGGAATCGGAAGTAGACGATCGCGTACGCGGAGATCATCGACACGGCGATCTTGCCGATCGCGATCACGAGCGCCATCACGAGGCTGTTGAGCAGCATGCGGTTGAACGGCGCCGCCGCATTGCCGGTGCCGTGCGTCCAGATCGTGGCAATGTTCTCGAACAGATGCGTGCTCGGCACGAGCGACAGCGGCACCGTGAACACTTCGTGCTCGCTCATCGTCGCCGCGCAGAACGCGACGTACACCGGAAACACCACCAGCGCGACGCCGATGATCAGCACCGCGTGACAGAACAGGTCGAAACCGCGTCGGTTCTCGATCATGAGTATTGAACCCTGCGTTCGATGAAGCGGAATTGCACGACGGTCAGCGCCACGACGATGATCATCAGCACGACCGACTGCGCGCCCGAACTGCCGATGTCGAGCCCCTGGAAGCCTTCGGCGAAGATCTTGTAGATCAGCGTGCGGGTGGCCTGGCCGGGGCCGCCGCCGGTCGCCGCGTCGATCACCGGGAAGGTGTCGAAGAATGCGTAGGTGATGTTGATCACCAGCAGAAAAAACGTGGTCGGCGACAGCAGCGGCAGCGCGATGCCGAAGAAGCGCCGCACCGGACCGGCGCCGTCGATCGCGGCCGCTTCGATCAGCGAGCGCGGAATCGCTTGCAGGCCCGCGTAGAAGAACAGGAAGTTATAGCTGACCTGCTGCCAGACCGATGCGAGTACGACGAGGAACATCGCCTGACCGGGGTTCAGCGCGTGATTCCAGGCGATGCCGTATTTCGCGAGCGCATACGTGACGAGGCCGATGCTGGGATTGAACAGGAACGACCACAGCACGGCGGCGATCGCGGGCGCGACCGCGTACGGCCAGATCAGCAGCGTTTGATAGGCCTTCGCGCCGCGCGTCACGCGATCCGCGCAGACCGCGAGCAACAGCGAGATCACGAGGCCCGACACGGTGACGAGCGTGCAGAACACGATCGTCGTATTGAACGACGCCAGATAGAGCGGGTCGGCGAAGAGCTGTTTGAAGTTCGCGAGTCCGACAAACTGACTCGACGTGCCGAACGCGTCCTGACTTTGCGTCGATTGCCACAGCGCAACGCCAGCCGGCCACAGGAAGAACACCAGCGTGATGAGCAACTGCGGCGCGACGAGCAGGTAGGGCAGCCCGCTGGTGCCGAAGTAGGAGCGCTTTTCCATCGGGATTCTCAATGTGTATTGCAACGACATCGGGTTCCAGCGCAAGAGCGCCGGAACCCCGCCAGCAGGCGATGCTTAGTTACCGGCCTTTTCGAAGCGGCGCAGCAGGTCGTCGCCACGCGCGACGGACGAGTCGAGCGCCTGTTGCGGCGTTTTCTTGTCCGCCCACACCTGCTCGAGTTCTTCGTCGATCACGGTGCGGATCTGCGGCATGTTGCCCAGACGCAGGCCCTTCGTGAACGGCAGCGGCGGTTTGTTCAGCATCTGACGGATCGCGGTGTCGCTGCCCGGGTTCTTGTCGTAGAAGCCCTGCTGGCGCGTCAGGTCATACGCGGCGGTCGTGATCGGCAGATAGCCGGTGTCCTGATGCCACTTCGCGGCGACCGGTGCCGTGGCCAGATAGGCGAGGAACTTCGCGACGCCCTTGTAGACGGCCGGATCCTTGCCCGACAACACCCACAGGCTCGCCCCGCCGATGATCGCGTTCTGCGGCGCACCCTTCACGCTGTCGTCGTACGGCATCATGCCGGTGCCGAAGTTGAACTTCGCGTATTTCTTGATCGTCGCGAGCGAGCCCGACGAGTTCGTGATGATGCCGCAGTCGCCGCTATAGAACTTCGACACCGGCTCGTCCTTGCGGCCGACATAGGTGAACGTGCCGTCCTTCACCATGTTCTGCAGGAACTGGATGTGCGCGACCTGCAGCGGCTTGTTGAATTCGAGCTGCGCGTCCATGCCGTCGAAGCCGTTGTTACGCGAAGCGAACGGCGCCGCATGCCACGCGCTGTAGTTCTCGAGCTGAATCCAGCTTTGCCAGCCCGACGAGTAGCCGCACGACATGCCCGACGCCTTCAGCTTCTGCGCGTCGGTGTGGAGTTCGGCCCAGGTCTTCGGCGGCTGGTTCGGATCGAGACCGGCCTTCTTGAATGCATCCTTGTTGTAGTACAGCACCGGCGTCGAGCTGTTGAACGGCATCGAGATCAGTTCGCCGGTTTTCGAGTCGCTGTAGTAGCTCGCGATGGTCGGCACGAACGCTTTCTGGTCGAGCGGCACGCCCGCGTCCTTGAATACCTGCGTGACCGGGACGATGGCTTTCTTCGCCTGCATCATCGTCGCGGTGCCGACCTCGTAGACCTGCAGGATGGCCGGCGCGTTGCCGCTGCGATAGGCGGCGATGCCGGCGGCGAGGGTCTGGTCGTAGGTGCCCTTGAACACCGGCACGACCTTGTAGTCGCTTTGCGATTTGTTGAAGTCGTTGGCGATGTCGTTCAGACGTTCACCCAATGCGGCTTCCATTGCATGCCAGAACTGGATTTCGGTCGCGGCGTGAGCCGCCTGGCTGACGCCGATGCTCAATACGGCGGCGACGGAAAGTGAACGGAACAGCGGCTTGTAATTCATCGATTTGTCTCCGGTTCGGAAGGGCGCGGACGCGAATCGCGCGATTCTATTTGTGTTCGATGACATTCCGGCGTCGTCGGCCGGGCGGCGCGGACCAGGGTGGAGGGGCGCCGGAAGCCGCAATTTAGCATCGGCTGTCACGGAAAGGAAATAAATGGGCGGCCGGAGGAGGTGTGCGCGGCGTCGGTCTTCAGCTGCTGGCAATCGCGCACAGACAGGCGAGGCCAATAAAAAAGCCCGCAAAAAGCGGGCTTTCCTGAAGCGCATGCGACCGACAACGACGGGCGTGCATTGCACGCTAACGTCCCTGCGATGCGGTTCGCGCTTAGACGTTGAACAGGAAGTTCATCACGTCGCCATCGTGCACGACGTACTCCTTGCCTTCCGCGCGCATCTTGCCGGCTTCCTTCGCGCCTTGCTCGCCCTTGTAGGCGATGTAGTCGTCGAAGCCGATCGTCTGCGCGCGGATGAAGCCGCGCTCGAAGTCGGTGTGGATCGCGCCGGCCGCCTTCGGCGCCGTATCGCCGACGTGGATCGTCCACGCGCGCACTTCCTTCACGCCGGCCGTGAAGTAGGTCTGCAGGCCGAGCAGCTTGAAGCCCGCACGGATCACCCGGTTCAGGCCCGGCTCGTGCATGCCCATGTCTTCGAGGAAGACTTCCATGTCGGCTTCGTCGAGGTCGGCGATTTCCGCTTCGACCGCCGCGCACACGGCCACGACCGGCGCACCTTCCGCCGCCGCGTACTTCGTGACCGCGTCGAGGTGCGGGTTGTTCTCGAAGCCGTGTTCCTTCACGTTGGCGACGTACATCGTCGGCTTCGCGGTGATCAGGCAGAACGGCTTGAGCGTCGCCTTTTCTTCATCGGTCAAGTCGAGCGCGCGGACCGGCTTCGCCTGGTCGAGTTGCGCGCGGACCTTCTCCAGCACCGCCGCATTTTTCGCCGCTTCCTTGTCGTTGCCCGACTTGGCCGCCTTGGAATAGCGCGCGAGCGCCTTCTCGACGGTGGCGAGGTCGGCGAGCGCGAGTTCGGTGTTGATCACCTCGATGTCCGACAGCGGATCGATCTTGTTAGCGACGTGAATCACGTTCTCGTCCTCGAAGCAGCGCACCACGTGCGTGATCGCATCGGTTTCGCGGATGTTCGCGAGGAACTGGTTGCCGAGGCCTTCGCCCTTGCTCGCGCCGGCCACCAGACCCGCGATGTCGACGAACTCGACCACCGCCGGCAGGATGCGTTCCGGCTTGACGATTTCGGCGAGCGCTTTCAGACGCGCGTCCGGCACCTCGACGATGCCGACGTTCGGCTCGATCGTGCAGAACGGATAGTTTTCGGCGGCGATGCCCGCCTTGGTCAGCGCATTGAACAGGGTGGACTTGCCGACGTTAGGCAGGCCGACGATGCCGCATTGGAGGCTCATGGAAATC
>DATAQT010000157.1:0-2382 GCA_036264535.1 Paraburkholderia sp. | reverse complement strand
GCGATGTGACGAGCGGCGATCTGAAGGGCGTCTACGCGCTGGACCTGCGCGATAGCGTGCCGGATATCCGCGACAAGAAGATACGTCTGCGGCTCGATGGCCAGCGCATCGTGCCGTACTACACGCGCGCCGAGATCGAGCGCGGCGCGCTGAAGGCGCCGATCCTCGCGTATGTCGACGACCCGGTCATGCTGTATTCGATGCAGTTGCAAGGCGCAGGCAAGGTCCGCATGAGCGATGGGTCGATTCGCCGCTTTGCCTATGCCGAACAGAACGGCCGGCCGTTCCTGCCGCCGCTCGCGCACAACGGCAATGCGGCCCCCGGCGCGCACAAGCTCGTCGTGCGCGGCATGGAGATGGAGGTCGACATCAGCGACGACGACGCGCCCACCGCGAGCAACCCAGGCAGCGCGGCGCCCAAGGACGATGGCAACGACGATGAACCCTCGTCGCCGCTGCTGCGTGGCTTCACACTGGCGACGACCACGCCCTCGAGCGCTGGCACGATCACGCCGGCCGTCACGGGCGCCGCTAGCGGGCGCAGTGCCGGCAATACGACGGGAGCCGGAACCAGCGCACATGCGCCGAACCCGCCGAGGCCGCATCCGGTGTTCGCGATTTCGGATCCGAGCTATGTGTTCTTTCGTGTGATTCCCGATTCGCCGAACGGTCCGCTGGGCGCGTTAGGCGTGCCGCTGTCGGCGGGCCGCTCGGTGGCGGTCGATCCACGCACCACGCCACTCGGCGCGCCGGTGTTCGTCTCCACGCGTGACGATCCTCAGGCGCCCGGTGCGGTCAACCGCCTGATGCTCGCGCAGGATTCGGGCGGTGCGATTCAGGGCGCCGTTAGAGCCGATTACTTCTATGGCTTCGGTCAGACCGCGCAGACGCAGGCGAGCCGCACCAAGGAACGGCTGCGTATGTGGGTGCTGCTGCCCAAGGGCTTGCGCATCGCCGCGCAGGAGACGTCGTTGAAAACGCGCGGTGGTGGGCCAGCCGCATCGGATGCGGATTGTCTGGTCAGTGATCCCGTGCTGTGTGTGGATGACGCGCCGTAGCCGTCGTGTCAGCGTGCCGTCCGGTCCTCCGTCACCAGAAACTGATCCACCAACGAGATCTTCAACGGCGTGTCCGCGTCGAGCTTCTTCTTCTCGATCACATACCTCCAGCCATCCCCGCTGCCGGGATTGCGATAGAACGCGACGACCGCCACATATTTCGTATCGGCCTGCATCGGCTGCGACAGGCTCGCCGACGCGCCCGGATTCAGCACCGACGCCATGCTTGCCTGCAAGTCCTGCGCGAGCAGCGTGCGGTCGTTTTTCAGCAGATCCTCGTACGACGCGCCGTCGAACATCTTGCGGTCTTTCAACTGATAAACGCGCACTGCGACCGATGTCGCGCGACCGGCGTCGTCGGGGTTCAGCGCTTCACGTGCGGACAGATCGACGTCGAGCACCTTGATCTGCTTGAAAAACACTGCGTGATACGCGCTCGATGACGCGTCCGACACGGTTTGCCATGCGCCACAAGCCGACAACAGCGCAACGGCCGCAAGAGTGGAAGCGGTAACTCGAAAGCTCATGAATCGTCCTTTCATGAATAGTCCTTTGAACGCGCCGTTCGTCACGCGGATTGAGTCAGATACGGATTGGCCGCGGGCTTCGGAAACGCTTGATACGCCCCGAGCGCGACGTTGATCAGGCGTTCGTTCGCCGCCGGCAGCACGGTGGTCCAGCCGAGGCGCGGAGCCGATCCGGCCGATCCGTCTGCGTCAGAGGCAGACGAGTTGATCGCCGGGCGCGGCGCGAGGTGCGACGACATTTCCATGCGCAGATGCACATCGGCCTTCAGCCCCACATACAACTGCACGAATGCCATCAACTCGCGATGCAGCCACGCGCCCGGCAAAAGATCGTGCGCCTGGGTGGCTCCGGCCGGCCGCAACGTCACGCGCACGGCGCGGCTGCGGTACGCAAGCCGCTTGCCGAGCACATAGCCTCCGCCGAGGCCGCGGCCCGCGCCCTCGTTCGCCGCACCGGCACGAGCGGGCGAGGACGTCAGCGGCTGCGGTTTGCCGGCGCGCGCAAGCGCGGGAAAGAACTCGTCGACGCGCACGTCGACGCCGGGCACCGCGAGCGCGATCACGCCCGCGAGCCCTTCGGGCGTGCGCGTGCGCTGGATCAGCAGACCGAGCAACGCGAGCATCCGCGAATCGGGCAAGCCGGCGCGTTGCGGTTTGTCGCCCCAGCCGAAGCCGGCGAGACACAACAGATTGCGCGAATGCGCGTCGCTGCCGCCTGCGCGAAAACTCTCGGCATAGCGGTACTTCTTCCACGCGCGATACAGCAGCGTGACGAAACGATGATTGAACTGATCGAG
>DATAQT010000115.1:0-37907 GCA_036264535.1 Paraburkholderia sp. | reverse complement strand
AATCTCGCGGCGCGCCAGAGCCAGGTGTCGTTTGGCGACACATTCTTCGTCGCGACGACGCGTCTCCTCACGCGCAAGGATTCGGGCATCAAGGACTTCTCCGATCTCGCGGGCAAGACCGTCGTGACGAATCAGGGCACGACATCCGAGCGCATTCTTCGCAAGATGAACGAAGACAAGAAGATGAACATGCAGATCATCAGCGCGAAGGATTACGGCGAAGGACGTCTCACGCTCGAAAGCGGCCGTGCCGTCGCGTACATGATGGATGACGTGTTGCTGGCCGGCACGCGCACCCTGACCGCGAAACCGTCGGACTGGATCATCACGGGCACGCCGCAATCGTCGGAAGCGTATGGCTTCATGATGCGCCGCGACGATCCCGAGTTCAGAAAACTCGTCGACGACACGCTCGAACAGACGATGAAAGGACCGGAAATCCACACGATGTACGACCGGTGGTTCATCAAGCCGGTGCCGCCGAAGAACATCAGCTTCGACTTTCCGATGAGCGATTCGCTGAAGCAGCTTTACGCGCAGCCGAACGACAAGGCACTTGAATAGCGGCTTGTTCCGCGTTCAGGTCCAGGCTTCGTCTTTGTATGGCGATCCTTTATTCTTTCCTCTATACCTGGTGGAAGCGGCGCGTTCTAGTTGAGAGCGTCGTCATATAGCGGGGAATGGAGGTGCAAAGTGATGCGGTCGATAGAACCTTTGCGGCTCGGACCGATTATCGTCAGTGGAATGTTTCGCGTTGCGCTGGCGCTGGCAGGCATTTTCATGGTGTCTTCAGGCGCCGACGCGCAGATGCACGCGATCACGATCGTATCGGGCACCTATGGTGGAAATTGCGGCGCGCCGCGCGGCAACCTGACCCGCCAGCTCGCGCGTCATTGCAACGGACGGGAGACGTGCGATTTCGCGGTGCCTGGTCTGCACAAAGGCGGCTTGACGATGGGCTGCCCGAGCGACTTCCACGCCGAATGGCATTGCGACCACGCGGATTTTCACAGCGCGGCGCTGAGTCCCGGCGCGAAATCAGGCGATACGCTCGTGCTGGGTTGCGTCGAGTCGCGCGGTGCGGGCAAATAGCCGAATGCGCAGATAGAAAAAGGCCGAGGCCCGTTAGGGACTCGGCCTTTGATTTTTTCGCGAGATCCTTTAGCCGGCTTTACGAACCGGCGCGAAGCGCCGCTTGCCCAGCGACGGCCCGATCCGCCGGAAGCGCTCGCGCTTGTGTTCCTCCTCGAAGTGAGCAAGCGACGGCTTGACCAGATCGCTGCGCGACACGATACCGACGAGGCGCATGCTGTTGCTATCGGCCACCACTGGCAGGCGCTCGAGACCCAGCACCGCGAGCCGCGTCGCCACGAGCCGGCATGTTTCGGATGGCAAAGCAAAGGCGGTGTTGTGCTGCGCGAACACGTCGGCGAGCGTCATGGCGCGTTTGCGCTCCGAGTCTTCCGCGCAAAAGCGTTCGAGCAGCGAGCGCTCGGCCACGCCGATCACCGCGCCGTCGCGCACCACCGGATAGGCGCGGCGCAACTGGTTCGCGCCGAACAGCGTCTGCAGCGTTGCCCCGACCGTCGTGACAGCATCGACTGATTCGACCGAGGCGGTCATCACTTCGTCGACATAGTGACGCTCGAGCGGATCGACGCCGTACTCGCGATAGATGTGATAGCCGCGTCGCGCGATTTTCTCGGTCATGATCGAGCGCCGCATCACGACCGTGGAGAAGCCGTGCGCGATCAGCGTTGCCGTCAGCAGTGGCAGTAGCGCGTTGGCGTCGTGCGTGAGGCCGAACGCGAACACGATGGCCGTCAGCGGCGCGCCCAGCGTGGCGCCGAGCGTCGCGGCCATGCAGACGAGCGGCCACAGCGCCGGCTCGCTGCCCGGCAGCCAATGGGCGAGCACCGTGCCCAGTCCGGCGCCGAGCATCAACAGCGGCGCGAGCACGCCGCCCGACGTGCCCGAGCCCAGCGCGATGACCCACATCACCGCCTTCACGGCGAGCAGTAATAGCGCGACCTGCACCGCAATGTGCTGATGCAGCAGATCGCCGATCACGTCGTAACCGACGCCGAGCGCGCGCGGCTCGAGCCAGCCGCCAATACCGACGACGATGCCGCCGAGCGCGGGCCACCACATCCAGTGGATCGGCAGCTTGCCGAACAGGTCTTCCACCTTGTAAAGCGCGGCGGACAGCCCCGACGCCAGTGCGCCCGACAGCACGCCCGCGACCACGCACGACAGCAGCGACCAGCCATCGGGCGCGGCCGTCTGCAGCGGAAACAGCGGACCGGTACCGAAGAAAATCGCGCGGGCGAATCCGGCGACCGCACAGGCCACCGCGACCGGCAGGAAGCTGCGCGGCCGCCATTCGAACAGCAGCAGCTCGACCGCCAGCAGTACGGCCGCGACCGGCGTGCCGAACACCGCGGTCATGCCGGCCGCGGCGCCGGCCACGAGCAGCGTCTTGCGTTCCGCCGAGGTGACCTTCACGCATTGCGCGATCAGCGAGCCGAGTGCGCCGCCGGTCATGATGATCGGGCCTTCCGCGCCGAACGGCCCGCCACTACCAATTACGATGCCCGACGACAACGGCTTGAGCACCGCCACTTTCGGCGACATCTTGCTCTTGCCGAACAGGATCGCTTCGATCGCCTCGGGAATGCCGTGGCCGCGAATCTTCTCGGAGCCGAAGCGCGCCATCAATCCGACGATCAGGCCGCCGATCACCGGCACGCCGATCACCCACAGGCCGAGCGTGTTGGTGGCGGGCGAGCGGTCGGCGAACGACAGCGTGCCGAAGAAAAACAGATTGGTGAAAAGGTGAATGAGGTTCAGCAGAACAAAAGCGGCAATCGTGCTGACGACGCCGATGCACGCAGCCAGCGCGAAAATGCCGGGTAGCCGTGCATTTGCCGCGAAGTCGCGTTTATGGGAATCCATACTCATGATTATTCGAGGTCGATCTGTGGAATCCGGAAGGAGCCTTCGAGCGATCTCAATTCGGCGCGATGCAGTTCCGCGAGCCGCTCGAGTACCCGCTCTCCGGCTTTTTCAATGTGTACTTCAACCTGTCGGCGATCGGTCTCGCTGACCTGGCGGCGCACCAGATTCAGTGCCTCGCAGCGCGATACCAGCGCGACGACGCCGTGATGCTGCGCCTGCAGACGCTCCGCGAGTTCGCCGACGGTGGCCCAGTCGCGTTCCGGATAGCCCTTGATATGCAGCAGCAACAGGTATTGCAACGGCGTGATGCCCTCGTTCTGCGCGGCCTGCTCGGAGAAGCGCTCGAAGCGCCGCATCTGGTAGCGAAACTCCGACAGCTGCTCGAAATCGCTCTTGTTGAGCTTGCGAGTCCGTACTTTCATGGGAAATCCGCCGATCTGAAGAAACGCAAAATATATCACATAATGATGTATTTGAGCGAATTGCAGCCGTCGCAACGGCATCGCACGGCGGGTCTCCCTGGTCTTTTAAGCGAAAATCACGCTGCCTCGCGGGCTCGGGTCGCGGTTTGCCGATACAGGCCGGAGATCAGATCCACCTGCGTGATCATGCCGACCACGCGGCCCGCGTGATCGAGCACCGGTACGTGATGGTGGCCGAAGTTCGCGAACATCGGCACGAGTTCCGTGATCGGCGCGCTGGAGGCGACGGAGCAGACGTCGGTGGTCATCACGCTGCCGACGTTCGCAGTGCGCAGCGCATCGCCCCGCAGCCAGCCGTCGAAGTAGTTCAGGATCGGCGCGAGCGCGCCGAAGCTTTTCCTATCGACGAAATCGGCGCGTGTGACGATGCCGAGCAATTTCTGTCCCGCGTCGACGACCGGCAGCGCCTTCACGTTGTGGCGCCTGAACAGCTCCCATGCGGCGGCGGCGCGCGTGCCCGGCGAGACCGACACGACGTGGCGCGACATCACGTCTTCGCAGCGCAGTTCGTTGAAGCTGCGCGAGAAAGCCTGGAGCTGCGTTTCGCGCAAAAGCGAATAAAGGTCGTCAGTGTCGATGTCGAGCATTTCATCACGACGTGCGAGCACGGCCTTGACGTCGTCGCGCGTGAAGCCGACGCGCGCGGCTTCGTCGGCAGCCTGGCTCGGCGTCGCGCGGTCCTGGCGCCCCGCGTGCGGATAGCGGTGGCCGGTCGCCGCGTGATAGACGAGCGCCGCGAACAGCAGCGCGGCCGACTGGATCGCGATCGGTTCGAGCACGAAGCGGTAGCCGAGCGCATGAACGACCGGGCCGCCCAGCACCGCGGTCAGCGCGACCGCGCCGGACGGCGGATGCACGCAGCGAAGCGCGAACATGCCGCAGATCGACAGCGACACCGCGAGCGCGGCCGCGAGCGTCGGATCGCCGATCGACAGCGCGCAGGTCACGCCGATCGTCGCGGACACGAGATTGCCGCCGATGATCGACCACGGCTGCGCGAGCGGGCTCGCGGGCACCGCGAATAGCAGCACGGCGGACGCGCCCATCGGCGCGACCAGCAGCGGAATGTTCGCGGCCGGACCGAGCAGCAGAAACATCAGACCACCGGTGAACGCGATGCCGAGCAGCGCGCCGAGACAGGAACGCGCACGCTCGTGCCATTTCACGGTAACCGGTGCGGGGAGAAAGCTGGCAAGCCAGCCGGAAGCAGATGTGCGGGACAAGATAGGAACGGAAAGTGGTCGATTATGCCGGGCCCGACATTACCGGGGAATCCCTGGCAACGCGAATACAGTCTGGTCATGATTATATTTCAATGTGATATAAAAAACTCTCCACCCCCTTCGCGGCATGGGAACACCGTCGTATATCCAAGACAGTCGGGAGGGCGGTCGACGTCGCCCAGCATGGCCCCGGATCGCCCCGCGTGCGTTCTGGTTTATCATGTTGTGATATAAAATGATGGCAGATGGATTGGAAGATCCGTTGGCCCATAGCCTGACACTTCTATAAAGGAGCCATCATGATGATCACATTTCAATCGACGGCGTCGCCCGATGTCGTCATGCTCCGGGATCTCGCGCAATATCTGCTCGGCCTGATCGGCAAGCGGCTTGGTGAACGCGGGGTCATCAGTCACGACGAGCTGACGCACGCGATCGATCGGCTCGAAGCCGCCATCACCGAAGATGCGACCGCGGAAACGACACTCGAAGCATTGCACTGCTCGGCCAGCAATCAGCGCGATTCACCGAACCGGCTGTCGCAGCGAGCGTGGCCGTTTCTCGACATGATGCGCGCGGCGCGCGCCTCGGACGCGGACATTATCTGGGGGCTGTAGTTCGTCGAAAGGAGTCGCGATGAAACGACTTGCGTCGCGCCCATGTTTCGCAATCCTGCTTATTTCGGTTTGCACCGTTCCGCTTGCCTGTGCGTCCTCACCTGTGCAAGAGGGCGGCCAAAGCGAGCCGCCCATGCGCGGCTCATGTGCCGCGGTGTGCGACGCCGCGGTGCGAAGCAGCGTGATCGGCGTGTATGGCGGCACCGTGATCGATCAGTTGTCCAATGGAGCGGTGGTGCTCGTGAAATGGCCAAACGGTTCGCCGCACGAAAACTGGACCGCTCGAGCGCGTGGCTATCGTTTGCCCGCCGATCCGGCGACGAACGCTGCTCATGTTTTCTTCCTGTGGCCGGAGTCGTAGCGCGGCGTTCCAGACCGACGCGACACTCGGATCACCCCAATCTTCACCGACGACGAGGAGCGGCAGTGCAGAACAACGCGTCAAAAGGCGACTTCGCCACCGATACCCGGCTTCTGCGCATCACGACGATTGCCGCCGTGGTGGGTATGTTCAGCACATTCGCTGCGGACTTCCTGCTTCACCTGATTCACTTTTTCACTAACGTGTTCTTCTTTCACACGCTGTCGATCGCGGACCGCTCGCCCGCCAGCCATACCTTGGGACTGTGGGTGATCGTGGTGCCGGTCGTCGGCGGTCTGATCGTCGGGCTCATGGCGCGCTTCGGTTCGGAGCAGATTCGCGGACACGGCATCCCCGAAGCGATCGAGGCGATCCTGTTCGGCAAGAGCAACATGTCGCCGAAGGTGGCCGTGCTGAAGCCGTTGGCGTCGGCGATCGCGATCGGCAGCGGCGGACCGTTCGGCGCGGAAGGGCCGATCATCATGACGGGCGGCGCGCTCGGCTCGTTGATCGCGCAGTTCTTCCATCTGTCGAGCGGCGAGCGCAAGACGCTGCTGGTGGCGGGCGCGGTCGCCGGCATGACCGCGGTGTTCGGTACGCCTGTCGCCGCCGTGTTGCTCGCGGTCGAACTGCTGCTGTTCGAATTGCGGCCGCGCAGTCTGCTGCCGGTGGCGGTGTCGTGCGCGGTGGCGGGTTTTTCGCGGCCGCTACTGATGGGCAGCGGCCCGCTGTTCCCGCTGGAGACCTTGCCGCTCGGCACGCTCGGGCTCGCATCATGCGCGCTCGCGGGGCTGATCGCCGGCGCGCTGTCGTGGGGATTGTCGAGCTTGCTCTACAAAGTCGAGGATGCTTTCGCGCGGCTGCCGTTTCACTGGATGTGGTGGCCCGCGCTCGGCGGTCTCGCGGTCGGCATCGGCGGCTACTTCCAGCCGCGCACGCTGGGCGTCGGCTATGACGTGATCGGCGATCTGCTGATGCATCACCTCGCCGTCGGCGTCGTGCTGGCGATCGTGCTGGTCAAGGCGGTGATCTGGGTGATCGCGTTGGCCTCGGGCACGTCGGGCGGCGTGCTCGCACCTTTGCTGATGATGGGCGCGGGCGTCGGCGCGGTGCTCGGTCCGGCGATGCCGGGCGGGGACCCCGCGATCTGGCCGCTGGTGTTCATGGCGGCCGCGCTCGGCGGCATGATGCGCGCGCCGATCATGGCCGTCGTGTTCGCGTTCGAACTGACCCACGACGCGAATGCGTTGCTGCCGCTCCTGACCGCCGCCGCGGTGTCGTACGGCTTCACCGTGCTGTTCATGCGGCGCTCGATTCTGACGGAAAAGATCGCGCGACGCGGCTATCACATCTATCGTGAGTACGGCATCGATCCGCTCGAACGTCATCACGTGGATGAGGTGATGACGCGCACGGTGACGACGATCGACGCGAGCCTCAGCGTCGCCGATGCACTCGCGCAGCACTTCGGATCAACGCAGATTCATCGCGCGTACCCGGTGGTGCAAGCGGGGCGGCTCGTCGGCATGGCGGATCGGCGCATGCTGAGCGCCGCGCTCGATGCGGGCCGTGCGACGGCGACGGTCGGCGATCTGTGCGCGAGCGATACGGGCGGCGCCCACGAGCGGATCGAAATCGCATTGCCGGAAGAGACCTGCCGGCATGTCGCCGCGCGTCTGGCCGCGCGTTCGCTCGATCGCGTGCCGGTGGTCGCCGATGCATCCAGCTATCGGCTGGTCGGCATCGTGTCGCGCCACGATCTCGTCAAACCCTCGCTGTCGATCTTCAACGAGGAACGCGAGCGGGAGCGATTCCGCCGTTTTTCGCTATTTCACGGCCGCGATTCGGTTGCCGCCGAACCTCGCGAATAGCGCCTTTTTCGCGGTGGTTCTGTAGGTATTTGCATGCATGGCCCGTGCGGTATATATCGCGCGGTATATATCACGGACTGACATATAATTTAGCAACGATGTGCCGCGCACCCGACGCACGGAGGTTCACATGTCGATCTTCAAGCGCATTCTTCTCTGTTACGACGGAACACGCGAAGGACAACACGCGTTGAAGGACGGTGCCGCTCTCGCGCAAGATCTGCAGGCGGAAGTACACCTGCTTTCCGTGCTCAACAATACGGCCTGGATGCAAGGCGCGGACATCACGGCCGCGGTACCGCTCGATTTCATCAACGAGTCCGCCAAAGCGCTGCTCGACGAGGGCTTGCAGAAACTCGCCGCGCGCGGAATTCGCGCGACAGGTCATCTCGCGATCGGCGAACCGCTCGATGAGATTCCGTTTTTCGTCAACAACCTGAAGGCCGATCTGGTCGTCGTCGGGCATCGTCGCAGTCACGGACTTGCGCGCTGGTGGGGCGGCCGCCACGACGGGCTGTTACTCGATCGCGTCACGTGCAGCGTCCTCGTGACGATGGGCGCCGCCGTCGATGCGCCGGCCGCGATTGCTGGCACGGGCGAGGCCACGCAGTCCGCCGAACATTCATGAGCGATGTGTTGCGTTGTGTTGCCAGGGAGACACACCATGAAAGACGTCGACGAGCAGTTCAAGCATCCCCAGCCCGTCAAGCACAGCGATAACGAAAAGAGCAAGCTGCCGCCGCGCGGCGATGATCCGCAGCGGCCGAAGAAAAAACCTGAAGGCGAACCGCCGGTCGAGTAACGCGAGGCACCGCCACGCCGTTCAACTCGCGCGCAAAAACAGAAACGCTGCCGGACCCACAAGTCCGGCAGCGTTTTTAGTCACGCACGTCAACGGCCTGGACAGGCGGCCCACGTCACGACAGACAATCTGAAGTCTGTGCTGACCGATAACAGGAACGTACGCGGAGCACCCTGGGTCAGGTATGTCGTCGCACCGTAGGCCGACACGGCCGACCAGTAAGCCTTGTTGGTCACGTTCTGCACCGTGGCGCGGAACGTCGTCCTTTTGCCATAGATGGACGTCTCGTAATGCGCACCCGGGTCGAAGCGGTTCCACGACGGGATCGACAGCGTATTGGCCGCGTTCGCTTCCTGTGCGCCGGTATGGATCCAGCGGGCGTTGACCGCAAGCCCCGGCACCATCGGAATGTCGTAGTCGGCGCCCAGGTTGAACAGGAAGGTCGGGACGCCCACCGGACGGTTGCCATCGAAGGTTCCTCCCTGCGTATTCTCGAGCGTCGCGTCCATCAGCGAAGCGCCGGCGAGCAAACGCAGACCCTTGAGCGGCTCGCCGTGTACTTCGGCTTCGAGGCCGCGATGGCGTTCGTTGCCGTTCAGGCCGTAGATGTGCGGGATCGGATCGGTAAATGCCGACGGTTGTTCGATCTGGAACGCCGCAAACGACGCGCCGAGTTTTTCCGTGTCGTACTTGACACCCATTTCCCACTGCTTCGTGCGCACGGGTGCCAGTTGCTGACCGTAATTGAGCGTGCCGGCCGGTGCGATGCTGCCGGCGGCCAGCGCTTCGCTGCGGTTCGCGAAGATCGAGACGTTCTGCGTCGGCCGCAGAACGAGGCCGAACAGCGGCGTCGTGATGCCGTCGCTATAGTTGCCGCTGCCGATGCCCGCGTTGTCGTAGTTGGCCGTCGCGATTTGCTGGCGACGCGCGCCGACCGTGAACAGCACCCGGTCGTGCAGGAAGCCGAGCGCGTCGGACGCGGACACGCTGCGGATCACCGTGGTGGCCGTCATGCCCGGATCGGCCAGATTGCCGCCCGACAACGTCGTCGGCGGGGGTGTTTTTGACGGCGTCGAAGCGCCGCGACGCGTGGAACTGGCGGCGCGGCAGCCGGGGTACAGCGCTTGCTACCGAATAAAAGATTTATTCGCAGGCCGCCATACATGTCACGAAATCCGACTACCTGCCAAAGGTGGAGCGCCCGAGAGGTCCGGCTATTACACGACGTGCCGCGCGTGCTTGTCGTCGACGACAACGAGAACGCGGCCGAAGCGCTCGCCACCTGGCTTTCCTACGAGGGAGTCGAGACGCGCGCCGCGACCGGCTGCGCGGCGGCGCTGCACTGCGTGCGCAATTGGGTGCCCGACGTCGTCGTGCTCGACATCATGATGCCGGAGCGCGACGGCTACGAAACCGCGAGCGCGCTGCGCCGCTATCTGCCGACGCACAGCCTCGGCATCGTCGCGTTCACGTCGCTCGACGAAGACCACGTGAAGGAAACCGGCCGCGAGCGCCATAACTTCGACGGCTATTGCCAGAAGGGCACGGCGCCGGCCACGCTGCTCGCACTGCTGCGAGGGCTGTGGCGCGGCTAACGAAACGGCGCGCGTATCGATAAAAAAACGGCGGCGTGGAGACCGCTCCACGCCGCCGCGTGCTTTTCAGCCGCGCTTTCTAGCCGGGCTCGGAACCCGCCGCGCTCGATCGCTCAGCTCTTCCTGGCAACCTGCACCCAGCCGGCTTCGACGCCGAACTGCGCGATCTGTTTCGCGACCGCATCGGCGAGGCGCTTCGCATCGTCCGACACCCCCGCGCGCTTCGTTTCGGTCACGCCATGCAGGCCAGCGCCGGCCGCGGCCGCGGTCGCGACGGTGCCGGCCGCCGCGCCGACCCCGGCGGTTTCGACCATGCCCGGCATCTTGCCGCTGTCCGCGTTGGCCGTGAAGCTCTGCACGACACGCGGCGCGCCGCCCGCGGGCTGGTAGACGATCCGTACCGAACTGCTCACCTCGCTCTTGCCCGCGCCCAGGCCGATCAACGTGCGACGGCGGCGATTGCCGGCGTCGATCGTGTCGAAGCTGCCTTGCACGAGCAGCACGTTCTGGTCGGCGGGCACCGGCGCGTCGGTGCGCACCGCGTGCAGACCCATCGCCTGGAGTTGATGGACGATCTCGTCGGCGACCTGCTCGCGCACCTGGGCGGCATCGGCAACCTGCTTCTGCTCGTCGGTCGAACCCGACAGCTGCGTCTTCAGCTTCTGCAGCATGCCGCCGTGGTCGAGCTTGATCTGCTGCGGATCGGCATCGAACGTGTACACGTAGATCGTGTCGGGATGCATCGTCGACTGCGTGCCGGCGTCGGCCGTCGCGGCCGGGTTCGTCGTGCTCAGATTCGCGACGCTGGCGCCCGCGCAGCCGCTCAGCAGCGCGCTGCCACACACGAGTGCCATGCAGGTAAAACGGGCGGCGTTCTTTTTGATGAAGTTCACTGAAGTCAACATGATGATCCTGTCGTCGGCACGCGGTGCCAGTCTGTTCGAGTCCATCGCCGATGATCGGGCAACCGTAGATCGTCGATCATCGGCGAAGGGGTTCGCACGTGAAGCCTTTCGATCTCATGCGTCTGTGATTCGTCACGCACCGGCAGCGAACGAAGTATGGGAGAGTCGCCCGCCGAACTCCATTCAACAATTATTTCGAGCGATGTCACGGCGAAATGAAGGCGCGAAGCGCGGGTGCGCGCGGCGTCATGCGCGACGAAGCGCGACGCGAAACAGCGAGGGAGCGAGACGAAGGAGAGGGTGCGAGCGAGAGGAATCGAACGTCGGGCCGCCGCTCAGTTCAAGGCGAGCTTGACGATGCAGCACAGGACGAACACGAGCAGGGCGGCGGCAATGGCCATGTCCAGCGGATAGCGCATTCCTTCACCCTGCCTCGAGGTTGCGATGCGAAGCCCCTATCGTAATCACCTGACGGAAGATGAAAAGCGTCAGTAAAGCGCCAATGTGGGACAGCCCACGCAGTCCCGGAAAGCCGTGCGGGACGGGGCTGCGGGAGCGCTTCCAGGGGAGGCTGCGCCTGACCGCCTAGCCGTTCGCGCTCGGTTGCTCCCGCACAAAAAAGAGCGCCGCGCGGCGCGGCGCTCCGTTCGCAATTTGCGATGGAAAATTACTCCGGCTGCGCTGGCGGCTGACCCGGCGGCATGTCATGCGGCGCCTTGTTCGCCGCCGCGAGATCCTCGGCGAGACTCGTGCGCAGTGTCGCGATCGCCTGCTCTGGATTGGCGGGCTTCAACTGCTCGCGCGCCAGCGAGTCGTACACGTAGTGACGCAGCATCGGGTCCTGGGTCTTGTTCAACACGTCGTGGTAGACCGCGATGATCTCGGCTTCATGGCCGTTCAGCGCATACAGACGGCGCAACTGTTCGAGATCGTTGATGACCGCGAACGCCGGGCTCGGGTGGCCCATCATCGGACCGTGCCCCCGCGGGCCGTCGCCGCGCGGAGCGCCACCGTGCTGAGCGGCGGGCGGGGGTGGCATGCCGTCGTCGGCGAGCGCGGCCGTCGCGACGATGCCAAGAACCGCGGCGAGAGCTGCGCTGAAGAATGCTTTTTTCATGATGTCGCTCCCGTCGAAAACAGCGCCGGCGCCCCGATGGCCCGGCTCCTCGCAACGATAGTCGACACACTCGGCGGTCGGGTTACGAAAACCATTCAGTAACTTTCCGAGCCTTTCGCGCAGCGCGTTGGCGCGCTCCCTTCTCGCCAGGGTGAGTCCGCTGGCGCAACGCAGCCGGATAGCGCATGATTGATCCGATGTGCCGTGCGACCCCAAAACCACCTCGCCGTGGCGGTGTGCGCGGCACACGCCGCCGCCGGCATCGGCATCGCGCCTGGTGTGGGCGGCGTAACGGCGACGAGTCTTCAACCGCAAGGAGGATTTCGCATGGACCGACCTGAAGCCGCCAATCCGTTTGGCGATCTCACCAAAATGCTGGAGCAGTTCAAGCTCCCCGGCTTCGACGTGCCCGCCATCATGGAAGCGCGCCGCAAGGACATGGAAGCGCTGGTTCAGGCGAATCAGACCGCTTTCCAGGGGATGCAGTCGCTCGCGCAGAAACAGGCCGACATGCTGCGCGCCACGCTGGGCGAGCTACAGTCGCTGACCACGCAGCTCACGGCGGCCGGCACCGCGCCGTCGAGCAAAACCGCGGAGCTGATCCAGCAGAGCCTGCACAAGTCGCTCGCCGACATGCAGCAACTCGCGCAAGCCGCTTATCAGACGCAGGCGGAGTCGTATGCGGTGATTGCGAAGCGAGTCGAGGAGAACGTGCAGGAGCTGAAGTCGGTGCTTCAGCAGAAGAAGTAACGCACCTCGCACGTTCCGAACGATCGATAGCGCGGAGGGCCGCCAGGCCCTCCGCGTTTTTTTCTGCTTCGCATTTTGCGTCGCGAGCGGCATGTAGTCAGAGGAATCTACGCTCCGTGCGCCCCGTATTCAGAAGACGCTTACATGGGCAAAAAAACGCGGGCCGCCATCGCATTTTTTATGCGTGGCGCCGGCGCTTTCCCCGGTCTGTTCGCGGTAACGTCATACGGAAAGGAAATAGGCGTCAAAGCATTGTCGGCAAAAGGCTTTGTCCGCATTGATCGAACGGAATCGAACGACGCAGGCATTCGCAAAGGTTTAAATCGCGTCGCAAACGATTGCCGCGCGCTATTCCACAGACTAAAGTTTCGCCCCGCCCTTCCGTAGACGCATTCACGCAACCGAACCGGCGTGACGGCAACCCGGCCAGGCCGGTCAGGTGTGCGCCCCAGTTTCGCGTTTGCGATCGGCTTCATGCCGGTCGCGAGCGTTTCACCTCGAAGGAAATCTCTTGAAACCGATGCTTCTTACCCGCATTGCCTGCGCGATGCTCGGGGCAAGCTGTGCGTTGCCGTTCGCCGCGCACGCGACGCTCGGCCAGAACGTCAGCACCGTCGACAGCGATCAGACGCGCCTGCACGCGGTGGCGCACGCGGCCAGCGCACAACGGGCGTATTCGATGCACGCGCTCACGCTGCCGTCCGGCACCGAGGTGCGTGAGTACGTGGCGGCCAACGGCATCGTGTTCGGTGTCGCGTGGGATGGCCCGACGCTGCCCGATCTGAAGGCGATGCTCGGTGCGTCCTTCGACGCCTACGTCGCCGCCAACGCGACACGGCGCGGCGTGCCGCTCGCGGTGTCGAACAGCGATCTTGTGGTGTTCTCGAGCGGCCATCTGCGCGCCTTCACCGGCTACGCGTATCTGCCGCAGGCGGTGCCCGCGGGCGTCGACGTCAGCGTCATTCAATAACGGAGCGAATCATGCGAACCAGGTCTTCGTGGATGACTCTGCTGGGCGCGGCGCCCATCGTCGTGCTGGCGCTGTTCCTGAGCGCGTGCGGCGGCGGGGGAGGCGGGGGCGGCGGTGCGAGCACCACCGCCAATTCGAGCACGTCCGGCAGCTCGAACGGTTCGGGCACCTCGACGAGCTCGTCGGGCTCGACCGTGACCAACACATCGCCGTCGCCGCAGGTGCTGGCCGCGAACGCGGTGCGCGTGACGGTCGACTCGGGCGTCAGCAACGTGCCGAACATGCCGTTCGTCAGCATTACGATCTGCGCGCCCGGCACCGGCAGCTGCCAGACGATCGATCACGTGCTCGTCGATACCGGCTCCTGGGGCGTGCGCGTGTTCGCGTCGCAACTGCCCGCGTCGATGAGCCTGCCGCAGCAGAAGGACGGCTCGGGCAACCTCGTCGCCGAATGCATGCAGTTCTTCGATGGCTATACGTGGGGGGCGGTGAAGCTCGCCGACGTGCAGATCGCCGGCGAGAAAGCCGCGTCGCTGCCGATCCAGGTGATCGATCCGGGCTACGCGTCGCTGCCGGGCGATTGCGCGGCCGTCGGCGCCTCGCGCAGTACGCCGGCCGCCTTGCAGGCAAACGGCATTCTCGGCATCGGCGTGTTCAAGCACGACTGCGGCGCGAACTGCGTGCAGCAGGCGCTGCCCGCGATCTACTACGGTTGCAACGGTTCGAGCTGCACGTCGATTCCGCTCGCGGAGACGTATCAGGTCGCCAATCCGGTGCCGTACTTCGCGACCGACAACAACGGTTCGATGCTGAGTCTGCCGACCGTGTCGGGCGGTGCGCCTTCGGTGTCGGGGCAACTCGTGTTCGGCATCGGCACGCAGAGCAACAATGCGCTCGGCGCGGCGCAGGTGATCGGCGTGAGTGCGTCGAGCGGCACGTTCACGACGGTGCAGAACGGCACCGCGTACACGCACAGTATTCTCGACAGCGGCTCGACGGGACTGTTCTTCCAGACCACCTCGATGCCGGCCTGCGCGAGCCCGAACGGCGCGTACTACTGCCCGACCTCGACGCAGCAGTTGAGCGCGATGATCGAAGGCGTGAATGGCACGACGAGCGCGGTGACGTTCAGCGTCGGCAATGCGATGTCGATCTCCCAGACTTACAGCGGTGACTCGGCATTGCCGCTGCTCGCGGGGCCGGCATTCGTCACGTCGACGGTGTTCGACTGGGGGCTGCCGTTCTTCTATGGCCGCAACGTGTACGCGGCGATCGAGCAGCAGCCGACGCCGGGTGGGACGGGGCCTTACGTCGCGTACTGAACTCGCGTAGCCAGTGCGATGAACGCCCGCTGCCGGCTGATCCGGCGGCGGGCTTTCTTATGCGCTTGTGTACTCGCGCGCGCCATGCTTGTCGCGCTTGTCACCCGCCGCCGCGATCACGCGATGCACGAAGCGCAGCTTGTCGACCACGGGCGCCGCGAGCGTGAACGGATAGCCGTCGGCCATGCCGAGACTGCGGTTCAGACTGTTCAGCGCATAGGTGAGCGGAAACCAGCGTTTCATCAGATTGCCGAAGCTCGCGTCCTCGACCGGCGTGCGGTCGGTCAGCGTCGGCTCGCTCGGATCGTCGGGCAGCAGCGCGAGTCCGTACGACGTCGACGTATCGAGCACGTCGACGATCAGCAGATAGTGCGCCCATGTCTCCGCCCAGTCCTCCCACGGATGCATCGTCGCGTAGGCGCTGATGTACGACGACTGCCAGTCGGCCGGCGCGCCGTCGCGATAGTAGGCGCTCATCGCTTCGCCGTAGTCGGCCTGCTCGTCGCCGAACAGCTTGCGAAAAGGTTCGAGCCAGCGCGGCTCGTTTTCGATCAGCTGGCTGAAGAAGTAGTGACCCGTCTCGTGGCGGAAGTGGCCGAGCAGCGTGCGGTACGGTTCGCCCATCGCGGTGCGCACTTTCTCGCGATGCGCGTCGTCGGCCTCAGCGATGTTCAGCGTGATCAGCCCGTTGTCGTGGCCGGTCATCACGGGCTCGCCGTCGCCGCCGTCAGCGAGAAATTCGAAGGCGAGGCCGCGCTCGGGGTCCGCGTCGAGGCCGAGCTCTGCCAGCGTGTACAGCAGACGCCGCTTCGCGACTTCGAGTCGATACCAGTAGAGCCGGTTGTCCGGTTCGCTCAGATTCGGAATCGTGCGGGTCAGCTGGCAGGCTTGGCACAGCGTATCGGGTGAATCAGCGGGGATCATCCAGTTGCAGACGTTTTCGGCCGCGTAGTTGTGGCATTGGCGGAACAGCGCGCCGTTCGCCTGAGGGTGCAGGCTGCGCCAGTGACCCTCGCCGGCGTCTTCGAACGCGCTGATTTCCCGCAGTTCGGGCAGAAAGCCGAGCAGCGACTCGCAGCGCTCGCAGCGGACGTTCTCGTAAAACACGAGTTGCTCGCAGCGGTTGCAGTGGAAGGTTTTCATCGGGCGGGCCTCGTGGTCGGTGCGACGTCGTGTGCGGTGGTGCGCCATGGCGAGTGCGGTCATCAGCGCGCAAGCGGGCGAAAGCAGCCCGCAATCTTCATGCCGCGATTGCCAGACGTCACCGCTTTAACGCACAGTACGGTCATGATTGTGCATCAGCGCTGCGCCGCTTTGGTGCACGGGTGGAGGCGATCCCTCGGCAGGCAAGCGGTACGCAACGCACAGGCAGTTCAGGCAACACCAGGCGGTTCATGCGAGTTTGTCCAGCCACGGCATAGAGCTTGCTTTTTTGGCGGGCTGCCCTTTTCGTCGAGGAGTCCGGAGTGTCCATACGCGTCGCGTTGCATCACGTTACTCATTACCGCTACGACAGGCTGGTTACGCTGTCGCCCCAGGTCGTGCGGCTACGGCCCGCGCCGCATTGTCGTACGCCGATCCTGTCGTACTCGATGCGCGTCGAGCCCGCGAGGCACTTTATCAACTGGCAGCAGGACGCGTTCGCCAACTACCAGGCGCGGCTCGTGTTTCCCGAGCAGACGCGCGAGTTCAAGGTGACCGTCGATCTGGTCGCCGAAATGGCCGTCTACAACCCGTTCGACTTCTTCCTGGAACCGTCGGCCGAGCAGTTTCCGTTCGACTACGCGCCGGAGCTCGCGGCCGAACTCGCGCCGTACTGCGTCAAGCGGCCGATGACGCCGCGCTTCGCCGAGTTCGTCGCGAGCATCGACCGCACGCCGGCCGGTACCGCGAACTTTCTCGTCGCACTGAACCAGCGGCTGCAACACGAGATCCGCTACCTGATCCGGATGGAGCCCGGCGTGCAGACGCCCGAGGAAACCCTGACCAACGCATCGGGCTCGTGCCGCGATTCGGGCTGGCTGCTCGTCGAGACGCTGAGGCAACTCGGCTTCGCGGCGCGCTTCGTCTCGGGCTATCTGCTGCAACTTGCGCCCGACGTCAGATCGATCGACGGCCCGAGCGGCACCGAGGTCGACTTCACCGACCTGCACGCGTGGTGCGAGGTCTATCTGCCCGGCGCCGGCTGGATCGGGCTCGATCCGACCTCGGGACTGCTCGCGGGCGAAGGACACATACCGGTTGCGTGCACACCGGAGCCGGGCAGCGCGGCGCCGATCTCGGGCGCGGTCGACGAATCCGAGGTCGAGTTCGCGCACTCGATGTCGATCGAACGCGTGCTGGAGTCGCCGCGCGTCACGAAGCCGTATAGCGAAGCCGCGTGGCACGACGTGCTGAAGATGGGGGCGCGGGTCGACTACGAACTCGCCGACATGGACGTGCGACTGACGATGGGCGGCGAGCCGACCTTCGTGTCGGTGCGCGATCGCGACGCCGCGGAATGGAACACCGACGCGCTCGGACCCACCAAGCGCGGCTATGCGGTCGCGCTGATGGACCGGCTGCGCGAACGCTACGGCGCGAACGGCTTCCTGCATATCGGCCAGGGCAAGTGGTATCCGGGCGAGCAGTTGCCGCGCTGGGCGATGTCGCTGTACTGGCGCGCCGACGGCGAGCCGTGCTGGCACAACCCGGCGCTGTTCGCCGACGAACGCGAGCCGGGCCGCTACACGGCCGGCGACGCGCAACGCTTCATCGCGCATCTGGCCGCCAGGCTGTCGCTCGACGCGGACTGCATCCAGCCCGGCTACGAAGACACCTGGTACTACCTGTGGCGCGAGCGTCGCCTGCCGGTCAACGTCGATACGTTCGACGCGCGCCTCGACGACGAACTCGAACGCGCGCGGCTGCGGCGCGTGTTCGACGCGGGGCTCGCGAGCCCGACCGGCTACGTGCTGCCGCTCGGCCGCGAGCCCGGTGCGCCGGGCATCACACCGACATGGGTCACCGGCCGCTGGTTCTTCCGCGACGAACGCATGTATCTGATTCCCGGTGATTCGCCGATGGGCTACCGGCTGCCGCTCGATGCGCTGCCGTGGGTGTCGAAGATCGACTATCCGTATCAGCACGCGCACGATCCGTTCGCGCCGCCGCAGCCGCTGCGCACGGCCGCGCAGTTGCGCGTGCAGTACGAAGTCGGACGCGAGGGCCGGCAGATCGCCGATGAAGAGACCAACGCACGGCAGGCGGGCGCACTGTCGCTGTCGGCCGCCGAGCTGCTGAGCGGAATGCCGCATGGCGGCGTGCTCGCCTATGCGCCGCGGCGCCACGACGAATCACCGCCGGCGCGTGGAGAGTCGTCGAAGGACACGCTGCGCACGGCGGTGTGCGTCGAGGCGCGCGACCCGAAACGGGCGGCCGGCCCGAAAGCCGAGAGCGATTCGTTCGGCAGCGGCCGCACGCTGCTGCACGTGTTCATGCCGCCGCTGACCGAACTCGACGATTATCTCGACCTGCTCGCCGCGGTCGAGGCGACCGCCTCGGAGCTGAAGATGCAGATCGTGCTCGAAGGCTATCCGCCGCCGCGCGACCCGCGCCTGAAAGTGCTGCAGGTGACGCCCGACCCCGGCGTGATCGAGGTCAACATTCATCCGGCCGCGAACTGGGACGAGCTCGTCGATCACACCGAGTATCTGTATCAGTCCGCTGCGCACAGCTATCTGAGCAGCGAGAAGTTCATGCTCGACGGGCGCCACACCGGCACCGGCGGCGGCAATCATTTCGTGCTCGGCGGCGCGACCCCGGCTGACAGTCCGTTCCTGCGCCGGCCGGATTTGCTCGCCAGCCTGATCGCTTACTGGCACAACCATCCGTCGCTGTCGTATCTGTTCTCGGGGCTGTTCATCGGGCCGACGAGCCAGGCGCCGCGCGTCGACGAAGCGCGCAATGATCAGGTCTACGAACTTGAAGTCGCGTTCGCCGAGTTGCAGCGGCAGGTCGATCTGCTCGGCGGTCGCGACAGCGGCCACGTGCCGCCCTGGATGATCGATCGCGCGCTGCGCAACATCCTGATCGACGTGACCGGCAACACGCACCGCGCCGAGTTCTGCATCGACAAGCTCTATTCGCCCGACGGCCCGACCGGCCGCCTCGGTCTGCTGGAGCTGCGCGGCTTCGAAATGCCGCCGCACGCGCGCATGAGCCTCGTGCAGCAACTGCTGCTGCGCGCACTGGTCGCGCGCTTCTGGCACACGCCTTACACGCAGCGGCTCACGCGCTGGGGCACCGAGCTGCACGACCGCTTCCTGCTCGGCACCTTCGTGAAGATGGATTTCGAGGACGTGCTCGCCGAGCTGGGCGTTGCGGGCTTCGCCTTCGACGGCGCGTGGTTCGCGCCGCACTTCGAATTCCGCTTTCCGCTCGTCGGCGAGATGTCGCTGAGCGGCATCGACCTGACGATTCGCAACGCGCTCGAACCGTGGCACGTGATGGGCGAGGAGGGCTCCACCGGTGGCACGGTGCGCTATGTCGATTCATCGGTCGAGCGGCTGGAGGTGCGCGTGCTGGGCTTGAACGGCAATCGTCACGTGCTGAGCGTCAACGGCGTGCCGGTGCCGTTGCAGGCGACGGGCCGCGTCAGCGAGTACGTGGCCGGCGTGCGTTTTCGCGCGTGGTCGCAGCCGTCGGCGCTGCATCCGACGATCGGCGCCCACGCGCCGCTCACGTTCGACCTCGTCGATACATGGAGCGGCCGCTCGCTCGGCGGATGCCAGTATCATGTCGCTCATCCGGGCGGGCGCAGCTATGAGACCTTCCCTGTCAACGCCTACGAGGCGGAAAGCCGGCGGCGCTCGCGTTTCTTCGCGTCGGGTCATACGCCGGGGCCGCTTGCGGTGGGCAAGCCGCAGCGCAGCCTCGAGTTTCCGTTCACGCTCGATCTGCGCCACAGTTGAAAAACACGCATCACTGACACCACACGATCTTGGCCTTTCAATCGACTTTGCCCTTCGAAGCGTCCGCCATGCCGGCGGACGCTTCGTCCCTGTTGCGGTTGCTGCCGGGTCATGACGGACATTGGGACGAGCTGCGCGACGCGTCGGGCGCGTTGCGCGAACCGTGGCGGCAATTCTTCGCGCAGCTCGGCGAAGACGGCGTCGCGCGGCTCGCGGACCATCACGCGTCGATCGCGCAGCAGATCCGCGACAACGACATCAGCTACAACGTCTACGCGGACAACGGCAAGTCGCGGCCGTGGGCGCTCGACCTGCTGCCGTTTTTGATCAGCGAGGCCGAGTGGGCGCACATCGAGCGCGGCGTCGCGCAGCGCGCGCATCTGCTCAACGCGATCATGGCCGATATCTACGGGCCGCAGACGCTGCTCGAATATGGGCAACTGCCGCCCGCGCTGGTGTTCGGCCATCCGGGCTATCTGCGGCCGGTGAAGGGTTTCACGCCGCCGGGTGGTCAATACCTGCAGGTCGTCGCGCTCGATCTGGCGCGCACGCCGGGCGGCGAGTGGAGCGTGATCGCGCATCGTACCGAGGCGCCCTCCGGGCTTGGCTACGCGCTCGAAAACCGCCTGATCGTCTCGACGCTGCTCGCCGAGCCGTTCCGCTCGCTGCGGGTAAGCCGACTCGCGCCGCTCTATTCGCAACTGATCGCGACGCTCGTGCAGGCCGCTCAGGCGACGATCCGCGACGAGGACAGCACCGACGCGTCGCCGCATATCGCGCTGCTCACGCCGGGGCCGTACAGCGAAACCTTTTTCGAGCACGTGTTTCTCGCGCGCTATCTTGGCGTGACGCTGGTTGAAGGCAAGGATCTGACGGTGCGCGGCGACCGGCTCTATCTGAAGACCTTGGCCGGGCTCGAACGCGTGCACGTCGTGCTGCGCCGTCTCGACGACGCGTTCTGCGACCCGGTCGAGTTGCGCGCCGATTCGACGATCGGCGTGCCGGGGCTGTTGCAGGTGATGCGCGCGGGCAATGTGATCGTATCGAACGTGCCGGGCTCGGGGTTCGCCGAATCGCCGGCATTGCACGGTTTCATGCCGGGTATCGCCGAAGCGTTGCTCGGCGAAGAGCTGCTGCTGCCCGGCGTGCCGACCTGGTGGTGTGGCGAACAGGCCGCGCGCGAGCATGCGTTCGCGCATCTCGACGAGGCGTTCGTCGTGCCGACATGGCCGCTCGCGGGGCGCGACGCGCCGCCCGGCATCGAGGGGGGCAGGCAACCGCTCGCGGCTTGGCGCGAGCGCATCGACGCGCTGCCCGACGCCTTCACGATCGAGCAGGAGCAGCGCTTTTCCTGCACGCCGCGCTACGAGGAGGGCACGATCGGAGGCCGGCCGTCGGTGCTGCGCGTCTATGCGATCGCCGATGTCAACGGCGGCTGGCACGTGATGCCGGGCGGCTTCACGCGCATGGCCGCCGAGCGGCAAACCACGGTATCGATGCAGCACGGCGGCAGCAGCGTCGATACCTGGGTGCTGTCGAGCCAGCCGAGTTCGACGTTCACGCTGCTGCCTTCGCCGATCAAGCCCGCCGACCTCACGCGCAAGCATCGCACGGTGTCGAGCCGCGCCGCGGAGAATCTGTTCTGGGCGGGCCGCTACGGCGAGCGCGCGGAAAACAACGTGCGGCTGCTGCGGCTGATTCTCGGCTCGCTCGAAGGCAACGACGCCGACGCGATGTTCGCGACGCTGGTCGAACTCGCGACATGGTGCGGCCTCGTGCAGCCAGGCGACCTGGCATCGCCGCTCGCGCCGGCGTCGCCGCAGACGTTCGAGCGCGCGCTCGTCGCGAATCTCGGCGACAGCGCGGGCAGCGTCAGCATCAGCCAGAACCTGAATTGCCAGGCACGCGCGAACGGCGAGGTGCGCGGGCGTCTATCGAATGATCATTGGCGCACGATCCTCGCGGCGCGCAACGACTTTCAGGACGCATTGCAGGTGTTGCTGCCGACCGTGGGCGCGGGCAATGGTGGTACGAACGGCGTCGGCAGCGGCAGTGTCTTCGATCGCTACGACCGCGTGACGCTCGCGAATGCGCTCGAGCATCTGTCGGTGCAGCTATCGGCGATCAGCGGCGCACAGGGCGACCGCATGACGCGCGACGAAGCGTGGCGGCTGCTGTTCGTCGGGCGTCATATCGAACGCGTCGCGACGATGGCCGCTTTCATGAGCGGCGTTGCCGCCAACGGCCAGCTCGCGACGCCCGCCGGCTTCGATCTGCTGCTGCAAATGTTCGACAGTACGCTCACGTATCGCTCGCTGTATCCGGGGCGTTTCGAAGTGCCCGCGCTGCTCGATCTGCTCGTGATCGAGCCGCACAATCCGCGCGGCATCTATGGCGTGTACGAGCGGCTGCGCAACAAGCTCGGCGAAATTGCCATCGCGGCGGGCAGCCAGCGGCATCGGCCGTTTGCGGAGTTGCTACCGCCCGTCGAGTCGTTGCCGTCGCTCGAATCGCTGTGCGAGGTCGACGAGCACGGCTCGTATAGCACGCTGATTGCGCTGTGCGATCAGATCGGCGGCTTCGCGAACGCGGCCGCGCATGAGATCAGCGCGCGCTATTTCAGTCACGCGACTACGGTCGCCTCGCAGGTGTGGGCATGAAGAACGCGTCGACGGTGCTGTCGGTTTCGCATCGCACTACCTATCATTACTCGACGTATGTCGAAACCGCGCAGCATCTGGCGACGATCCGGCCGCTCGCGTGTCCGTGGCAGCGTGTGATTTCGCGCAGCGAAAAGATCGAGCCGCAGCCGTCGTATCTGCATAGCCGCATTGACGCGTTCGGCAACGACGTCCTGTACTTCGCGCTCGATACGCCGCACGAGCGCCTGCAGCTCGTCAGCGAAACCACGGTTGCGCTGACGCCGCGCTGGACCAGCCTCGACGCCGAGGCTACCTCTGACTGGGAGAGCGTGGCCGAGGCGCTGCGCTTTCGCGTGGGCGGCGCGTTCCATGCGGAGGCGGAGTATTGCTTCGGGTCGCCGAATATCGCGTTGCGGCCGTCGCTGCGCGCCTATGCGTTGCCGAGCTTCACGCCGGGCCGGCCGCTCGTCGCGGGCGCGATCGATCTGATGCATCGCATTCACGAGGACTTCGCGTACAAGCCGTCTGCGACGTTATTCGATACGCCCGCCGATCGCGCGTTCGAACTGAAGAGCGGGGTGTGTCAGGATTTCGCGCAGGTGATGATCGGCTGTTTGCGCTCGGTCGGTTTGCCCGCGCGCTACGTCAGCGGCTATCTGCGCAACGATCCGCCGCCGGGCCATCCGCGCTTGATCGGTGCCGATGCGTCGCATGCGTGGGTGTCGGTGCATTGTCCGGCCAGCGGCTGGATCGATCTCGACCCGACCAATGACGTGCTCGCCGATCTCGATCATGTGACGCTGGCGATCGGCCGCGATTACAGCGATGTGTCGTTGTTGCGCGGGACGATTCTCGGCGGCGGCGCGCATCGGATGGAAGTGGGGGTGACGGTGCTGGAGCTGTGAAGGCGGGCGCGGTTCGCTGCCGGTATTCGACAGAGTTCAGCCATAATGACGAAAACGTCGCCGGAGTTCACTCACTCATGAAGTCCCTTTGCTTCGCAGCGGTTCTCGTCGTTCTCACTGCCGGCTGCGGTTCGACGTCGTCGCCGGCGAACTATCAGACAGCGGGTGATTCGAACGCCTACATGCTGCACACTCCAGACGGCCTGCCACCCGCCGACTCCGCGTCAAGACCACCGAGACTCACCGTCGGCACCAGCTATTCCGACACGCAACTGATCCTGCCTTGGTTCCTCAACGACGTCATCAACTTCGTCAACTATCGCTAGGCAACGATCTGGCCGTGCGGCTCTTCACATGATCGATGAACGCGCGCAGCTTCGGCATGATCTGGCGGCGGCTCGGATAGTAGAGAAACACGCCCGGGATCATCGGCGCGTACGCCTCCAGAACTTGCACCAGCTTTCCCGTTCGCAACCCCTCGGCGGCCATCGGCTCGGGTAGCTGCGCAAGGCCGATACCTTCGATCGCCGCACCGAGCATGCTCGGATAATCGCTGGCGATGAAAGGACCGGAGACGGCAATCTCGATCGGCTGACCGTTGTCGTTGAACGACCACAACGCGAGCGCGCCGCTGGAGCGCCGCCAGCGAATGCACGCATGCTCGCGCAGATCATCCATTTTCTCGAGGCGGCCGCGCGCCGCGAAATAGGTAGGACTCCCCACCACGACAAAACGGAACGGCGGCGTGAGCGGCACCGCGACCATGTCGGCGGCGACGAACTGACCGAGCCGGATGCCGGCGTCGAAGCCTTCCGTCGCGAGATCGATCAGCTCCTTGCTGGCCGCGACTTCCACCTCGACCTCGGGATTGGCCTTGCAGAACGACGCTATCAGCGGCTCCAGCAGGATCGGCACGACCGCGCGCGGCACGGAGAGACGCAACAGGCCGGACGGCCGCTCGCCGAGCCCGCGCGCTATCTCGCTGGCGGCGACGAGTTCCTCGAAAGCGGGTTTGGCGCGAGCCAGAAAGCGCTCGCCGGCTTCGGTCAAGCCGACGCTGCGCGTGGTGCGGATGAAGAGCGTCGCGCCGATGCGGGCTTCGAGTACACGCACCGCTTGACTGACGGCCGACGGCGTCACGCCGAGTTCAGCGGCGGCCCCGCGAAAACTGCGATGCTCGGCAACGCGGAGGAAGACCTCGACGCCGTCGAGCGCGCCCTGCCTGACTGTGAAGTTCTGCTTCATAGCCTGTCAACATTGTGAGGAATAGTCGCTCGCGCGAGACGATGGTACACCTAACACCTGCTCATCCAACATTTGACAGGAGATACCATGTCATCGCGGCTTCTTTTCCAGTTGCACCTCGTTCTGGGCTATGTCGCCTGGCTGTTGTGCTTCGGCGCCTACGTCTGGCCGAAGCTCAAGTCGATGGCCCCATTCGACGCGCAACGCGCGATCGCCACCTTGCACAGCTTCCGCTTCTTCGGGCTCGCCTTCCTGTTGCCTGGCGTCGTCAGTCCGCAGCTGCCCGCGAGCTTCGCCACGTTCGCCGCGTATGGCGATTTCGCTACCGGCGTGCTGGCGATGCTGGCGTTGCTTACGACCCGGATACGTCCGCTTTTCTGGTCGCTCGTCGTGGCTTTCAATCTTGTCGGCACGGCCGATCTGATCGTCGACTACTACCACGCGGTAGCGGTCGATCTGCCCGCGCATGCCGGCCAATTGGGCGCCATGTACGCGATTCCGATCATCTATGTGCCAGCGCTGGCGATCACACACTTTGCCGCCTTCTATCTGCTGCTGCGCCCCCGGCTCAAAGCGGTTCACGCCATTCCCGCCGTGAGCCGCGAAGTGTCCAAAGCGTAGCCGCTTTACCTGCCGCAGTTCGGCGAACTAACGAAGATTCGGATCAACCTCGAGCGACGTCTTTCCGCCATCCACCTGCGTTATGCTGTCGGTCGTCGAGTCGATGCTCGCGGCCTGATCGAAGCAGGCGCGCATACCCGGCGTAGTGCGGCCGGGTGGTACCCTTCACTGGCTCTTCCGGCTTTCGTGCATGCGACCTGATTCTCGCGCCGCCTCTCCTGGCGACGCGAGCAAAGGCCCGGAACAACCACTGAACTCACCGAGGTGCCGACGTGAAATACCGCATGCTCCTGTTGCCGCTGGTTCTCGCCGCCTGCGCACAGACACCCGAAGTGACAGCACCGGCTCCACCGCCGACCCCGGCCGCCGCGAACCCGGCGTCGCCGACCGGCACCGATCAGCTGATCCGGTATCACTGGCAACTGACCAACGCGATCGATAGCGACGGCACCCGCATCGATGCGCTGTTCGCCCGCCCGGACAAGCCAGTGCAACTGGACTTCAGTCCGTACCGGATCACGGTCGTCAATAGCTGCAACGGCATGGGAGCGGGTTACACCGTGAGGAAAGGGCATCTGCAGATCGGCCCGATGGTCAGCACGATGATGGCCTGCAACGATGCCGCGCTTGCCGCACTCGACGATGCGATCTCGCAGCGTGTGCGCGGCAGCGTCACCGTGAACCTGCTCGCACGCGACAACGCTCCAAGCCTGCAACTGGTCACCGATAGTGGCGACACGCTGAGCTTTACCGGCGTGCCCACGGCCGAGATGCGCTACGGCGGTCCCGGTCAGATCGCGTTCCTTGAAGTGGCGGCGCAGTCCGTGCCGTGCAACCATCCGTTGATGCCGAACGCGCAATGTCTGCTCGTGCGCGAACGCTTTTTCGACGAGCAGGGACTGGCGGCCGGCACGCCGGGTCAGTGGCAACCGTTGAATCAGGACATTGAAGGCTATACGCACACGCCGGGCATCCGTAACGTGGTGCGCGTGAAGCGTTTCACCATCAAGAACCCGCCGGCCGATGGGCCGTCTACCGCTTACGTGCTGGACCTGGTCGTCGAATCGGAGAAGGTGGGGCAGTGATGCCCCCGCGAACATGCCGCTGACCAGGCCGGCGGCACGGCTCAACCCGCCTGCAACATCATCCCTTCTGAATCAGCCTCCCCAGCGGCGCAAGCGGTCCCACCGGCAGGTACTCGTACTTCATCAGCCCGTCAGTCACGAGCGGCAACGCATCGAGTATGGCCTTGGCCTCGTCGACCGACTCGACGTTCATCAGAAAGATCGGGCCGGCCTTGTCGCGGAACCAGAACTGCTCGACCTTGCCGTCGAGATAAAGCTGGAGCGTCGCCGGCACCTCGTGGGGCATGTGCTGCTGGAGCTTGTCCGGGGTGAGGGTCGATTGGGCGGATGCGATAGCGAAGACTTTCATGAGTGACCTCCTTGGTCGACGTTCGTTGCGACGTACAACGGGACTCACTGTAGCTCCCGGCCGGGAAAAGCTGTATCGTCGCAAATGACAACTTTAGGGTCATTTACGCCATGCGCATCGCCGTGCTCGCCCTGCAGGGGCTGTTCGACACCGGTCTCACCGTCATCCTCGACGCGTTCTCCCTCGCCAACCGGTTCGCCGCAGCGAAGATGGGCGGCCGGCCGCACTTCGAACTGTCGGTCGTCGGCGTGCGCAAGAAGGTCCGCTCGGGACAGGGGTTCACCATACCCGTGCAAGCGATCACCGCGGACCTGAAGCCGGACTGGGTGATCATCCCGGCGCTCGGTACCGGCACGCCGGAGCAACTGGTGCCGGCGCTCGAGCGGCCGGACGTGCGCGACGCCCGCGCGCAACTGCTGGCATGGCATGAACAGGGTGCGCTGCTCGCCGCGTCGTGCATCGGCACGTTCATCGTCGCGGAAACCGGACTTCTCGATCATCGCGAAGCGACGACGACCTGGTGGCTGGGTCCATTGTTCCGGCAACGCTATCCGGCGGTGATGCTCGACGAGTCGCGCATGCTGGTGCCATCGGACATTGGTGTGACGGCGGGCGCGGCGATGGGGAATCTCGATCTCGCGCTGTGGTTGATCCGCCGCGCGAGCCCCGAACTGGCCACGCTCGTCTCGCGCTACCTGCTCGCCGACCTGCGCTCGTCCCAGGCGCCGTACATCATCCCGAACCACCTGGCTCAGGCCGATCCGTTGATTCAACGTTTCGAGCGATGGGCGCGCGATCATCTGAAGGAAGGGTTTTCGCTGCAGCACGCGGCGGCCGCACTGGCGACGAGCGTGCGCACGCTGCAGCGTCGTTGCCAGGACGTGCTCGGCAAATCGCCGTTGGCTTACTTTCAGGACCTGCGTGTCGAGTACGCGCAGTCGCTGCTGCATGGCAGCGGTCTCAGCGTCGACGCGATTGCGGCCGAGGTAGGTTATGTCGACGGCGCGACGTTGCGCACGCTATTGCGCCAACGGCTCGGCAAAGGCGTGCGCGATTTGCGTGCGGATCTTCGTTGACGGCTGGTGGCGCGTGCGGGGCGCACAGATGCGCAACGCATGCCAAAGCCCGGCGGCTCCTCGCGGCATGCCGCTTGCTATCGAGCGCATTGCCGTCAACCTTCGCGCCTCACACCCACCCAGCGCAGACACGGCGCACGAGATGAAGCCGGCTCGTGCGGCCGCGTCTCTAAACCAAGATGGAGACAGTCATGCCCATGCAGCGCGCCGTTCCGTCCGAAGTCTCGTCCGCAGTTTTGTCATTTTTCTCTTTTGCTCCTGTCATCTCCGTCGTGCCATTGCTCGCGGTTCTATCGTTGAGCGGCTGTGGCGGCAGTGACGACAACCTCCAGTCGACCGCCGCCGCGCCGCTTGGCTGCGCGCAGCTTGCCGGCAAGACAGTACCGGCGTCGGCGATCGGCTTGCCGACCACTGGCGCGACCGTGACCGCGGCCACCGTGATGCCTGCGTCCGGCTCGGGCGCGCAGGCGACCGGCGAATATTGCCTCGTGAGCGGCGCGATCAGTCCCGTCGATCCCTCGGCGCCGCAGATCAAATTCCAGATCGCGATGCCGACCAACTGGAACAGCAAGATCATGATGTTCGGCGGCGGTGGCTACGACGGCACGATTCCGGCGCCGACCGGCAACGTGCCGGCCGGCCCGACCGCGCAGCTGACGCCGCTCGGCCGAGGCTACGCGGTGTTCGCGAGCGACTCGGGACACCAGGCCAATGCGCTCGGCAGCGAGGACGCGTCGTTCGGTGTCAATGACGAAGCGATGCAGAACTTCGACGGCGACGCGCTGAAGAAAACGCGCGACGCGGCCGTCTATCTGATCGACGAACGCTACGCGGTGAAGGCGCCGAAGCGCGCGTATTTCGCGGGCGGTTCGTCGGGCGGCCGCGAGGCGCTGGCGGTGGTGCAACGCTGGCCGCAGGATTGGGACGGCTCGATCGTGCTGTATCCGGCGTGGGCAGCCGCGAGCCTCGATCTGCAGTTCGGGCGCATCACGCGCGCGCTGGCGGCGCCGGGCGCCTATCTCGACCAGGCGAAGCGCAAGGTGCTGCTCGACACGGTGCTCGCGAGTTGCGACGCGCTCGACGGCGTCGCCGACGGTCTGATCAGCAACGTCGCCGCGTGCAACGCGACCTTCAACCCCGCGACGGCGACGCTGAACGGCACGCCGCTGCGCTGCGCGGGCGGCGCGGATACCGGCGACACCTGCCTGTCCGACGCGCAGATCGCGGCGCTGAACGTGTACAACACGCCGATCACGTTCGGCTACACGCTCGCGAGCGGCGAGACGCAGTATCCGGGCTTTAACGTGTACGGCGCCGATCTCGGCATCGCGAATCCTTCCGCGTTGCAGCCGACCGTGACCACGCTCGCGCTCGGCACGTTGCAACCCGCCTCGCCGATGCCGACGACCGCGCCATATATGAGCGTGTTCTGGGATCAGTGGATCCGCTACTTCGTCACGCGCGACCCGAACTACAACTCGCTGTCGGTCGATCCGCAGAATCCCGGTAGTCTGCAGGCGCGCATCAGTCAGCTGACGGGCCTGCAGGACGTCAACAAGACCGATCTGTCGGCATTCAATGCGAAGGGCGGCAAGATTCTGATGGCGCACGGCATGGCCGACGCGCTCGTCAGCACGCGCTCGACCGAGCAGTACTATCAGCGTCTGCAAGCGACGATGGGCGCGTCCACGGTGGCGAACTTCGTGCGCTTCTACGAGATTCCCGGCTATGGCCACGCGGTCAGCACGGTGTTCAACGCCTCGTGGGATTCGCTGACGACGCTCGAAAACTGGGTCGAAAAAGGCGTGACGCCGCCCGCGCAGACCGTCGCCGATACGGCGGGTGTGCCGGGGCGTACGCGGCCGCTGTGCCAGTACCCGACCTTTCCGCGCTATAACGGCTCGGGCGATGTGAACGTCGCGGCGAATTTCACCTGCGCAAGCCAGTAAGCACTGCTCAGCTGACGTTGAAATGCACGCGGATGTCCTGCGTGCTTTCGACGGGCCGGCCATCGCGAAGCGCGGGGAAAAAGCGCCAGCGCCGTAACGTTTCGAGCAGCAGTTGATTGAGCCGCGGGTTCGGCGTCGCCCGAATGAGTTCGACATCGACCGAGCCATCGGCGTGGATCGTGAAGCGCGCTGTCGCGACCGTCTGATAGGCCTGCTCGCGCAGATCGTCGGGCAAGGACGGTAACGGCTGCGAAATGGAACGGGCGGCGGTGTTGGACGATGCAGCGGCGCTCGGCGCGGCGTCGTGCTCCGTGGATGTTTGCGGCGAGCCGGTGGCGGCTGGTTGTTGCGCCCGCTCGTCTTGCGACGGGCGTTGAGCCGGATTCGCAGCCAGTGCAGACGGCGCTGCGGTGGCAGGCGTCGTCAGCGTTTGTGGCCTTGTCGGCGCAGGCGGTGTCGCGCGATGCGCAGATGTGCGCGATTGCGTCCGCGCGTGCGATGCCGCCTGTTCCACCGGAACCGCAGCCGGAGTTTGCGGCGCACGCGTTGCAGGCGACGCAGGTTCATCGAGCACGACCACACGCATATCCAGTGGGGCGGGCTGTGCGGCCGGCTGGCGCAGCTTCAGCAATCCGGACGACAGCGCCATCAGCACCAACAGCCAGATTCCGAGCGCAATCAGACAGGCGATTGCGGTACGCAACGTCCCCACACCGCGCTCCTCGATCAACTTGTTGCAACCACTAATCACGATGCACGGCGATCAGAAAGTGTTCAGCGCCCGCGCGTCGCGCGGCTAGCATCGCCTGCACGACCGCGCCGTGACCTGCGTGATCGTCGGCCGCGATGACGACGTTGCCGTCCGCGCGCAGCAGGCGCTTCACTTCGGGTTCGATCTGATCCGCGCGCACGACGTGGCGATTGACCGCGACCTCGTCGTTGCCGTCCACCGATATCGTCAGCGGCTCGCTCGTGCTGATCGGCTGCGCGCGCCCCGACGGCAGATTGATCCGCACCGCGTCGAGACGCTGCATCGCCAGCGAGGCGAGCATGAAGGTCGCGAGCAGAAAGAACATCACGTCGATCATCGGAATGATTTCGATGCGGCCGCGCCGCGAGGCGCGCGAGCGTTTGAGTTTCATCAGCTCTCCCCTTGCGCCTCGTGTTGCAGGCGCAGCGCGCTGAGTCGCGCGTTGGCGAACAGTTCGAGTTCATCCATCAGACGTTCGAGCCGCCGTCAAAAATAGTTGAACGCGAACAGCGCAAAGACAGCGACGATGAGTCCGATCGCGGTCGCCACCAGCGACTGCGCCACCCCGCCCGTGACACCGCCCGGATCGACGAGCCCATTGCCGCCGAACAACTGGAACGATTTCATCATTCCGACGATCGTGCCGAGCAGGCCAAGCAGCGGCGCCGCCGTGACGATCGTTTCGAGCAGCCACAGACCGCGGCCCATGTCGCGCTCGATCTGCGACGCGATCGATTGCGCCGACGCCTCGCGCAGCCACAGCGGCGAGTCCGGGGCGGGCAGCCACGGCGCGGCCATGCGCCGGAACGCGTGCTGCGGGGCGAGATCGTCGAGACGGTCGTCATCGGTTGAGGTCGGTTGAAGAAGACGCGCCGGTGCGCTTGCGAAGCGGGCAAACACATAGGCCCGCTCGATGATGATGGTCAACGCGAGCACGCCGAGCACGCTGAGCGGATACATGATCCATCCGCCGGTGCGCATCGCCGCGATAAAGCCCGTCCATTCCTGCATGATGGTTCTCCCTGCCGTCGATCAGAAGTACTTGGTCACGCCCGCATAGACCGCGAAATGCGGACCGTACTGCGGCGCGCCGACGCCGATGCCCGAGCCGTCGCGCAACTCGTACACGCGGTTGAATGCGTTGATCACCACAAGGCGCGCGTCGAATTTGCCGATCATCGGCTCGTTGAAATGCTGGATCACGCCGAGGTTGAACTGCGCATAGACGGGTAGGCGGTCGGTGTTCGCAAAGCCGCTGCGCAGGCCGGAGCCGACGATTCCATCGAATGTGAAGGTGGTTTGGTGAAAGTCGTATGCCGCACCGAACGATGCCGTGACGCGCTGGTCGTGATCGAGAAATACCCAGTGGTTCGAGATGAACGCCAGTTCTTCCGCATCGAAATTGAATTGCGCGGAGTTGATGTTCTTGCCTTGCGCACGGCTATACGCGAGGTTCAGGTACGCGGAGAGGTTGTCCTGTTTGTAGTTGGCGGTGAATTCCACGCCATAGGTTCTGCCGTATTGATAGTTGAACGGCGTGAAGATCAGCGCGGAGCCGAACTGTCCTTCGTCGAGCAGGTCGGTCGATTTCTTGTAGTACGCGTCGAGTCCAAGTGTGACGGCGGAGCCGAGTTTCTGCGTGATACCGAGGTCGAAGTAGTGACTGCGTTCCGGCTGGACGGGATCGTTCTGCGTCACCGAACTCTGATTGGTCGTGCCGTTGAACTTCGATATCGTCGAGCCGGACACGAGTTCGAACGGCGGCGGCGTGAAGTAGCGCGCGTAGCCGGCGTGCAGCGTCGTCGACGGCGTGAGCGTGTAGACGAGGCCGACGCGCGGGCTCAACTGGCTCGCGCTCGTGTATTCGTCCATGCGGTCGTAGCGCAAGCCGTAGTTCAGCGTGAGCCGGTCGGTCAGCTTCCATTCGTCCTGTGCGTACAGGCTGTACAGATAACCGGTCTTGCTGCTGTTGTCCTGGATGTTGAAGGGCACGTCGGAGAGCTGGTTGCCGTCCGCGTCGGCGGGGAAGACTGTCACGCTGTTGTCGAATACCGCGTGCTCCTGCTGGAAGAAGACCCCCGCGCGAATCGTGTGACGGTCGTTGACGCGCCAGGTCGTATCGACCTGCACGCCGTCGGCCGTGTTGCTGTGAAAGTCCTCCGAGGCCACGCCGTTGAACATCAGGTCGCCGATCGGATCAGGGTTGAACTTCGTGCGGCTATAGCGCGTGAAGAACGCGACCTGGTAATCGAGCGCGCCGCCGTTGGTGCCCTGTAGCGCGAGCGCCGCGAAGTTGTTCAGCTCCGATTGCGTTTCGTTCAGTTGCGACGAATCGAACGTGCTGTGGCCGTTGAGCGCGAAGTTCGGCATCAGCCCCGGCGTGTTCGGAATCTCGAACTGGTTGCTGGTCGCGCCGAACAACAGGCTCACGCGCGTGAGCGGATTGATCAGATACGACAGATAGCCGAACGCATTGCCCTCGCGCGTGTGATCGTGAATCGCATTGGCGCTCGCGGTCGGGTTCTCGATGCCGAGATTGTTCATGCCGAGCGAGCCGCTCAGGTAGTAGCTGAACGGTCCCTCGCTGCCGTACACGTCGGCACTCGTTTTGACGGTCTGATGGCTGCCGCCGAATACGTCGATCGAGCCGCCGCTGCCCGTGTCGCCCGATCTGGTGCGGATATCGACGATGCCGGCCGTGCGATAGCCGTATTGCGCGGGCAGGGCGCCCGTGAGCAGGTTCATCTGATCGATGATGCGCGTGTCGAGCGACTGACCGAAGCCGCTGATCGGCTCCGGGATGATGATGCCGTTGATCCGGTATTGCAGATTGGCGTGCTCACCGCGCACGTGCAGCTGGCCGAACGAGTCGTTGGCGACGCCGGGCGCTTGCAGTAGCACCTGATTGAGCGGCGTGTTCGCGCCCGCCGGCATCGTGTCGATATCCGCCTGCGTGAAGCGGTAGACGCTGCTGCCCGTTTCGGGCAGCAAGCCGTTGCGTGCCGCGTTCAGACGTTGGGCGTTGACCTGCACGTCGAGCGTGTCGCTCTTTTGCAGTTGCACGCTGACGCTCGCCGGTGCGCCGGACTGGGCAATCGCGACGCTGCTGCCGCTTGCAAAGCCTGCCGCGGTGACGACGACGGCGTACGTGCCGGGCGCTACGCCGTCGATCGAGAAATGGCCCGACGTGTCCGTGCTCGACGAGCTGATGGAGGCGCCGCTCGCGTCCTGTACCTCCACTTTCGCGTGAGCGACGGGGTGTCCCGCCGGATCGGAAACCGTCCCCGTCAATACGGCGTTGCCCGCCGCGCCCCATGCGCTCGAGATGGCGGCACAAAACACGATCGCCGCCTGCGCGATCAGTGTGCGTTTTTTCATTGTTGTTGCTCGCTCGGTGGACGATGCGTTGATGAACGTTCGGCAAAAGCTCGCCCACCTCGCCCCTGGCCGGCAGGGGAAGGACAGGCGAACTGGAAGTTGATGATTCGGGCTGCGATCGTACGACAGCAAGCCCATCAATCAATCAGGACTACTTTTCGGTGAGAGAGGGTGGCGACTTGGTCATAAGCGGCGATTGAGCGTGGATTGTCCGCTCATAGGTCGGACGGATTTTGTTGGACGTCGCGGCGGGCGCGTGCGATGCACAGCGGAACCGGGGCATCGGTTTCGGGAAATGTTATAACATAACGTTTGAAAGTGGCAAGTCATAAACTAAAGGGCGCGGAGCGCAACTGAGGAGGCATTTATCCGCTGCCCAACGAAAAACTTGACACCGTGCATATGCACACATAGACTTCGCTTCATGAACCGCCCTCTCTCCTACGACGAATGCAACTGCTTCGCGCTGCGCCAGGCGGCGCGGCACGTCACGCAGATCTATGAGCGCCATCTCGGCAGCGTCGGGCTGACGGCTGCGCAGTTCACGATCCTCGCGAAGCTCGCGCGCACACCGAACCTGCCCATGGCGGAGCTCGCGGACGCGATGGTCATGGAGCGCACCACGCTGGTCCGCGCCATGAAGCCGCTTCAGCGCGAGGGCCTCGTGCTGGCCGAAGCGGCGGACCACGACAACCGCACGTTGCTGTTCAGCCTGACGGAAAAGGGCGAGACCACGTTTGATCAGGCGTCCGTCGCCTGGCGCGCTGCCCAGGAAGAATTCGAAAAGAAGTTCGGCCGTGCCCGCGCGAAGACGCTGCGCGCACATCTGTTCAGCATCACCGACTAGATCGGTCCAGAACCCGTCTCGGCGGGTTTTATAACGTCGCTTAATGTGCATATGCACTAACGAGCAAAGGAAGTGCAGCGAATGGAAGCGCTTTTAGACGACGACTGCTTTGCAATCCGCCAGGCTGCGCGTCACGTATCGCAGATCTATGACCGGCATCTGTCCAATGTCGGCCTGACCATCACGCAGTTTTCGCTGCTGGGGCGTCTGAAGCGCACTGGCCCGATGACGATGAAACAGATCGCGGAAGCCATGCGCATGCAGCGCACCACGCTGGTCCGTACGATCCAGCCGCTGCGACGCGACGGGCTCGTGTCGAGCGAGGCGCTGGGCGCGGATGCGCGCACGCTGCTGATCTCGCTGACCGCCGAGGGCGAACAGCGGCTGACCGCGGGCCGCACCCACTGGTATGCCGCGCAGGCCGAGTTCGAACAGCGCTTCGGCGAGGAACGCGCGGCCGCGCTGCGCACTGAGCTGTTTGCGATCACCCGGGATTCGCTTTGACATAAACGCAGAAGGTAGCGGAGGCCGGCGCACTGCGCCGTTTTTTTTCAACCTGACGAGTGCATACGCACATATCGACATCATGTCCACAACTCCTTCGACCGTCGCGCCGCCGAGCGCGGTACAACCCGCCAGAGCGGCGCGGCGTATCCCGTGGATGCTGCTCGCGATCCTCTCCGTTCTCGTCGCGCTGGCGCTGGCCACGTCGTACTGGTTCTTCGTCGGCCGCTTTCTCGAGACGACCGACGATGCCTACGTCGGCGGCGACGTCACGGTGATGGCGCCGAAGGTCAACGGCTTCGTCACCGCCGTGCTCGTGCACGACAACGAGTTCGTGCACGCCAACCAGGTGCTCGTGCGTCTCGATGCCCGCGACTACGACGCGCGGCTCGCGCAGGCCGACGCGGAAGTGGAGAGCGCGCAGGCCGCCGTCACCGAGCTCGAAGCGAAGAAATCGCTGCAACTCGCGTCGATCAACGAGCAGGCCGCCGAGGTCCGCGCGTCGGGCGCCGAGCTCACGCGCAGCGCCGCCGACCAGACGCGCTACCGCGAGCTCGTGAAGGACGACGCGGTGTCGAACCAGGTCGTCGAGAAAGCCGACGCCGATCTGACCAAAGCGCGTGCCGCGGTCGATCGCAGCAACGCGGCGCTGCTCGCGGCGCAACGCGAGATCGCGGTGCTCGACGCGCAGATCGGCGACGCGAAAGCGCGCATCGCGACCGCGCAGGCCGCGCAGCGTGTCGCCGCGTTGAACGTCGAATACACGACGATCCGCGCGCCGATCGACGGCTATGTCGGCAATCGCACCGCGCGCGTTGGCCTGCTCGCGAACACGGGCGTGTCGCTGCTGACTGTCGTGCCCGCGAGCGGTCTGTGGATCGACGCGAACTTCAAGGAAGACCAGTTACGCAAAATGCGCGCCGGAGACAGCGTCGATGTCCAGCTCGACGCGTCGAGCAAGAGGCTGCGGGGCGTGGTCGAAAGTCTTGCGCCGGCGACCGGCGCGACCTTCAGCGTGTTGCCCGCGGAAAACGCGACCGGCAACTTCACGAAGATCGTGCAGCGCGTGCCGGTGCGTGTGCGCCTCGACGTGCCGAAGGACATGCAGGGCGTGCTGCGTCCGGGCCTGTCCGCGACCGTGAAGGTGCATGTCGATGCGGACCATGCGGCCACGCAGGGATGAAGCGACCATGACTGACGTTCTCGACAACCCGGCCGACCAGCCGACCCGCACCAAGGTCTTCGCGTTCGCGCTGATGTGCGTGGGCTTTTTCATGGCCACGCTCGATATCCAGATCGTCGCGTCGTCGCTGCGCGATATCGGCGGCGGACTGTCCGCGAGCCAGGATGAACTCTCGTGGGTGCAGACCTCGTATCTGATCGCGGAGATCATCGTGATTCCGATGTCGGGCTGGCTCACGCGCGTGTTCTCGACCCGCTGGCTCTTCACGTTCTCCGCGTTCGGCTTCACGGTGACGAGCATGCTGTGCGGGCTCGCGTGGGATATCAACTCGATGATCCTGTTTCGCGGCCTGCAAGGCGCGCTCGGCGCCGCGATGATCCCGACAGTGTTTACCAGCGCCTTCGTGCTGTTTCCCGGCAAGCAGCGTTTGATCGCATCGACGACGATCGGCGCGCTCGCATCGCTCGCACCGACGATCGGCCCGGTGATCGGCGGCTGGATCACGTCGCAATGGTCGTGGCACTGGCTGTTCTATCTGAACCTCGTGCCAGGTGTCGCCGTCACGCTGTTGGTGCCGAAGTACGTGCATATCGACAAGGTCGATCTGTCGCTGCTGAAGAAGGGCGACTACTTCGGCATCGTGCTGATGTCGGGCTTTCTCGGCTGCCTCGAGTACGTGCTCGAAGAAGGGCCGCGCAAGAACTGGTTCGGCGACGACGTGATCGTGCTGTGCGCGTGGGTCGCGGCGATCTGCGGATTTCTGTTCCTCGTGCATGCGTTCACCGCGAAGGAACCGATCGTCGATCTGCGCGCGCTTGCGCTGCGTAACTTCGGTATCGGCAGTCTGCTGTCGTTCGTCACCGGGATCGGGATCTTCGTAACCGTGTTTCTGACGCCGGTGTTTCTCGCGCGTGTGCGAGGCTTCGATTCGTTGCAGATCGGCCTCGCGTTGCTGTCCGTGGGCTGTTTCCAGTTGCTCGCGCTCGCCGCGTACTCGACGCTCGCGCGCTTCGTCGATATGCGCCTGTTGATGGTGTTCGGACTCGCGCTGTTTGGCATCGGCTGCTATCTGTACGTGCCGTTGACGAACGACTGGGGCTGGCAGCAGTTGCTGATTCCGCAAGCGCTGCGCGGTATCGGACAGCAGTTCTGCATTCCGCCGATCGTGACGATGGCGCTCGGCGCGTTGCCGCCGTCGCGGCTGCGCTCCGCGAGCGGCTTGTTCAATCTGATGCGCAATCTCGGCGGCGCGATCGGCATCGCGGTGAGCAGCACGATGTTGAACGACCGTCTGAACCTGCACTACGAACGTCTCGACGAGCATCTGAATGCGGGCCGTCCGGTCGTCGAATCGATTTTGCAGAAACAGGCCGAGTATCTGTCGGCAGCCGGCGGCGATGTACTGAACGCCGCCAATGCGGGGCTCGCCGAATTGCACGCGGCATTG
>DATAQT010000040.1:0-5633 GCA_036264535.1 Paraburkholderia sp. | reverse complement strand
CGCGCGGCGCACGATACGGCGCAGCACGTAGCCGCGGCCTTCGTTGCCCGGAATCACGCCGTCGACGATCAGGAACGAGCACGCGCGGATGTGATCCGCGATCACCTTCAGCGAGTTGTTGGTCAGATCGGTCACGCCGGTCTCGCGGCCAGCGGCCTGAATCAGCGCCTGGAACAGGTCGATCTCATAGTTGCTGTGCACGTGCTGCAGCACGGCTGCGATACGCTCCAGCCCCATGCCGGTGTCCACGCACTGCTTGGGCAGCGGCGTCATGTTGCCCTGCGCGTCGCGGCTGAACTGCATGAACACGAGATTCCAGACCTCGATGTAGCGATCGCCGTCTTCCTCGGGCGATCCCGGCGGGCCGCCCCACACTTCCGGGCCGTGGTCGTAGAAGATTTCGGAGCACGGGCCGCACGGGCCGACGTCGGCCATCTGCCAGAAGTTGTCCGACGCGTAGCGCGCGCCCTTGTTGTCGCCGATGCGGATGATGCGCTCGACCGGCACGCCCACTTCCTTCGCCCAGATGTCGTGCGCTTCGTCGTCTTCCTGGTAGACGGTGACCCAGAGCTTGTCCTTCGGCAGCTTGTAGACTTCGGTCAGCAATTCCCACGCGTAGTGGATCGCGTCGCGCTTGAAGTAGTCGCCGAACGAGAAGTTGCCGAGCATCTCGAAGAACGTGTGGTGACGCGCGGTGTAGCCGACGTTCTCGAGGTCGTTGTGCTTGCCGCCGGCACGCACGCTGCGCTGCGAGGTCGTGGCGCGCGAATACGGACGCGATTCCGCGCCGAGGAACACATCTTTGAACTGCACCATCCCCGAATTGGTGAAGAGCAGCGTCGGGTCGTTGCCGGGCACGAGGCTCGACGAACGGACGATCGTGTGGCCCTTCGATTCGAAGAACTTGAGGAATTTCTCGCGGATTTCAGCGGCTTTCATGGCGTGCGGGGGAAGGTCCTGACGGTTCCTGACTGAGACTGGCGGTCGGTGGGATGCGCCAACTGTCTGTTTCTTAAACGACTGATTATACGGGATCGGCAAGCGCGCGCGGCGCTGCGTCCGCCGGCGGGAATCGCTTAAGATGGCTGCCACGAAACTTCGCTTGAAACAACGCACGGCGGCTATCGCGCCGCCGGCAACCATCAGGAGACATTCAACGACATGGGCGCTCTCAGTCACATCCGCGTGCTGGATCTCACCCGCGTGCTCGCCGGCCCGTGGTGCGCGCAGACGCTTGCCGATTTCGGCGCCGACGTCATCAAGATCGAACGCCCCGAGATCGGCGACGATACGCGCCACTGGGGGCCTCCGTATCTGAAAACGCCGGACGGCGCGGACACGCACGAAGCCGCCTACTATCTGGCGGCGAACCGCAACAAGCGCTCGGTCACGCTCGACATCGCGTCGCCCGAGGGTCAGCGGATCGTGCGCGAGCTGGCCGCGCAAAGCGACGTCGTGCTCGAGAACTACAAGGTCGGCCAGTTGAAGAAGTACGGGCTCGACTATGAATCGCTCAAACAGGTGAAGCCCGACCTGATCTACTGCTCGGTCACGGGCTTCGGGCAGACCGGCCCGTATGCGCAGCGCGCGGGCTACGACTTCATCGTGCAGGGCATCGGCGGGTTCATGAGCATCACCGGCGAGCGCGACGCTCAGCCGGGCGGCGGCCCGCAGAAAGCCGGCGTCGCGATCGCCGACCTGATGACCGGCATGTATTCGACGATCGCCGTGCTGACGGCGCTCACGCACCGCGACCGCACCGGCGAGGGCCAATACATCGACATGGCGCTGCTCGACGTGCAGGTCGCGATGCTCGCCAACATGAACTCGAACTACCTCGCGAGCGGTCAGCCGCCGGTGCGTTGGGGCAATGCGCATCCGAACATCGTGCCCTACCAGACCTTCCAGACGAGCGACGGCTGGATCATCGTCGCGGTCGGCAACGACGGGCAGTTCCGCAAGTTCGTCGAGGTGGGCGGCCGCCCGGAACTCGCCGACGACGACCGTTTCTCGACCAACCCCGCGCGCGTGCGCAACCGCGAACTGCTCGTGCCGATGCTCGCGGACATGGTCCGTCTGCAGGGCAAGCAGCAATGGATCGCCGCGCTCGAAGCGGCCGGCGTGCCGTGCGGGCCGATCAATAACCTCGACGAAGTGTTCGACAACGAGCAGGTCATCGCGCGCGGTCTGCAGGTGGATCTGCCGCATCCGTCGGGCGGTACGGTCAAGCTCGTGCGCAATCCGATCAACATGACCGGCACACCGCCGCAGGCGTTGAGCCATCCGCCGCTGCTCGGCGAGCACACCGAGCGCGTGCTGCGCGATGTGCTCGGCTACGACGCGCAGAGGATTGCGGAGTTGAAGGACAAATCGGTGATCTGATCGACGAGGCGGCAGGCTCAGCGCGGCGTCGTTAGCGAAGTTAGCGAAGCCAGCCAGCCCCGCCCCTCGTCCCAATCGCCGAGGCCGCTCTCGGCATTGATATGGCCGCGCGCGCCGATCCCGATCCAGCGGCTGCCCCACGCGCTCGCGCAGGTCTGCGAAAACGGCATGCCGCCATACGGATCGTCGCTGCTCGCCACCACGATCGTCGCAAACGGCAGGCGCGTGAGCGGCACCGGCGCGAAGCCAGTCGCGTCCTGTGGAAAATGCGCTTCGGCCGGATCGGGCACGGCGACCAGCAGCGCGCCGGCCACCTTCGCGAGTTGCGCCGCGCTCGCGTACTGCGTGGCCCAAAACGCCGTGGTCAGGCAGCCGAGGCTGTGAGCGGCGAACACGACTGGCGCGTGGGCGGCGGCGAGCGCGGCGTCGAGCGTGCGGCACCAGGCGTCGCGTGAAGGGTGGTCCCAGTCCGCCATGGGCACGCGGACGAACGCGGCATCGAGCGCTTCCCAGCGCGTTTGCCAATGGCCAGGACCCGAGCCCAGGTAGCCCGGCAGTACGAGTGTGGTCGGTTGGTGTCCGTGCATCGCGCTCCCCGTGTTCTTCGGCTTATGCCCGCTCGCGGCACAGCGCGGCGGGCCGTCTACCGTATCACGCGTGCCACGCCGGCACCACGTGGATCGCTTGCGGGTTCGGGCGTCGTGCCGTCCACGCGGATCATCTGCACGTCGCCGTTGAACGACTGCTGCTCGACCGTGTAGCCGAGCGCCTTCAGTTGCGCGGCGAGCTCGTCCGGCGCGGGACGGTACGGCTCGAAGTAGATCGTCTTTTGCGGCAGCAGCTGATGATGGAAACGCATCGCCGCAAGCGAGTCCGCCGGCGGCATGCCGAAATCGTACAGATTCGTCATCACCTGGAAGATCGTCGTCAGGATGCGCGAGCCGCCGGGTGTGCCGATCGCGAGCGCGATCCTGCCGTCCTTCAGCAGCAGCGTCGGCGTCATCGACGAAACCGGGCGGCGGCCCGGCCCGATCGTGTTCGGTTCCGCATCGGCGGCGCCGGGCGTCGAAGACGCGCCCGCCGCGCCAGGGCCCGACGGCTTGATCACGAAATCGTCCATCGCATCGTTCAGCAGGAAGCCGCCGCCGTCCACCACGACGCCCGAGCCGAAATCGCCGTTCAGCGTGTAGGTGTTCGACACCGCGTTGCCCCACTTGTCGACCACCGAGAAATGCGTGGTCTGGGCCTTCTCCGCTGCGGCGCCGCCGCCGTCGAGACCAGGCTTCACCGGCGCCGCGCCGGGCACTTCGTCGGCTTTGACTTCGGCCGCACGCTGCGTGAGGTAGCCGTCGTCGATCAGTTTCGCGGCCGCTACCGGCGCTGCGTCCGGGTCGCCGAGATAGCGCTGCCGGTCCGCGAACACGCGGTCCTCGATCTGCGCGATCAGGTGGATATACGGCGCCGAATTCAACGCGAGACCGTCGAACGCCGGCTGCAGATCGGTCCGCATCTTCAGCATCTGGATCAGCCCGATGCCGCCCGAACTCGGCGGCGGTGCGGTGATCACACGGTAGCCGTGCCAGTCGGCGGCGAGCGGCTCGCGCCAGACCGCCTTGTACTGGCTCAGATCCTGGTTGGCGATCAAGCCGTGACCGTACATCTGCGCGACGATCATCCCGGCCGTGCGACCCTCGTAGAACTCGCGGCCACCGTCGCTCGCGATCCGTCCGAGCGTCTGCGCGAGCTCCGGCTGGCGCAGCGTCGCGCCCGCCTTCAGGTTCCCGAAATAGGCATCGAAATTGGTCTTGCCGGCGAAATTCTTCGCGGCCGCGTCGCGCCGCTGCTGTAGCCGCGGGTCGACCTGGAAACCATCGGTCGCGTAATGGATCGCGGGCGCGAGCACCTGCTTCCATTTGAGCTTGCCGAAGCGCCGTTGCGCTTCCCACATGCCGTCGACGGTGCCCGGCACCGCCACCGCGCGATAACCGACCGTGCTCATGCCCGGCACCACGTTGCCTTTGTCGTCGAGGTACATCTCGCGGGTCGCCTGCTGCGGCGCGCGCTCGCGATAGTCGAGAAAATACGGCTTGCCGTCGACCAGCAGCGTCATGAAACCGCCACCGCCGAGGTTGCCCGCATCGGGCCGCGTGACGGCGAGCGTGAACGCCATCGCGACCGCGGCATCGACCGCGTTGCCGCCTGCGGCGAAGATCTGCTGCGCGGTGTCGGCGCTGTAGCCATCCGGCGCGGCGACCGCCGACGCATCGAGCGACGGCTTCGGCGCCGGCGTTTTCGCGGCGGCGGGCAACGGCGTGGCCACGTTCACGGCGAGCGCGGCAAACCATGCCGAAGCGAGCACGCGGCGGGTTGGGCGGGAACAGCGGGCGCTAGCCAAAGCGCAGGCGAAAGGCGCGCGGAACGCGCCGTGCGTCGGGACAGACATCCGAGAGAACTCCTGCAAGGAAGCGAGCATGGCGCACGCGCGGCGGCGCTTCGTGCAAGCCGTCGAGGGACAGCGCGGACCGCTCGGCCAACCGCGCCGGCGCGCCGATCCGGGACAGGCGCGCGGGCCGCGCGCAGCAGCGCATCCTAAGGCGCCGCCTCGCGCGACGCCAATCCGTTTTACCTCCTGTTACAGCCCCGCGCGCGCCATCCGAACGTCGAGATCGGCGCCAAACCCGCCCCGCCGTTGGCCGCGCGCCGCAAGCGCCTGCCGGGAGCGGGCTCGTCAGGTAGAATTGACGCCTAAGCGGGCGCACTACGCGCCCCCACGGACTCTCATCTTCTCGCATGAATACCGAACGCAACGACGCGCCCGCGGCATCCAATTTCATCCGCAACATCATCGACGACGACAACCGCACCGGCAAATGGAGCCAGCGCGTCGAAACGCGCTTCCCGCCGGAGCCGAACGGCTATCTGCACATCGGTCACGCGAAGAGCATCTGCCTGAACTTCGGCGTCGCGCGCAGCTACGGCGGCGTGTGCCATCTGCGCTTCGACGACACCAATCCGGAGAAGGAAAGCGTCGAGTACGTCGAGTCGATCATCGACTCCGTGCGCTGGCTCGGCTTCGAGTGGCAAAAAGACCGCACCGAGCATCTGTACTACGCGAGCGACTACTACGACAAGCTGTACGAGTTCGCCGAGTTGCTGATCCAGCGCGGCAAGGCGTACGTGGATAGCCAGTCGGCCGAAGAGATGCGTCTGACGCGCGGTTCGGCTCAGGAACCCGGCAAGAACTCGCCGTT
>DATAQT010000023.1:0-22082 GCA_036264535.1 Paraburkholderia sp. | reverse complement strand
GCGGCCCTGTCCGCGTACTCGGTGTTTCTGGACCTGTCGCTCGGCATTACCGGGCCGTTGGCGGGGTATATCGCCGGCGAGTTCGGTTACGGCTCGGTGTTCCTGTTCGCCGCGATCGCGGCAGCCGCGGCCGTCGTGCTGTCGACCGTGCTGTATCTGCGCAACGCGAAAGTCACCGGTTTGTCCACCGCGCAATGAGCGCGCGTCGATGAATTCGCGTCGATGATGCAACAAGGCCGCGACGCGCGAGGTTTTCACCACGCGCGTCGCGGCCAGTCACCTGCGCCATCCCTCGGCGCGGTCAATCCCGCTCCGCCGCCATCTCCTGCTTGATCGTCGCCTGCGAGCGCACCGCGATCTGTCCGTGATTGATCCGGCTCGACACGTTGTACACGCCGATCAGCATGAACAACTCCGTCGCGGCCACCGAGCATGCGGTGCCGACGCCGCCCCAGAAGTAAATGCTGATCGGCGCCTGCACCAGATGGAACAGCGCGCCGTAGATATAGATCCGCTTGAGCAACGACTGATTGCCCGACGCGATGATCGTCAGCATCACCTGGGTCGTCGTCATGCCGACGATCGCCGGCACGAACACGAGGATGCGCAAAATGCGGAACGTCTCGCCGAACGCTTCGCCGAGAAAACGTCCGACGAACCATTCGCCGAGCACCGTGAAGCCGACCAGAATCAGCACCGCCGACGCCGCGAACGCGACCATGAAGCCGCGGTTGACCTTGTGGACATAGGCGAAATCGTTGCGTTCGTAGGCGACGCAGATTTTCGGAAAGAACGCCTGGATGGCCGGCGCCGTGCACGCGCGTAGCGCGTTGGTGAGCCGCTCGGCCGCGACGTAGTAGCCGACCGCGCCCGGGCCGCTGATCATGCGCAACAAGATCACGTTCGCGTACATGTACACGGAGGTGAGTGCGGAGCCGAGAAAGATGTGATACGCCTCTTTCGCCTCGGCAATCACGTCGGCCCAGCCGACCCGCACGGTCAGCAGAATCTCGCGCTTCCAGATCAGCGCGCCCATCAGGATCACGCCGCACACGAACGTCGGCGCATATTGCAGGGCGGCCGCGAGCATCACGTCGTCGCGGGTCTTGACGAACAGGAAGAGCGGAATCAGCAGACCCACGCGGGTGGCGAGCAGCGTGCCCGCGAGCACGGGCAGCCGCTGCGTGCCTTCGTAGAAGCAGCCGGGCGTCAGCACGCCGCCCCAGATCACGAGCGAACCGAGCAGCGTCGCACCGCGTTCCTGCGGCGACATATGCCCGGCGAACGCCCAGCCGACCAGCACCAGCGAACACAGCAACGCGAGAATCGTGCGAGCGATCGTGGTCGCCCAGTAAATGCGGTTCACCACTTCGGGCTGGTCGATGTACACCGCCACCTTGCGCGCGCTGGACAGGCCAAAGCCGAAGTCGACGACGACGAGAAGAATCTGCGAAATCGATTGCGCGTAACCGATCACGCCCAACCCGGCCGGCCCAAGCACGTGCGACAGATACGGCAAGGTAACGAGCGGCAGCACGTAGTTCAGTGCGTACACCGAATACAGCGCGATGATGACGTTTCTCGTCGACACAATCGTCCTGTTTGCAGAAGGCGGTTAAGAACCTAAGTCGAAAAAACAGAATACGACACGAAAGAAGGTTCACTTAGTGCGATATCGATCCTGTTGTAGCGATCGTCTTCGCTATTTGCGCTCAGCACCGCGCTCTTCACCGCATTGCCGATCAGATTGCTGACGATTGTCTTGTAGTTGGCGTCGGTTGCGTCGGTAGCGAACAGGATTTCGGCGAGTAGAGCATGGCCGCGTGTGGCCGCGCGCAACACCACGCGGCCCGAGGTCATGCGCAGCACGTTGATCGAGATCCGTGTCGTTTCGGGCGAAACCTCCTGATCGCCGCAATGCAACGCCGTCGCGACGCCGCCACGCTCGTAGCCGACGCCGAGATTGAGCGCATGCACGAGGCCCGCGTCCTTTCCGCCCGCAATCGCGCCACCGCCTGGATACGCCTTGGCGTAGCCGACGATCGAATCGCCCGCGCGATCGCCGAAATTGCCCTGAATCGTGATGCCGTTGAGCGGCGTGCTGCCCGGCGCGGTCGTGCTGCCGTACACGAACTGCGGGCCGTCACAGCCGGCGTTCTCGTCGTCCTGGCCGGGACGGTACCGATTGCCGACGATCGTCGCGGCCTGCTGGTAATCGACCTGGATGTGGCAACTCTGACCGGGCGGTACGTCCAGGTACGACGGATGCCCACGCGTCGAAAACTTCCAGCGACCGATCTTGCCGTCGCCGCCGCAACCATTGCGCGAGAAGTAGTTGCCGTTCACGACCTTGCCCCAGTTGCCGCTCTTCAAACAGACGCCGGCAAAGCCGTTGCGATCGAACACCGCGCCGACGATCAGCGACTCCGCGCCGAGAATCACGCCATGACGCGCGTTCCATTCCCAGCGTCCGCCGATCACCTGCCAGAAGTTATCGACGATATCCGCGCCGGCCGTATGGCAGAACATGCCGATGCAATTGATCAGCGAGCCGTCGGTATGCTCGGTCGCATAGAAGCCGCGCTCGCACATGTACGCATAGCAGCGCTCGAGCGTCGACGTCACGCCGAGCTCATAGCCCGCGCGCGAAAAACCGATCGCGGTGCAACGACGCGCGCCGGCCGACGTGCCGAAGTGGATGCCGATCGCCGTGTTGCCGGTATGCGCCGGATAGTTGGCGAGGTAGTAGATGACCTTGTCGTAATGCGCCGGCCGCACCTGCACATGCTCGACGAACGCCGACTCGCCGAGGTTCAGCGCCGCCGCCGTCGGGCCACCCGGATCCTGTCGTTCGAGCACGGTCGCACCCATCGAGATGTCGGTGATCACGACGTATTCGCCGCCGCCGTCGCCGCGCAGTCGCGAGCCGTTTGCGGTGGTCAGGTCGCCGCTGTAACGCCAGATGCCGCGCGGCAGATACAGACCGCGCGCGCCGCTCGCGAACGCCTCCCTGAGTTCGGCGCCGCAATCGTAGCCGGACGCGCCGCGCTGGATCGCCGCCAGCCTGCGCGGATCCACGAAGCGCGCGACGCTCACCTCCTGTCCCGCGACGATGTCGCTGAGCGTCTTCAGATAGCTCGGCGCGGCCGGTTCCGAAGCGGCACGCTCGGGCACGCTCGCGGCGACGCGCAGGATGCCGCCCGCGCCGCATCCCGCGCCATCCGCCGAACCCGCGAACGCGTCGGGCTCGCGCAGCGCGCGTCCCGTCGCGCGCGCGAGGCCAAGATCGGCTGTGCTTGCACTGGCCCCGGCCAGGCCGCCGAGCAGGAACGTCTTGAGCGCCTGTCGCCGGGTCTTCATTTACTCCTCCCCCATCGCATGACTCCCTTCTTTTTCACGTCGACAAGTCGGCGCGTCGATACGCGTCACTCCACCGTGATGCCTTGCGACTGATCGGCGGTCGCCGGACGCGCGCTCACCGCCACCAGCGGCACCGGCCGCGCCTTCGCGCCGCGCATCAGGCCCTGCACGCCAGGCGGCCTGAACAGCGGCACGTGATACTTGCGGCTGAAGCGCCACAAGCTGTTCATATGCCGACGCCCCGCCTTGCTCAGGAAGCCCGCGGCCGACGCGCGCTGATGCTCGTGCGTGAGTCGCGCGCCCGGCACGCACAGCACGCGGTAGCCCGCCTGCCAGATGCGCGCGCAAAAATCGACGTCTTCCATATAGAGGAAGAAGTGCTCGTCCATGCCGCCGAGTTCGCCGAACAACGCGCGCCGCACGATAAAGCCCGTGCCCAGCACCCACTCGGCTTCGAACGGCGTACCCGCGCCCCACGCTTCGCGCATCATGTGGGCATCGATGCGGCGCTTGAACGCTTCGAGACGCCCGAGCGGCGAGCGCCGGCCGAGTATGTCGAGCATCGAATAGAAGCGCCGCGCGGAAAACTGCCGCTCGCCGTCCGGATAGACCAGATCGAGACCGACGAGACCGACATCCATCTCCGTTTTGAACAACGTCACCGCGTTTTCGAGCGACGTATCGACGAAATAGGTGTCCGGATTCAGCACGAGCACGAGCTCGCGCAGACATCCGACCATGCCGAAATTGACACCAGCCCCGAAGCCGCGATTGATCGACGTCCTGACGAGTCTGACTCCCGCCGGAAGCGTCTCCCTCAGATAGGAAAACGAATTATCGGGGGATGCGTTATCCACCACGACGATGTCCTCCTTATCCGCAATCGAAAGTTCGAGTACGGAGCTCACGCAATTTCTGACGAGCTTTGGCGTGTTGTAGTTGACGATCACCACGCTCACGGTTCCCTTCAGGTTCATCCCCACCTCCTGCTTTACATCAGGTGTTCGTGGAATTACCCCCAAACACGGCTTTCTTGTTCTTGCACCTTGCTGCGCGCCCTTCGCGCGCACTACCGACTACCCACTACCCGTCTGCGAGAGGCAAACGATCTGGCACGCACTGCCATGCGTTCGCTACGTGCTGTTTCGACGCGGTCCGTCCACGTAATCGAACACTGGCAGTGTCATCAGGATGAAGACAAACGGAATCACTTCGATCGATTGATAGAAGAACGTTTGAAATAAGGCGGCCCACACGCACAGCGAAATCCGGCTTTCGCGGCTCGCGAGTTTCGTCACCGATATCAGCACGCCGTAATAGAAGATCGCGCCCATCAGGCCGATGTTCAGGATCTGCTGCAGCACGCTCGACTCGACGACGCCGAACTCCTCTTTCACCGCGTCCTGCGCCGAGTTCGTCACCAGGCCGAAATACGTGCCGGCGATCACGTTGACCGGCATCACGAGCGACTTGGCCTTCTCCCATGCTTCGGCGCGGCCGTCGTTGCCGTCGGACTGCATATCGGTCGCGCCGATCATCCGTTCGGTGCCGACGTTGACGACGCTGTCGTTCTGACTGCTGACCGCGACACCGAAGATCATGATTGCCATCGTGGCGAACACGGTGACCAGGATCAGCTTCGCGTTTCTCGTGAGGAACTGGATCGGCCCTTGCAGAAACGCGAGCCCGAACGTGGCGAGAATGATCAGCATGCCGCTGCGCGACAGCGCCGAGAAAATCGCGAAGCTCAGCACCGCGCACGCGAGGCCCGACAGCACGTTCTTACGCACCAGGTAATCGACGCCGCACAGCGACGCGGCAATCGAGACGAACAGCGGGTAATGCAGATAGCTGCCGGTCAGCGCCGGCGCGCGCAGATTGTCGAAGCCGTAGGTCCCGCCAGGCAGATCGATCGGGAAGATGTTCTGCTGCTGCGCGAGCGCGACGCCCGCCTCGATCAGCGCGATCAGCACGAGCCCCGCATATGCGACGCGTGGCCGCACAAAGCGCTTCTGATAGTTCGAGATTGCGTAGAAATAGATGAACAGCGTGAAGATGAAGACGAACAGATAGGACTGCCCGAGCTGACCGGTGATCGCGAGCGTGGCGACGATCGACAGCCCGATCGAGAACAGCATGCCCACCAGCAGACCGAACGACCAGCGTCCTTCCTCGCGGAAGTAAGCCGCAATCGCAGTCGGCGAGATGTACCAGACCAGCAACCCGACGATGCCACCGACCTGGATCAGATAGGCGGCATCCTTGCCGATCAGGTACTCGAGCACGCCGCGCGAAGCGCACAGCACGACGGCCAGCAGGTAGGCGATGGTTGCGATCATGGCATCAGGCCTGATACGCCACGGAGGCGTTCACGTTGACCGCATCACCACGGTAGATCCGCTCGATCACGCCCTGGAACTCGTCGATCTCGCAGACGTTGAGCAAGGTCCCATCGTGCTCGACGCCTTCCGCGCCGAGCGGGGTCGACACGACCGGCACCTTGGCCGCGAGCATTTCGAGCGTCTTCAGCTTGACGCCGGCGCCCGACAGCAGCGGCACCACGCCGATATCGGCGGACTCGAAGTACTTGCCGGGATTCTCCACGAAGCCGGTGACGCAGATATCGTCGCCATTGAGGCGCTTCACGCGGTCGCTCGGATCGGAGCCGACCACGAACAGCTTCAGTTGAAGACCGCGGCGGCGCAGCGGCAGAAAAATCGCGTCGATGAAATTGAGCAGCGCCTCTTCGTTTTCGCGGCGCTGCATCGCGCCCCAGAACAGGATGTTGCCTTTTTCGATCGTGTCTTTCGAGCGCCGCACTTCCTTCAGAAACGCCGGCAACGAAATCGGTACGACCTGCAGCGTGCCGACCCCAGGGTACAGGCCGCTGATCAGCTGCGCGTCCTTGTTCGACAGCACGCGCACCGTGTCGGCGAGCTTCAGCAGGCGCTGCTCGAGCGCGAAGGTCTGGCGTGCGAACAGCCACCCCTCGATGGTTTTGACGCGCAGCACGACCTGGATCTGCACGTCGTGCACGCCCATCACGATCTGCACGCTGTCGTGGAACCGGCGGCGCAGATCCTGCGCATACGCAAAGCACTGCGAGAACTCGAGTCGCACCGTGTCGTAATGGTTGTTCTCGACGAGCTCGCAGATGAACCGGCCGATCGCGGGTTTATAGCGCGCGAACAGGCGTGGCGAAAACATCAGCGGATTGGCGAGCAACGAGGGGATCATGTCGAACCGGCTCACATACTTGATGTAGACGTTGCGGACGTTCGCGCGGAACTCGATGTCTTTTTCGTCGACCGGCGTGCGCGACAGGATCAGCACATCGAGTTCCGATTCGGCGCTCAGTTTGATCAGGTAGTCGTAGGCCAGACGGTGGCCAGCTTGCGGCGCGTTTTTCTGGGGCAGAAAAGGCGTGACAAATAGCTGTTTCATCCGAGTAGTCCCTTGCCTGTACGGCGTGCGCTCGGCAAGCGCGGCCGTCAGATCCCTTCGCATCGGTTTGTTGGTTTTCTGATCGGTCCGTTTGCACGCTACGCCCCGCACCGCGGGCGCGTAGCGAACCACGCGCCCGGGCTCATCTGTCGTACGGTTTGTAGATATAGGCCGCGTAGCGATAACGTCCGTAGCCGTAGCTATAGCGTCCCGGCCGCATCTTCAGTCCGTTCATGATCACGCCGCGCACCGGCAGGCCGATCTTCTGCATTTGCCGGACCGACTCGCGCAACTCGCCGATGCCCGTGATGCCCTGACGCGCGACGAAGAACGTCGTACCGGCCACGCAGGCGAGCCGTACCGCATCCGAGGCGAGCAGCACCGGCGGTCCGTCGAGCAGCACGACGTCGTAGCCGGTCGCGACCTGGCGCAGCATCGCGTCGAGCCGCGTGTTCGACAGCACGTCGCTCGGGCTCGCCACCTGACGGCCGCTCGCCATGAAATCGACGCCCTGGAAACGGGTCGGGCGAATCAGCTCCTCGGGGCGGTGCGAGCCCTGGATCAGATCGGACAGGCCCGGGCCGCGCTCGCCGCCGAGGTGCCGATGCAGGAAGCCGCGGCGCAGGTCGCCGTCGACCAGCAGCACGCGCTTGCCGGTCGCGCCGATCACCGCGGCGAGATTCAGCGACACGAACGACTTGCCGATGCCCGGCGTCGGGCCGGTGATCAGCACGATATGGTTGCGCGCCTTGGTCATCGTGAATTCGAGCGCGGTGCGAAAACCGCGCAGACTTTCGATGGCCGGATCGATCACCGCTTCGCCCGCGAGCACGAGCGCCTTCGCATCCGAGCGGCGGCGGCTTTGCGCGAAACGCTCTTCCTGACGGCTGAACGGCACGCTCGCATAGACCGGCAAACCGGTGCGCAGCTCGACTTCGTACGGATCGTCGATCGCGTCGAACAGACGTTGACGGATGAGCGAGATCACCACGCCGGCGAACACGCCCAGCATCATTGCCGCGGTGATGATCAGGAGCGGCTTGGGCCGCACCGGCGAATCGGGCGCGACGGCGGCATCGAGGACGCGCACGTTGCCGGCCTTGCCCGCCTTGATCAGCTTCAGCTGTTCGAGCGTATTGCGCAAAGACGTGTCGAGCTCGGTGCCGACCTGCACGTCGCGCTGCAGGCGCAGCACGTTCTGCTCGAGCGGCGGCAGCGCTTGAGTGCGGCTCGCGAGATCTTTCGCTTCCTGTTGCGCCGCATGCAACTGCGCGTTGACCGACTGCACGGCCGGATGCTGGTCGGTGAAGCGCGACAGCAGTTCATTGCGCTTCTGTTCGAGTTCAGCGAGGCGCGTCTGCGCCTGAACCGACAATTGCAGCAGATTGGTCGCTTCCTCGCCGAGATCGACGGTGCCGTGCTTCGCGCGGAAGTCGTTGAAGCGCGTTTCCGAAGTGGAAAGCTGCTGATGCAGTTCCGGAAGCTGCAGTTCGAGGAAGCGGATCGAACGCTCCGCTTCCTCGGATTTGCGCTTCACGTTCTGGCTGACGTATTCGCCCGCGATGGTCGCGAGAATCGCGCTGATCTTCTTCGGATCGCCGCCTTCGAGCGACACGCCGAGGATGTCCGACTCCTTGCCTTTTTCCGAAATCGTCAGGTCTTTGCGCAGCTTTTCGGTCGTCGACAGCGCGGACTCGCGCCGCAGCTCGAAGGTCGCGCCCGGCTTCGCTTCGATGCGGTCGACGACGAGCGTGAGCGGCCCATAGTTGGTCGTCGCGGTCAGCGGCTGGCCGACCGTGCCGTCGAGCTTCAGCTTGCCGTACTGCAGTTCGTAGCTCGATCCCTCGCCCATCTTCAGCACGAACGGCCGGTCGAACAGCTCCTGCGGCACCTCGAATTTCGACACGTCGATGCGCTCGCTGCCGTACACGTAGCCGTGCGGTCCGGGCGTCGACAGATGATCGGAATGACGGGCGAGCCAGCTGCCGAACAGCGGGTAGTAGCGCGGCGTCGCCTGGATGTCCAGGTTGAGCTTGTCGACTGCGGGGCCCACCACCATGCGCGAGCCGATCACCTGTGCCTCGCCGGAGGTCGCGGTCTTCACGTCGAACATCGCGGAGACGTCGCCGATCACGCTCTTGGACGAGGTGCCCGCGTTCTCCTCGACCTGCACCAGAATGTCCGCGCGATACACGGGCTGGGAGAAGACCGAATAGGCGATGCCCAGCGCGACCGCGATGGCCGTCGTGATGGAAATCAGCTTGCGGTTGTCGTACAGCGCATCCAGATAATTCGCGAACCCAGCCGGCGGATGTTCGCTGTTGTTGTTCCGGCTATCGAACGGTGCACTGCTCTGGTTCATGCGAGTTCTCCCAAAGTCTCGACGGTTTGCCACTTCTTCTCGGCGCCCGGACCAGCACTCCGCCGCATCCAGTCACGCCTTTATCCATCGAACCGATCGGCTCGATCGGACGGAGGTAGCTGATTTGCGCCACATCGGCTACCTTTGTGTGTAACAGCGCCTATGCGAGGTCCGCTCTTTTCCCTAACATCGCATCACACGCTTTCTTACGGAGACCGAAATGAAAAAAATTCTTGCCGCCGTATTTCCGGTATTACTGACTGCCCAGGTGGCCCACGCTCAGAGCATCGTGTCCGCCGCCTCGTCCGTCTATACGCCGAGCTACGTCGCCAAACATTCGCAACTCGAGGCGATGACGCCTCATGCCGCCAGTTCCGCTACGCTCTACGGCTCGGCGCCGGACTTCGCGTACGCCAAAAAGAACCGCTATGTCGCGCCCAACGTCTACACCGAAACGAAAAACAGCCTTCCGAAACAAAAACATTCAAGCGTTGCGCAACCTGTCCGCGGGAAGAACTCAGCGGACGAATACGGCAACGGTTTGTGGAATTCAGAACAGACCTTCGCGTCTCCCGGGACCTCCGATCCGTACGGCGCGCGCTGAGGAGCAGCGCACCACCGTCTGGACCCCCCTATCGCCGATGTGGCCGCTTGCGGCCACATTCCTGTTTGATTGAACTGACTGCCAGGTCCGGTAGCGATATTTCCCCGATGAGCCGCGCCTCGTCCGCCGTTTTCCACGCAAACGCTCACGCTCTGCACATGCCTTTGTTCTGATAAGTCCGGCGTTTCGTCGGCCATTAAACCGATCATTGCCAGATCAGCGCCGTCTGCGCGGCCTGTTTTACTCTGTCAAGCCGCGCGCTTCAGCGCTCAATAAAAGGCCTTTCCTTAGCGATCATAATATTCAGAGAGGCCCTGTTTACAACGTTCGGCAGCGCACACAAAAGCCGATTGCCACACGATTGCTTCAGACAAATAACGCAATAAAAAAGCGCATTTTTAAATGACGATAACGGCGCGGTTATACACGCCGTTTGCCACAATCGGCGCTGATTATTTTCACGGCGCCGGACGCGGATTATCTGCATAGTGCGCACGTCGGCGCGAAGGCACGCGGGGCGTCGGACTTTCGCCGATGTGCATGATTTCGGCGAGACGCCGCGCGTAATGCTCCGGCAGATATTCGTCGACGTGGTACTTCCTGTGTTCATCCGCCAGATGAATTGCCAGCTCGCCGAGCGCTCGTTTCAAACTGTCCGGGTCGAATTTGAATTTGACCTTGTTGCCGACCGATTCCGCGGTCGTCGCCATCGCGCCGCCGTCGCGAATCAGCACCGGCAGACCGAGCATCGCCCCTTCGATCACGACGAGCGGCGCGTTCTCCGCGCCCACCGACGGCACCACGACCGCATCGGCGAACTCACGCATCGCGGGAAACAGCTGCTGCTGCGGCATCGTGCCGAACAGGATCAGCTTGCGCTCTGCGATCAGCGACGCGTAGCGCCGCTCGATCGCCTCGCGATCCGGCCCATCGCCGTACACGCCGATGCAATTGATGCGCTCGAAACCCGCCGCCTCGCAGAGCTGCAGGAATTGCAGCAGGCCTTTTTCCGGCGAGATCCGTCCGACGAACGCGAGGTTGAAGCGCTCCTTGCCGCGCACCGTGACGGGCGGCATCGAGATTGGCACCGCCGACGGATTGTGCACGATGACCGTGTTCTCAATGCCGACGCGATGTAGCGCTTCCTCCATGAACGGGCCCGGGCACAAAATCTTGTCGAACACGCGGGCCGGCTGATAGGCCGCGCGGACCGCATGCCACCACGCCTTCGTCATCATGTCGTGCACGAAACCCTTGGGCGTCGGGCGCAGCATGAAGGCCGCGCGCGTGCGCAGCATGTCGAGCGGCAAAATGATCGGATGCTTGTCCTTGTCGAAGTACTGCAGCGACGGGTTGTAGTAGACGAGGTGGTAGTCGTGGCACGTGTGGTACGCGCGGTAACCGAAATGGCGCTGGTGCCGCGCGATCATGGCGAGGATCGAAGGCGACAGCACGTTGTGGTAGTTGTGCACCATCAGCCGATGCGGCCGGAACCGGTACAGCGCCTTTTCGAGCGCGCGCGCGGCGGTCAGGTTCCAGGAGCGCGACAGCTTCGTCGAGCGCGCCGAAAACTGGCTATTGTCGAAACGCTCGACCTCGACGCCGGGCAGCGTGCCCAACAGCTCGGCCGATTGCTGATAGACCACTTCCGCACCGCCCATATGCGCGTAGTCGTTGATCACCAGTACCCTGCAGCGCTGCATGTTCCCCTCCTGTTCGAATCCTCTCGTGCCGTCACGTGAAAAGCGCGGACGGCATCGCCCGGACCAATGGCCTGGTCCGGGCGATCCCCTGTGTTCAAAACTGTGGAAATTTGCCGTGCCAGCCACCGCCTTCACGCAGATAGCGCAGGAACAGCGCAATACCGCTAAGTTGCGCGGCGAAGCGCAGCGTCGACGCGGCATCGTCGATGATGATCGTGCGCAGCCGGTATGGATCAGTGTGCTGATCGTTCCAGCCGAGGTCGCAGGTGCGCGCGCTTTTGAAGCCCGCGGCCCGTACGAACTCCACTTCGCGATCGCCGTAATTGCCGTTCGGATAGGCGAAGTGCTCGCACGGCTGTTGCAGCAGCGCCGCGATCTCGTGGCGGCTGTCGGTGATTTCGGCCGCGCTTTCCTCGTCGCTGCAATGCGTGAGGATCGGATGGAAACGCGTATGCGCCTGAAAGTCGATGTGCTCGCGCATCGCCTGCATTTCTTCGATCGACAGGCCGGTGGGACGGTCGTCGCCGTCTTGCTGGTAGCCTTGCTCGGCAAGTGCGGCGAGGCGCTCGTCGTTCGTCATCCGTTTCAGACGTTCGTGGCCGACGCGCAGTGAGCCCGGATGCAGCCACCAGTGACTGCGCGGCCGGCCGACGATGCGGCTGCACAGAAAGATCGTCGGACGCACGTTGTGCCTGATGAACACCGGCAGCAGCTTCGCGTTGCCCGCGTGGCCGTCGTCGAGCGTGATCGCCACGCGGGGCCGGCCGCGGCCGGGCGCGCTGACGTCGGTCAACGGCACGAACTCGCACAGCTTGCCCAGATAGGTCAGATGACGGTCGAGCGTGTCCGGATCGGGATCGTGATAAAGCAGCACGGCGACACGGTCGCGCCAGAGCAGCTTGCGCGTGCACCATGCGAGACCCGACATCACGACGAAGCCCGCCAGCATCTCCTTCACGAGGGCCTTGTAGCGCTTCATACGGCGCCCGCGATAAGTATCGGACAGGCGCGAGCGCGCCTCGCGCATCGCGGAGCGCGCTCGCGCGCCCATGGCATCGGTCTTATTCACCTGAGCGCTCCGGCATGGGTGCGGGGGCGACGGACCACGCGCGTTGCCGCGCACCCGCCTTCGACGAACGGACGATGTGCCGCGCCACGGTCGGCGACGCGTGCCTGGTTCCATAGACGAAGCGCATCACGGGCCCGAAGCTGTGCGCGGACGCGGGTCCGATCACATACAGGCCGCGCACGCGTGTTTCGTAGTCGGCCGTGAGCTCGGGCATGCCGCCCTGATTCGAAATCGCGTCCGCCAGATCGGTCGAGAGGAACGCGTGCTGCCGCATGTCGGTTTTGAAACCGGTCGCGGCGATCACGTGATCGGCGCTTACCCGCGCTTCCCTGCCATTGGTCAGCACGTTGAGCACGACGCGGTCGTTTTCGATCGCCGCGGAGCGCAGCTCGGTGCGATGCGAGATCTGTACCTTGCCGACCACGCGATCATGCAGCCACCATGCGCCGGACGCGCCATACGTGTGCTCCATGATCTGCTTGCGGCGCTTCGGATCGAGCATGTGGAACACGCCGGGATACTCGGACAGGAAGACCGAGCGCCAGCCGCGCCCAAGCCCCGCGTCGGGATGCTTCATGCGCGACAGGATGTTGCGCCCGCCCTGCGGCCGCTCGTGCCACACCACGCTGCTCTCGCGCATCAGCACGTGCGCGCGCGCGCCGAGCTCGTTGAGCAGCGCGGACAGTCCGAGCGCCGACTGCCCGCCGCCGACGATCGCAATGTCCTTGCCACTCGCCCACTCGAGGTTCCCATACCGCTCCGAATGCGACGCAAAGCGCGCCGGCAAGCCTCGCAGCGCCGACGGCGTTTGCGCGAAGCCCTTCAGGCCGAGCGCGATCACGACCCTGCGCGCGGCGAGCGTGCGGCCGTCGCTCAGCGACAGCTGGAACTGATCGTCGACGCGGCGCAACGAGAGCACGTCGACCGGCTGGATCTCGCCGACCAGATTCGCCTGGAACCACAGCGCGTAGTCGACGAAGGTTTCGAGCGGCAGCGCCATGCCGAGCGGACGGTAAGGCAGGCCTTTCAGGCGGCAGTAGTCTTCGACGGTAAAGCCGCTGCACGGCGCATGCAGGCTCGACGCAAATGCCTCGGAGCGCAGCAGCATGCCGGGCGGCATCAAGTTGCGCCACGCGCCCATCGGTTCGCCGAGGATCTGATGATCCACGCCGACGGCCTTCAGATGCGCGGCAAGAGAAGACCCGTAGGGCCCCGCGCCAATGATTATCGTATCGGTGAAAGACATGGCTGGTCTCCAGGCGGAACGGCATTGATTGCCGCGCGTCAGGCTTTGGCCTGACGCGATTCGGGCGCCCTGATCGCTTTTTTCCAGCTGCGCTTCATGCGTCGCAGCGGGTTCATCAGGCAATAGTGTTGCAACGCCGGAAACGGATCGCTCCAGCGGAAATAGCCGTCGAATATTTTGGTGCGCTCGCTCAGCAATTCGGGCGGCGGACGATCGGAAAACGTCGCGCGCCACGCGACCGGCACGCGGCTCAGGCGCTCGGCGGGCGGCGGCAGGCCGAGCTCATGGCGGTACGCGGCAAGCGGAATGTTGACGCCGCACAGCGTCGCGATTTCCTCCTGCCAGTCCGTGCGGCCGACCGTCGGCTCGACCATCACGAACTCGTGATAGTTATCGTCCCACTTGTACTCGATGCTGCCCATGCCGTCGAAACCGGCCTGCTCGGCGAACCGCCGCGTCAGCGGTTCGAGCACGCCGCGTGCTTCGGGCGCGGCTACGCAGATCGCGGTATTGCCGACGCCCGGCGGCGAGCTCAATACCTTGCGGCCGGTGAACATGCTGACCATCTCGCCGTTGCCGCCGCGATAGAACAGCGTGAAGTGGATATTGCTATCGGGCCCTTCGATCCACTCCTGCGCGATGATGCCGCCCGGCGTCGCGAGCATCGCGATCGCGTGATCGCGGGCGTGCTGCAGCGTGTCGACGCGCACCGCGCGTTCTTTTTCGCCACGCAGCACGTTGCGCTTGTCGTCCGGTTTCAGCACGCACGGGTAGCGCAATTCGGACAGCCGTTCGATGTCGCCGAGCTGGTCGAGCACGACCGAGCGCGGCACCGGAAAACCATGACCCTGCGCGAATTCGTGAAAGCGCGACTTGCTCGACAGCATCTTGACGGTGTCGTCGGCCGGCATGCGGAACCGATACCAGTGCGACAGCGCCGCGCGATTTTCCGAAACCGCATGCACCGCGTCTTCGTCGGTCAGAATCAGAACCGGCGGACGATCGAACCGTTTGCCGAGTTCAATCATTTCATCGACAAATATTTTCCCAACGAAACTCTTCACCTGATGTGGGTGAACGTGTCGGCACCACGTGGCCGCCCGGGTCCTTGTATCGACTGTGATAACGGGAATACGGGCCTGCGCGAGCGATCGCGCTACCCCGAGTCCGTTTAACTCCGCTCCAACAATGACCCCTGCCGACTGGCCTGAATCGTATGTGCTCGCCATGGTATCGATTTCCTTGCTTCGTACGTGCGTGAACCCTCGAAGACATGCTTCGAGACTCCATGCGATCGAATTATCGAATCGGATAGAAATCCATTTTCTGTCGCCTCGCGGGGGCGCTTTGGCGTTACAGCTTCGGTCCGGCGGAAATCCTGCATGAGCGCGGCAGGCGCGTCCGGGCACGCGCCGTGTGTCGAATCATGGACTTACGATTTACCGCAGCTCGAGCATTGCGCTGCTCTTGCTGTGACCTACTTTACGTTTCCGCCTGCTCTGGATAAGTGCGCCGGCGCACAGAGAACAATAGAAAGTAAGAAAATAAAAAACCCTTTCGAAAGGCGGAGAGCCTTATTCCGTAAGGGTTTGGACGACCCCGCGATTGTTATGTAAAAACGTTGCGAAGCATTAACTTATTGCAATGCGATAATCGCGGGAAAAACCTCCCTACTCAGCCGATAAAGTGCTGGATCGCACAAAAGATACGCGCTGCGAATGCTAATCGTAGCGCGTCGGAAAATGGTTTATTTACCCTCGGACAAACCGCGCTCGAGCGCCGCGACACCCGCCGGCAGATCGACCTTGACGCCGAGGTCGACCATCGTGCGGCCGAGCGCATGCACGGTGCGAAACAGGTTGTGCTCGCGGCACTGCTCGCCCATCTGGCCGATGCGCACGATCGGCAGACCGAACGAGCCGGAGATTTCCACCTGATGCTGTCGCGAGATATGCGCACAGACGTCGGCGGGACTCAGGCCGTCCGGCACTTCGATGCCGACCACCGAGTTCAGGCGGCAATTCTCCGGTGCATACAACTGCAGTCCCATCGCGCTGACGCCCTGCTGCAACGCGAGCGAGCATTTCAGATGGCGCGCGAAGCGCTTCTCCAGCGTCTCCGCGCAGACGAGTCGCAGCGCCTCGTGCAGCGCAAGCACACCCGACACCGGCGCCGTGTAGTGATAGCCGGCGTTGTGCCAGAAGTTTTCCGCCAGCGACGCATCGAGGCACCAGTGCGTATTGGGCACCGTGCGACCTTTGACGCGCGCCCACGCGGCGTCGGAAAACGCGATCAGCGACACGCCCGGAATCGACGACAAGCCCTTCTGGCCGCCCGTAATCACCGCGTCGATGCCCCAGCTGTCCATTTCGAGCGGCATCGTGCTCAGCGTGCAGACGGCGTCGACGATCACGAGCGCGCCCGCTTCCTTCGCGAGCGCGGCGATGTCTTTCAGATGATGATTCCACACGGTGTTCGAGGTCTCACCCTGCACGACCGTGACGACCTCGGGACGCTCGCGGCGCAGCGCGTCGGCGACCTGATCCAGACTCGCGACCGTGCGGTCCGCGACTTCGAGCACGCTCACCTGCGCGCCGACGCGCCGGCCCATTTCGGCCATGCGGTCGCTGAAGAAGCCGTTCTTGATGCACAGCATGCGCGTGCCTTCCCACGCGAGATTGGAGATCGCCATCTCCATCGCGCCCGATCCCGGTCCCGCGACGCCGAGCACCCACTTCGACTGCGTCTGGAACACGTAGCGCGCCATCGTCTTCACCTGGTTCACCACCTTCGCCATCGTGCCGCCCAGATGGTTGATCACGATCGCATTGGCCTTCGCGACCGCGGCGGGAATCGGCACGGGGCCCGCGCCCATCATCAGCAGTGGTTCTTCGGGAAGGATGGCGTCGAGTGATTCGACAATCGGACAGGGGACGGACGAAGCAACGGTAGTGGTGGTTGAAGTCGGCATGGTCGGTGAGTGAATGTGAAGCGCAAAGGAACGAACGGCCTCGCGGCAGGTACGCCGCTCGAGGCCGTTCGTCCGATGATTCACCGAACCGCGCGATTGCGCAAGTTTTTTGGCCGGGCTAGCCAGCCGTGTCCGTCACTTCATCACCTTGGTCTTGTCGAGCTTGCTGCCGGTCGCCGCGTTGTAGCGCTCGACATAGTCCTCGATCAGCTTGCGCATCGCGCGACCGATCTTGCGGTAGTCGGACTCGTTCAGATTGGCGAGCGACACGCGCCCCGACGGATGCGGCGTGCCGAAGCCGCGGCCCGGCAGCAGCACCACGCGCGCCTCGCGCGCGAGCCTGAACAGCAGCTCGGAGGGCTCGGTGTTCTTCAGCAGCCAGTCGACGAACTCACGCCCAAACGCTCTTTCACCGAGGAACTCGATGTCGACGATCGTGTAGTAGTCGACCTTGTTCGGGTCGTCGTCCTCGAACGCGATGCCGACCTCTTCGTACAGCGCCTGCTTGCGCTTGCGGATGAGGCGCTTCAGCGCGTTCTTGTACGCGTCGGGCGTGTCCATCAGCGAGAACAGCGAGAAGAGCACCATCTGCACCTGCTGCGGCGTCGACAGCCCGGCCGTGTGATTGAGCGCGACCGTGCGGCTGTCGGCCACGAGCCGGTCGATGAACTTCAGCTTGTCGGGCTCGGTCGTGATCGACTCGTAACGATGATGCAGCTCCTTCTTCGCGTCGCCCGGCAATTCGCCGATCAGCCTGTCGAGCACGTTGTCGCGATGCGTCGCCACCGCGCCGAGGCGCCAGCCGGTCGCGCCGAAATACTTCGAGTACGAGTAGACGAGGATCGTGTTCTTCGGCGCGAGCGCGAACAGCGAAACGAAGTTGTCGGCGAACGTGCCGTACACGTCGTCGGTCAGCAGGATCAGATCGGGCCGTTCCTTGACGATGTCGGCGACATATTCGAGGCTCGCGTCGTCGATCTTCACCGACGGCGGGTTGCTCGGATTCACGAGGAAGAACGCCTTCACTTTCGGATCGCGCAGCTTGTCGAGTTCCTTCTTCGAGTACTGCCAGCCGTGCGCGACGTCGGCATCGATATGCACGACGTTCAGCTGGTAGTCGTTCAGCGCCGGGATCTCGATGTAGGGCGTAAAGATCGGCATGCCGAGCGCGATCGTGTCGCCCGCCTTGATCAGGTGGTTCTCGCGCATCGTATTGAAGATGTAGGTCATCGCCGCGGTGCCGCCTTCGACCGCGAAGACGTCGAACTCGCCGACGAACGGATGCTTGCCGATCATCTCGCGGCGCAGATACTGCCCGACGATGATCTCGGAGAGCTTCAGCATCCGGTCGGGCACAGGATAGTTAGACGCGAGAATGCCCTCGCACATTTCGTACAGAAAGTCGCTCCCGGACAGTCCGAGCTTATCGCGTACGTACGAGATGGCGCTCGCGAGAAAGGCAATCCCAGGCACGCCTTTGTTCTCGCGCAGGAACAGGTCGAACCGCTCGACCAGCCCCTCGCGCCTCGGAAAGCCGCCGACGCCTTCGGGCATATAGGCAAACGAGCGCTCGGACTCGCGCATCGCAAAGAGGCCGAGTTGCCAGAAGCCGTGGCGCGGAATCGTCGCGAGAAAGTTCGGATTGCCGCGGCCGGCGTTGAGCATCGCGAGGTTGGAGGGCCGTTCGACCGCACCGCCGCCCGCCGCCTTGATCAGTTCGTCCTTCAGTTCGAACGGGCTCAGCGCGGCAAGACCCGCGCTCTGGTCCGAGCGTTTCTTGTCGCCCTTCTCTTTTGCCATGATGCGTTCTCCAGTGAAGAGGTGAAACACGCCGGCGTGGCGACGGGTTGCCCGGTTGCGGCCGGCTATGAGGGTCGATGAAGAGGTGTGCAGATTCGCTGCACGCGCGCTACACGAGCCCGACCACCAGCGGCCCTAGCAGCGTCAGCGCGACGTTCGCGATCGCATAGGTGATCGCGAACGGCACGGTCGGCACCGCGCTTTCGGCCTTGTCGAGCACGCCGCCGAACGCCGGATTCGCGCTGCGCGAGCCGGATAGCGCGCCGGCCAGAATCGCGGCGTTGTTGTAGCGCAGCACGTAGCGGCCGAACAGCATCGTCAGGAGCAGCGGGAACAGCGTGACGAACACGCCCAGCAGGAAGATCGTCATGCCGCTCTGCTTGACGGTCACGACTGCCTGCAAGCCCGAGTTCAAGCCGACCACCGCGACGAACGAGGCAAGCCCAAAGTCCTTCAGCAGTTGCGAGGCGGCCGAAGGCATCACGCCGTACATCGGATGCTTGCCGCGCATCCAGCCAAACACCAGGCCCGACAGCAGACAGCCGCCACCCGAGCCGAGCGTGAGCGGCACGCCGCCCACGTTGACGACGATGAGCCCGATCAACAGCCCGACGACGAGGCCGACGCCCATGTAGATGAAGTCGGTCTTGTTGCTGTACGGCAACTCGTAGCCGGCGGCTTCGACCGCGCGCCTGGTGTCTTTCGGCGAGCCGTAGAACGTAATCACGTCGCCATGCTGCAACTCGGTTTCGGGCAGCACCGGCAGCGGCTGGCCGGCGCGCGAGATACTCTGGACGTAGACGCCGTGCCGCGTGTCGCGATCGATCAGCTGGCGCGCGGCCGCGATCGTCGTGTGATTCATGCCCTTGCGCGTGAACACGCCCTCGCGCGTTTGCATCACGACGCCGATGTCCTCGGCATCGCCGACCTCGTTGCCTTTCGCGCCGAACTCGACGACCGCCTCGCGACGGCCCACGACGAGCACGACGTCGTCGGGCTGCAATACGACATCGGGCGCGGGCTCGATCGGCTGACCGCCGCGTTTGATGCGCTCGATCGTCAGGTTCTCCCCGTGCAGCGACTCGACCGCCTGCACGGTCTTGCCGGCGCTGAAGTCGATCCGGTAAGCGCGCCCGATCAGTTCGGGCAGCACGGCCACCTGACCCGGTGCGCGCGCCGGCGTGCCCGCCGACAGATCGCGCTCGGCTTCGATCGCCGCGTCGCGCAAGCTCTGCCCCATGAACTTCGGCAGGATGTTCACGCACACGATGATCGCGCCGAGCGAGCCGAACACGTAGGTCACGGCGTACGCGATCGCGACGTCCGATTGCAGCGACTTGACCTGATCGGCGGGCAGGCCGAGCCGCGCGATCGCGTCGCCCGCGGTGCCGATGATCGCCGACTGCGTGAGCGCACCGCCCGCGAGCCCAGCCGCGAGCCCCTTGTTCAGATGGAACAGCTTTGCGCACACCACCACCGTGATCAGCGCGGTAACCGCGAGGAACACGGCCATCGCGATCTCGCGCAGCGTCTTGCGGTTCAGGGAGTTGAAGAAGCCTGGCCCGGAGTCGTAGCCGACCGCGTAGATGAACACCGCGAACATCACCGCCTTTACGCCGTTGTCGACCGTGACGCCCGCCTGGCTGATCACGACCGCCGCGAGCAGCGAGCCGCCGACGCCGCCCAGCTGGAACTTGCCGAATTTGATCTGCCCGATGAAATAGCCGACCGCGAGCGACAGGAACAGCGCCATCTCGGGTGACTTGTGAAAGATGTTGTGTAGCCAGTCCATCGTGACCTCGCTGAGTAGTTGGCGGGTTCGTTGGCGATACCCGGTACGGATACGGCGCGCGCCGGTGCCGCGGGCACCCGCCGGGCCGCACGGTGCGAAGCGCCGCGCGGCATGCACGTTTGGCAAATCCGGCTAGCCGAGCTTGCCGGCGAGACCCACGACCACGGGCCCCATCAAAGGCAACAGGATGTTCGACAACGCGTAGGTGATCGTGTAGCCGATCACCGGCGTCGAATTGCCGGTCACGCCGACCAGCGCGCTGATCGCCGGCGTACTGCACTGCTGGCCCGCGATCGCGCCGAGCAGCATCGGTGCTTCGAGCTTCAGCAGCGCATGGCCGATCCACAGCGACAGCAGGCCCGGCACGAGCACCATCAAAATGCCGGCGAGCGGTAGCGCAAGTCCGTATTCGCGCACCAGCTTGATCGCGTCAGGTCCGGCCGATAGTCCGACCGCGGCGATGAAGGTCGCGAGTCCGAAGTCCTTGATGATCTGCGCGGCCGCCGACGGCAGCGAACCGATCAGCGGATGGCGCGAGCGGATCCAGCCGAACAGCAGCCCCGACAGCAGACAGCCGCCGCCCGTGCCGAGCGCGAGCGTCACGCCGCCGATGCTGCCGCCGAGCCGCCCGATCGCCATCCCGACCAGCACGCCGAGGCCGAGATAGACGAAGTCGGTCTTTTGCGTCGGCGGCAGTACGTAGCCGAGCCGCTTCGCGCCGCGCTCGACGTCGGCTTTCGCGCCGACCAGCGTCAGTACGTCGCCGCGATTCAGCTCGGTGCCGGGCAGCGCGGGAATCGTCGATTCGAGCCGGGTGATCGCCGCGATATACACGCCGCGCGCGTTCTCCGGCTTCGCCTGCGCGCGCAGCTGCGCGACCGTCAGCCCATTGACGTCGGGCCGCGTCAGCACCACGTCGAGCCGTTGCGCGAACACCTGGCCGAAGTCCGAGCCGACCACCTCCTCTCCGAGGCTGGTCGACGCCGCTACGACCGCGGCGCGCCGTCCCGCGACGAGCACGACGTCGCCGGTCGCGAGCCGCGTGTCCAGACCGACCGGCAGGTCCGCGCCGTTGCGCTCGATCTGCTCGACGGTCAGGTTGTAGCCGTGTTGTGCCTCGAGCTCGCGCACCGTCACGCCAGCGGCCTTGCCGATGCGAAACGCGCGGCCGACGAGCGCCGGCGCGGCCGCGCGCTGCCCCTCGCTGAACGCGCCCGAGCCGCCGAGCTTGCGCCACACGCGCTCGGCTTCTTCGCGCAGGTTGATACGCAGCATCAGCGGCGCGAACTGACTCGTAAACAGCACGATCGTGATCAGGCCGAACAGGTAGCTGACGCTGTAAGCGGTCACGATATTGGCCTGCAGACGCTGCGTTTCCACGTCGCCGAGACCGAGCCTCGCGATCGCCTCGGACGCGGTGCCGATCACCGCCGACTCGGTCGCCGCGCCGGCGAGCAGTCCAGCCGCGGTGCCGATGTCGAGCCGCATCACGCTGACCGCGATCATGATCAGCACCAGCACCGAGACGATTTCGACCAGCGAGAGCACGCCATAGCGCCAGCCGCGCCCGATGTTCGCGAAGAACTGTGGGCCACCGGTAAAGCCGAGTGCGAAGATGAACAGCGCGAACGCGATGTTCTTCAGATCGGGCGCGATGCGCGCGCCGCTCTGCCCGAGCACCAGAGCGACGATCAGCGTGCCGCACACGCCGCCGAGCTGAATCGGGCCGAT